>JAWLCP010000046.1:1726-21666 GCA_041687115.1 Anaerolineae bacterium
AGTCCTGCGCCGCTCCGACCGCCAGGGGTTCAAGGCCGGGGCGCTCGCCTGGGGCCTTCGACAGGCTCGAGGCGACTACGTCGCCATCTTCGACGCTGACTTCCGCCCCCGCCCCGATTTCCTCCTCCGCACCGTGCCCTATTTCCTCGACCGTCCAGACCTCGGCTTGGTCCAGACCCGCTGGTCCCATCTAAACGCCGACTACTCGTCGTTTACCCGCGCTCAGGCGATGGCCTTCGACGGCCACTTCGTCGTCGAGCAGACCGCCCGGGACCGCTCCGGCCTCTTGATGAACTTCAATGGGACCGCCGGCGTGTGGCGCAAGCGGTGCATAGAGGAAAGCGGAGGATGGACCGCCCAGACCTTATCTGAGGATCTCGACCTCAGCTACCGGGCCCAGCTGGACGGGTGGGAGACCCTCTACCTGCCGTCGGTCGACGCTCCGGCGGAGCTGCCGCCTCAGATGGCCGCCTTCAAACGGCAGCAAGCCCGCTGGACACAAGGGTCGATCCAGACGCTTCGCAAGCTGATCGCGCCCATCGTCCACAGCCGACGCCTGACCGTCGTCCAGAAGGGAATGGCCCTGCTCCACCTGAGCGGGTATCTGGCCCACACCCTCATGGTCCTCCTGCTCGTGGTGACGCTCCCTATGCTGCTCCTGGGTGTCGAGCCGCCCTCCGTCGGTAACGTGGGGCTGGCGATGGGTCTGGGCCCCCTCCTCATCTACGTCATCTCGCAGCGGTGGCTCCACCGCGACTGGACCAGGCGCCTTGTAACCCTTCCGCTCTTGATCCTGGTCGGAATCGGTATCGCGTGGAACAACGCGGTGGCCACCTGGCGCGGTCTCACCCGCTGGGGTGGCACCTTCGCTCGCACACCCAAGTTCCGCGTGGAAGGGAAAGCCGATCACTGGCTCGACAGCGCCTACCGCCTCCGCGTCGACGCCACCGTCATCGGCGAGTCCGGCCTGGCGATCTACGCGCTGCTGGCCACGGCCGTCGCCTATCGAGCTGGTCAACCGGCTATGGTACCGTTCTTGCTCCTCTACGCGGCCGCCTTCGGCACCGTCGCTATCATTGAGCTCGCTCAGGGGTTCCCACTCCGCCGCCCAACCTCGACCTGACGGAGCGTCTTCAGCCGAGCTGCAGGATGCGAGACGCGCCCGACGCCATGTCCATCACGAGCAGCCGGTTGCGCAGCAGCTCCCCCTGTCCGGTGAGCAGCTTCACCACCTCCTGAGCCTCCCACGCCGCCACCGCCATTGGGGTCGCCGCTGGCGTCCCTAGCTCCGACTCCAGCCCTTGCTCAGGGAGCCCGTCTCCGTCGCCGTAGAGAGCGTGCAGGCCTGGATCTTCGGGCAAGATGGTGGTCACCTGCCCCAGGAACCCGGCGATGCTCCCATGCACCATCGGGATCCCCAACTCCTGGAGGCCATCCTGAAGCGTCAACCGCGTCGGCAGGCGGTCCAGCGCGTCCACCACCACGTCGGCTACGACCAGGAGATCGGGAAGGTTCTCGCGGGTCACCGTCTCCACGTGACAGATCGCCTCCACCGCCGCGTTCACCTGCCCGACCCGCTGACACGCCGCGTAGGCCTTCTCCACCCCCAGGTTATCGACCGTTCCCAGCAGCTGTCGGTTCAGGTTGTGGTCCTCGAAGACGTCCCCATCGATCAGGATCAGCGTTCCCACGCCCATCCGCGCCAGCGCCTCCACTACGTATCCTCCCAGTCCGCCCAGCCCCACCACCCCGGCAGTTGCTTCAAGGAGCTTCCGCTGGCCCTCCAGGCCGACTGTGCCCAGGTTGCGCGCATATCGAGACGGAACCACCCCGCAGTCCAGCGCCGCCAGCTCCACCTCTCGCACCGGGCCAAACGCATCCGCCAGCCCGTGCACCTGCGGCAGCCCAATGACCCGCGTGCCGTCCACCGTCCGCGCCAGTGCCTTGATCTTCTCCTGCAGCGCCTCTCTTTCCATGCTCGTGGCCTCCTTTCGCTGGAATCCACTCGCATTGTATACGCCCGCCTGGAAGCGTCAACTGTAGAACTCGCGCTATCTTCCCCTCAGTGCCAACGGTACGCAGACGTGCGCAACGTACTCATCGGCTCCAATGTCACAGCCAGTACCGATGGGCCGCCGATCGCCGTCTATGTCCCTGGTGACCCAGGGCAGGGTGACGGCCGTGTTCATCGCGCCTGAACCGCTCCCCAGATGGTAATCTGTCAGAAGCATCGCCGGGCCAGGGATCTCATAGCTGCTGTCTACCCCAGGGCCGTAGTCCATCCCGTTGCCCTCGAACAAGGTGTAGTCGGCCTCGACACTGCTACCGTCTATGTCGGCGTTGGTGATGCCCACGGAGCGGCCGACGACGATGTTGTTGTAGAGCAGCACAGTGCTTCCCGTATCAACGTGGACGCCAACTCCGTCGCCCTCCAGGTTGTCCACGAAGGTATTATGCGCCATCCGCCCCCCCCCGCAATGTCCCCACTGGTCACAATCGCCGCCTCACTGCCGACCGTGCTCGCTCCGTTGCGCGCGATGATGTTGTTGGTCAACGTGAAGGTGTGGCACCAAGCCACGCGCACCCCTCCTCCGGTGCCACCGGTCGCACCGACAGCTCAGTTGTCCAGAATGGTATTGCGCTCCAGCCACGGGTTGGCGCCCGAAAAGGCAAAGCCACCGCCGGACCCCAAATCCGTGCCGACGCTACCTGTAGTGTTGCTCAGAACCTGGTTCCTGACGAAACGGGGGGTGCCTCCCCAGACGTAGACCCCGCCCCCCACGCCTCGGGCATTGATCCCAGAGGCCGCTGCGTTGTCGGCGATGAGGTTGTCCTGCACAAGAACCTCGCTATCCCAAGTGACCATCCCGCCGCCATAGGTCCACTCGCCGACCGTGAAGACAACTGCCCAGTTGCCGGTGATAACGTTGCTCTGCATCACCCCGCCCCCGCCGTTGACGTAGATGCCCCCACCGTAGGCAGGGGTGCTGGACGAGGCGATGTTGTCGAACACCTGGTTATCAGCGACGTTGGCTTCGCACTCATCCAAGTAGAGGCCGCCGCCTGCCTCGTTGGAAGCCTCATCTCCTCCCAACCCTGCCGCGTCGCCACCCGTAATAGTGAAGCCCTCCACCAATGGCGTGATGGCACCGGTGATGTATACCACCCGCCGCGCGCCCTCGCCGTCCAGGATAGTCGGCTGGCCTCTGGATCGCGCACCACCGGGCCGCTGGGAGCGCCGTCCCAGCCGCCGTGGAGGGCGATGCTCTGGGCAATCGTGACGACCGCCCCGCCGCTGCCGGTGTAGGTGCCCTGCGCCAGGTAGATGCTGTCGCCGTCGCTCGCCGTGCTCAAGGCCGTCTGCAGGTTGCAGGGGACAGCCTGGGAGCAATCGCCACTGCCGCCGGGTGTCACGAAGAGATCGCCGGGGTCGGCGCGAACTGCGACCGGCCTACCACTCAGGAGCACGAGCAAGCCCACCACGAGCAGTCCTCCCATCGCCAGGCTGGTTGTAATGCGCTCGTACCCGTTCATTTCCAGCTTCTTCTCTCAGCACGCCGCTCACGCCTGATGCGACGCGCGTTGTGTAAACCCATATGACGCCCTTACGCCTACAGGTGCCCCTGCTACGGGCACACGTACGGGCCATCGTAGACGTCCGTTTCCCCCTCCCCTCTTTCCAGGCGAATGTACAACCTCGCACCGATGGGCGCGCGGTAGAACTCGACCCGCACCTTGCCCTCTCCTTCGGGGCCCGATATCGAAGTAGAAAAGGCACCCTGGCGCATCGCGCCTGCGCTTTCGAAATACGGCATCCAGGCAAACAAGCCTGGTTTGAAAGGCAGACCGATCTCTCTCTGCACTGCCGGGCTTTGTTCCAGGATCCCCATCGCGCAATCGTACTCGTCCATCCTCTTGGCGCAGAAGCCAAAGAAGAAGACCAGGAATGGGAGCGACGCTGCCATCAGGAGGAGGTACCAGCCGCGCTTGAACAACCTCTTCAGCGACGCGGGGAAGTTTGGATTCTGAGTCATCGCACATCATCCTGTCTTTGGGCCAGATAGGGTGACCGTGGCCAATTGCTCAAGTTACGTCTGTTCCTGCTTATCCCCTCCCGCCGCCAGCCAGCTCCAGGCCGTTCAGCGCCCAATGAAGGACCTGATGGCCCGATCCACAGACTCAACGAACAAGGGACCGATCGTCCGGTTGGCCAGCCCGTTGGGATGGGCGTCGCTCTCACTCGTGCGGTATTCGGGCCGCAGCATGTCGGTCGCGGGATCAGCCAGCAGGTCAAAGAAGTCGAACGTGACGACGTTGGGATGGCCGTCCAGGAACTCGTCCGAAGCCAACCAGCTGGCCATGGGCCGCGCCCGCGCGGCAGTCGCACGGTCGGTGTCGTTGGGGGTCTCGGGCGGCTCGGTGACGACGATGAAGAGCTTCCCCGACAACTGGTCCATCCGGTCCCGCATGCCCAGGTAGTAGCCCTGGTACGCGGCGAGTTGTTCGGCGCTCTCGATCAGGCTGACGGGGTAGCAGGACTTGATCGCCAGTACGTCATACTGCATCAGGTAGCTGAAGGCGTTGTCGGGTGGGTCGTTCAGCGGCTGGGCAAACAGCTCGGCCAGACCGCCGGGCTCGGGCGGGGAGAGCGCTTCCATCAGGACCGGTTCCGGCGTCATGCCGTCGGGCAGCCCGCCCCAGGCCTGCCGGTCGTGGCCCATCACAAAGAGCGAGCCGGGATAGCCGTCATCGGGACCACCCGGGTCGCCGCCGGGTCGAAAGGTCATGGCGTTGCCGCCATACGCAAAGGTCTGCGGCGGGGTATCGCCACCGGGCAGGCGGAACGCGCCCAGGTAGATCAGGTCGGCGGCCTGAACGACGTCGCCGGAGGGTGGAGTGGAGGGAGCTTCAGGGACGGTGGGCGGGGCTGCGACGGTCACCTCTGATGCCGAAGTCGGCACTCCGGTTGCGGTCGTCTCTGGCAGCGAGTCCGGCGCCCTGCCCCCGTCGATCGTCGGGGTGGGAGCGGCGCAGGAAGGAATGCTCAGTACAATCAAGTGCAGGAGGAGGTTCTGACTTCTTGACATCTTCGTCTCGCGCCTCACTGTCTCCCCCTCAGCACGACCGGCAGGTAGATCGACCATCCAAACTCGTCCGCACCGATGTCGTACCCCACCCCAATGGGCCGCCGGTCGCCGTCAATGTCGGCAATCACCCAGGAGATAGTAGTGCCAGCGTCAATGGCTGGCGAGCCCGGCTGCAGGTGGTAGTCCCATTCGGCAGGGTTCTCAAACAGTGGGTCGCTGCCGGAGATCTCGGTGGTGCTGCCGACGCCGCTACCGTAGTTGGTCCCATTGCCGTAGAACAGCGTGTGGTCCGCCGCGACGGTGGCGCTGGCGGGAATCGTATTAGTGATACCCACCGCGTGGCTGACGATGATGTTATTCGTCAAGGTAATTGCGCTGAACTGGCCAATCCATACCCCCTCACCGGCGTCACCAAGCTTGTTCTCGGCAATGGTATTATTGACTAACACGCCATGGGAAGGATAAGCAGCGAGATAGGCACGCACCGAGATGCCACCTCCTTCCCCGCCAGCTCGATTGTGGGCGATGACGTTGTTGGTCAGAGTGAAAGAACGACTGGCCCAGATGTAGATGCCGCCGCCACTGCCGATACCGATACTACTGATGGCGTTGTTATTGACTACCGTGTTGCCGTCGATCAGTGCCGGGCTGAAGCCAAGCCGGATGCCACCGCCACAACCATAGCCAGTTACGCTGCCAGCGTTACCCTGAATGGCATTCGCTGACACGGTCGCGGCACTTCTGCTGATGAACAGGCCGCCACCCTGCCCCCACCCGTCAATGCTGCCCACATTGCCAGCCACGACGTTGCCACTAATGATGGCATTGCTTTCTTCCAGGAATAGCCCGCCGCCGTCGCCGCTGCTGGTTCGAGTGGCGGTATTGCTGATCACCGTGTTGCCCGTGACTGTGGCGTCGCTGTAGTACAGAAAAAGACCACCACCACGCGCAAGCCCCTCCGGAGAGGCGATATTGTCGACGATGGTATTGTCGATGACTATCGCGTCACTGTAGTCGAGGTAGACGCCGCCACCGAATCCATCCGTCGGGCTTAATGTGGCCGTGTTACTGATAATCGTGTTGCCGCGTACCACAGCGCCGTTACCGTCGTAGAGATAAAGCCCCCCACCGCAACCCCAGGTCGACCTGCTGGCCACGTTGCTCGTGATGACGTTGTTCACAATGATAGGGCTTGCACCGTGGCTGTACATGCCTCCACCAGCATCAAGGACATAACCCACTTCTTCGCGTCCACCCAGGCCAGTCGCCTCCCCGCCCGTGATGATCAGGCCCTCGACAGTGGGGCTGATGTGCCCGCTGATGGTTACCACCCGCCGTTCACCCTCGCCATCCAGTATAGTAGGATAGACTTGAGGGTCGCGCACCACCGGGCCGCCGGGAACGCCATCCCAGCCGCCGCAGAAGGTTATGCTCCTGGTTAGGGTGACGACAGCATCGCCGCTGCCGGTATAGGTGCCCTGTGCCAGGTAGATGATGTCGCCCTCTCTGCCTGTCCTTAGCGCAGTCTGTAGGTCGCAAGGGGCGACCTGGGAACAGTCGCCACTGCCGTCCGGTGTGACGAACAGATCGCCCGGATCGGCGCGAACCGCCACCGGTCGCGCCCAGAGCAGCAGCAACAATCCCGACGCCAGCAGTCCTGCAATGGTCAGGGTGGATATGATGCGCTTGTACTCGTTCATCTGCTGCCCCCTTCTCTCAGCACGCGGTTCACATCGGATGCGGCGTGCTTTATGGGCATCCACCATCACGCCCCTCCGCTCAGGCGAAGGCTCTCGCAATAGGCGGCGCGTAGAGTCGCACCACCGTGGGCGGTCAGTGGAGTTCGTAGCTTGTCCTGCGCCCGTCGAGGAGAAGCCAGGCGATGCCGCCCGGCTCAGTCCTTCCGCAGAGGGGAGGTCGGGGGCGGGAGGGATCCCGCCCCGGACACCCTGGGGCTGGTGTAGCCCTACGAGTTCCTCAACACCAGCGGCAGGTAGACCCTGTACTCCACCTCCGCCCCGCACCAGTACCCCAGGCAGCCGCCATACTTGGTGCTGACGGACGTGCCCATGGCCGACTGGCCGACGGTGAAGTTGACCGCGTAGTGGGCCGAACTGGCTGCTCCTCCAGCTCCTCCCGTCAGCGGGACGTACCAGTCCAGGCGGTAGCTGGGCGACGACATCGCCAGGACGCGGGCGGTCACCAAGAGGAGGACGGCCAGGGCCAGTAGCAACGCTGTCCGTTTCATGGCACGCCTCCTTTCTAGTAGGTGGTCTCCAGGGTCAACCGCACCCCGCCGATCTGGACGTAGTCATTATCGTTGGCGAAGGCCAGTCGCAGCCGAAGCGTGAGGATTCCCTCGTAGGCTGACAGGATATTATGCTCGCCGTCTGGCGACAGAGTGTAAGCGGTAGCCGCGTTGCTCTGTCGGTTTGTGGTGTCCACCACCATACTCACGAAGGAGTCGGCGTCGGTCTGCTTATAGAGTTGCGTCTCGCTGATGTATCCGTTCGTGCCGTTATTGCACTTGTAGTACACCCTGACTTGGGTCACCCGCACCGGTTGACCATACAGGACGGCAGGAATTGTGATGGGGATGCGGACGTGCTTGGAGCCGACTGTGGCTCCTCTATAGATCAGGGCCGATCCACCCGACATCTGCCACCGGGTCGAATCGTTGCTGTTGTTCTTGACGAACGCACTCCCGGGGATGAAGACGTACGACGTGTCGCCCTTGATGACTGCCCCGGGGGACACGGTGATAGCGTAGGGGACGGCCGAGATGCGCTGGCGAGGCGTCATCTCCGGATCGTCGTCCACCTTGACGCCCAGGTAGAGCGGCTGACCGGTGATCAACTGGTTGTAGCAAAGCATGTTCAGCGTGAAAAGCCCGTTGGCTACATCCGTCGATCCGGAGTAAGCGCAGAGCACCGTCCCTCCACTCTCAGCGTCGTAGATATGTGCAGAGATATCGTAATCGCCGTTCAGCGCATTGCCACCTGCGTCGGTCAGTAGCCCCTGGATAGGAACGAGGCTCAGCGTCGTCACTGCCGGACCGACCTCTCCTTCCACACCCAGTTCCCCCTCCGGAGTCTCCGGCCCCTGCGCCAGGCTCAGCCCCACGGCCAGGGCCAGCAAGAGCCCCAGAACCATTACACTTGTGAGAATCTGCTGTATTTTCATCGTGTCCCTCCATAACACGCATTCGCAGCACTTACACCTTATGTTTCACGCTTTGCGTCTTACAGTTCACGCTTCCCGTCTCACCCCCCTGCTCCCCATTCATCACCCATTTCCATTTCCCATTTGTCATTCGTCTTTTTCATTCGCCATTTTTCATCTGTCATTTGTCACTTGTCATTTCTCACCGTCCATGGCTCCATCCTCCCGATCCAGCTGAGCCTTGACGAAGGCCACCAGCGCTTCCAGGCTGCTGAACCCCCTCTGAAGACGCTCGTCCGATACCTCAGGCATCTCAGCCGGGCCCTTTCTTGACGGTCCCTTAGGCCTCGTCCTGAGTGCATCGAAGGGTTCACCACGCCCGCGTCCTGAACCCTTGTCCACGGGCAGGATCCGCTCGACGGAGAAACGCCAGGTTGGCCTCCCGCCAGTCATGGCGCTCTCCTCCTGCCAGCAGCGTAGCAGGTACGCCCAATACACAGGGGGGGGACTTCCCAGGCATCAGTTCTCCTTCAGGCCGATGAACGGGACAAGCAGCGATGGGTGCAGGAACGTGTCTCCCCCGGAGTCCATGGAGCGGCGCTCAAGCTTGTCACGACAGATGAGTTCTGCTATAGTTGGAGCCACGCGCGTTTCTTCGCCAGAATCGCTTCGATGACTCCCTGCCGGGCACCGTGCAGGAAAGCATGGAGTGTCCAGTCGGGCATATTCTACCTCCGGATTCTTTGGCAACTCTTTGACAACCCTGGAGTGAGCGGATGGCAGCCACCATTCACGTGCGGCTCCTGGGGGTTCCTCAGGTGGAACGAGATGGAGAGCCCGTTCGTGGCCTCCGCTCCCGCAAGGCCCTTGCCCTGCTGGGCTACCTGGCCGTGCAGGAACGTCCTATCCCTCGAGCGCACCTGGCAGAACTGCTCTGGGCGGGCCTGGACGAGGCTCGTGGACGTGCCAACCTCAGCTGGGTCCTGCACCGGATCACCACCCTGATGCCCAACTGCCTGACGGCGGACCGTCAGTCGGTCGCCCTTCGGCGGCACTCCTCGTACTGGCTCGACATCGACGCCCTGGGAGCCATGGAAGCAAAGGGGAGCAGGGACGCCCTGACGGCGGCCGTGGAGCTGTATCGCGGCCCCTTCCTTGAGGGCATACAGCTGCAGGGCTGCGCTGAGTTCGAGATCTGGCTGGCCGGCGAGCGCGAACGGTGGGCCCAGCGGCTGGCCGACGCTCTGCACACTCTGATCGCCCAATACGCGCGCTCTGGTGAGTATGACAAAGGCCTCCACTTCTCCCGCCGGCTGCTCGCGCTGGAGCCCTGGCGCGAGAGGACCCATCGCCAGATGATGGAACTACTGGCGCGGTCCGGTCGCTGGAGTTCCGCCCTGGCCCAGTACCAATCCTGCCGCCGGATCCTCGCCGACGAACTGGGGGTCGAACCCACAGAGCAGACGCGTGCCCTCTACGAGCGCATCCGGACGGCGCGCAGGAGGCCCCGTCATAACCTGCCTCCACAGCCCAACCCATTCATCGGCCGCCGACGGGAGGCCGCTGCGGTGATCCGTTTGCTCGACAACCCAGACTGTCGACTCCTCACCCTTCACGGCCCCGGAGGCGTGGGTAAGACGCGGCTTGCCCTCAGGGTAGCATCGACCCAGTCAGACGCCTTCCTCGAAGGCGTCTGGTTCGTGCCCCTCACATCGCTTAGCTCAGCCAGCTCTCTCGTCTCCGCGATCGCCAACGCCCTCGAGATATCCTTCTCGGGTCGTAAGGATGCCCAGGCTGAGCTGATGGATCATCTCCGCGGCAAAGAGATGCTGCTTATCCTCGACAGCTTCGAACACTTGCTCAACGCGTCCGATCTGTTGGTGCAGATCCTAGAAGAGGCCCCGGAGATCAAACTGCTCGTCACATCTCGAGCGTTTCTGAACCTGAGCTGGGAATGGCGCTATGAGGTTAAGGGCTTGGAGTATCCAAGCGGGGCCGAACCCGACCAGCGCGAGTTGGAAGCCTACGACGCACTGGCCTTGTTTCAAGAGGTGGCCCGCCGGGTCTCTCCTCACTGGCCCGTCACAGGCTGTGGCTCACAGGCCATAGCGCGCATCTGCCGCCTCGTCGAAGGGATGCCGCTTGCCATTGAGCTGGCCGCTGCCTCGACCCGCACCCACCCGTGCGAGGAGATTGCGGAGCAGGTTGAGAACAACCTCGGGTTCCTCAGAGCCTCGCTGGAAGATGTCCCTGCCCGACACCGAAGCGTGCGGGCGGCTCTTGACCACTCATGGGGCCTGCTGGAGCCGGACCAGCAAGAGACGCTCGTGAAGCTCTCTACCTTCCGTTCCGGATTCCAGAAGAAAGCAGCGCGCCACGTGGCAGACGCATCGCCATACATGCTCCAGTCGCTGGCAGACAAGTCGCTGCTGCGCATCCTGCCGTCGGGCCGGTGC
The DNA here is from genome assembly GCA_041687115.1 of Anaerolineae bacterium. Classification (GTDB taxonomy): domain Bacteria; phylum Chloroflexota; class Anaerolineae; order B4-G1; family B4-G1; genus SKLM01. The sequence continues at coordinate 12,432 of JAWLCP010000046.1, forward strand.
GAGATGCACGATCTCGTAAGACGGTACGCATCCGCCCGGCTGAGCACAGCCCCCTCGCTACATGCAGCCTGCCGGGCGAAACACGCCGCTCATTATCTCGCCCTCCTTCAGCGCCTCGACGGCGATCCCGGACACCTGGATACCGCCCGGACTTTGGCCACCCTCAGAGCGGACCTGGCCAACGTCCGTGCCGCCTGGCGCTGGGCCGTGAGACAGATCAATCTGGAGGAGATCCAACGGAGCCTCCCCAGCCTATCGCGCTTCTACACCCTCGCGGGACCCTACCAGGAGGCCACCACACTCATCTCCATGGCCGTTGACCACCTTCAAGCCGCTCAGCATGTGGAGATGGACGAGACGGAGAGGCACGCAGGTAGCGTCAGCGGTGTCTTCGGCCCCGCTCTCACCGACCTCCTCGCAGAACAGGCTCGCTTCCTGAATAGACAAGGGTGCTACGATGAGGCCATAGAGGCAGCACGTGCCGCCATCACCATCAGCGAGACTGCCCACCCGCAGGATCGGTCGCCAGCTGCGGAAGCGTCGGCCTACCTCCAGTGGGGAAACGCCTTGGTCCGACAGGGAGCATACGGAGCGGCCCAGGCTCAGCTTCGGCGCGCCCTCATCTTGAGCAACGACCTCTCTCTGCACCAGTTGAGGGCAGCCAGCTTGCACAGCATCGGAAATGCATACCACGGAGACGGGGACTACGTGCGCGCCGCAGATTTCTACCGCCAGGCCCTATGGCTTAACCGACAGCTTGGTGACCGGCGGAGCGAGGGCGCCTTGCTGGCCAGCCTCGGACTCACTGCACAGCAGCAGGGGGCCTACCACGAGGCGAGGACCCGCTACGAACAGGCTCTGCGAGCCGCCCGCGAGACCGGCGATCGCTGGGGCGAGTCCCTGGCCCTCATCAACCTGGGATACGTCTTGGATCAGCAAGGCGCCTATGCTGACGCAGAACCCCCCTACAGGGAGTGCCTCCACATCGCCCGCGAGATCGGTGATCGGCAAGGCGAGAGCATGGCTCTCGCCTGCCTGGGGCTGCTGTTCCACCACCTGCGTGATGACCACGCCGCCAGTCGGTTCAGCGAGCAGGCAGTAGCCATCGCCCAGGACATCGGCGATCGACGGGTTCAGGGGTACGCGCTCACCCGCCTGGGACACGCCCTTCTCAGCCTTGGCCGTCTTGAGCAAGCCGACGAGATCTACCGCCAGGCGATATCCCTCAGGCGCGAGCTCGGCGAACGCGGCCGGCTCATTGAATCACAGGCAGGCCTCGCCCGTACACAGCTCGCCCGCCGTGACCTGACCAGCGCCAGACGGCTGGTCGCCGAGATTCTGCGGGACCTGGACGCCGGCGCGCTGAACGACACGGATGAGCCGTTCCGCATCTATCTGACGTGCTATCAGGTGCTGCGCGCCTGCGGCGATTCTCGTGCTGACTCCGTACTCGAACACGCCCACGACCTCCTCCGGTCCCAGGCGGCCAACATCGAGGATCAAGAGCTGCACCATTCGTTCCTGACACAGGTGGCTTCACACCGGGAGCTCATCGACCAGTACCAGACCCGTCGACGGGCCAGATAGTCTGACCACCCAGGCCGTGACCGTGCCTGTTTCACCCACCGGACGCTAGTGCAGTCAGGAGGATCGACATGGACATCACCCTCAGGCACCGCTTTCTCGACCGCTGGAGCCGGTATTTCCCCGGCGTCGAGCTCCCCATCGCGTTCTACTACACCGACGACGAGCCTCAGGCCCAGCCAGCCCTCTCGCCGGAGGGCTTCCGCTGCTTCATCTGCGACCTGGATGACGTTCGGCAAGGCGCGTCCCGCCGCTTCGACGCCGAGTCCTTTGGCTGCAGGGGCGCCCGTCGTTACCTCGGCTTCGACCAGCGCCTCGGCCCGAACTTCACCTACTTCCTCTCCTGTGGCATCCCCGGCGAGGTAGAGGGTGAGCGATACAAACAGTCACCCGAGCTGGTGGAGCAGTACCTGCAGACCCAGCCCACCTTCCAGGCCCCCGGCCGCTACATCGTCTTCAAGCGCTGGGATCACCTCGACGAGGACGACGACCCCGCCGTGGCCATCTTCTTCGCGCGCCCCGACGTCCTCTCCGGCCTCTTCACCCTGGCCAATTTCGACGAGGTCGACCCCCAGGCCGTCACCGCCCCCTTCGGCTCCGGCTGCTCCTCCATCGTCTACCACCCCTACCGCGAGCTTGAGTCCGATCACCCCCGCGCCGTGCTCGGCATGTTCGACGTATCCGCCCGCCCCTGCGTGTCCGGCGACCTTCTCACCCTCTCCGTCCCCTGGCCCAAGTTCATCCGCATGGTCGACCACATGGACGAGAGCTTCCTCATCACCGGCTCCTGGGAGAAGGTCCGCTCGAGACTATAGGCCACAGGCCCCCCCTCGACCCGCATCGGATCCGCCCCCATCCCTCTCCCCCACACGGGGAGAGGTTAGGTGAGGGGCACACACCTCCATCCCTCCCCTCCGTGGGGACAGGCAACCTGAGGGGGACACGCCCCCATCCCTCTCCCCGTGGGGGAGAGGTTAGGTGAGGGGGAGACGCCTCCCACCCCCGCCGAAACTGGCGCACAACCCCGGCCTTAGTATAATACACACCCCAGACTCCTGGACGAACACACCGTCCACTGCCAGAACCCAGATCGTCGCGCTCAGCGACGCCCTTGAAAGGATTGCACAATGATCAAAACGCAAGCCCCTCCTGCACCCATGGTCGTCACGGGTGACGTGACCATCGACTGGCACATTGCCACCTGGCGCCAGCGGAAGGGAACCCAGACCGCCTGGAACCAGCCCGCCTGGACCCGCGCCTGCTGGCAGCGAGGCGGAGCCGCGCTCCTGGCCGACCTCATCGAGGTCCTCGCCGAGGATGTTCGCCAGGGCGGACCTGGCGAATACGCTGGTACAGGCCCCGTCCTCCAGAAGCCTGCCCCCCCATCGCCCGTGCATCCCGGCGATCGCCGCTTCCACCACGCATACGCCCTCTGGTCCCCCTTCCCACACCAGAAACAGGCCGTCTGGCGGGTCGAGCAGCATCTCGGCCTTGACCGCAGCCCGGAGGCGGAGGCCGTCGCGGGCTGGAAACACATCGCGGGAGACACAGCCCGGGCGGACATCGTCATCCTCGACGATGCCAACCTCGGGTTCCGTGACCATCCCGAGCTCTGGCCCGCCGCCACCGCCGCCGATGCATCCCCTTCCTGGATCCTGGTCAAGATGGCCCAGCCCGTCGCCGAGGGGCAGTTATGGGACCACCTCCATGAGCATCACGGCGACCGCCTCATCGGCGTCACGACCGTCGACGACCTCCGTCTTACCGAGGTGCACATCAGCCGCGGGCTCTCCTGGGAGCGCACCGCCCAGGACGTCGCCTGGGAGCTGGGCCACAACCCGCGTGTCAACAGCCTCTCCCGCTGCGCCCACGTGGTGGTTTCCTTCGATACCGCGGGCGCCCTCCTCCTCTCCCGCACCGATTCAGACGAGGCGGGCCCTGCTCCGGACTGCTTCCTCTTCTTCGATCCCCACGTCATCGAGGGGATGTGGAAGCAGCAGCATCCCGGTCAGATGATCGGCTATACCACCTGTCTCACCGCCGGCATCGCACGCCAGCTTCTGCTCACCCCTGCCAAACCTGATGTCCACCAGGGCATCCAGTCCGGGTTGCGGGCGGCCCGCCGCCTCCACCTGGAAGGGTACGCGATGGACCCTGCCGAGAAGGGTCATCTCTCCTTCCCTGTGAGCCGCATCGCGCAGGAGTTGGCCGACACCACAGCACCGTTCGCCGCCGTCAGAGTGCGGGATCCCGTTCAATTCCTCAGGGAGTCCGAACATCACGATGACGACCGCGCCCCCGCTGGCTGGTGGACCATCCTGGAGGATCGGTACCGCGACAATCTCGAGTCCGTCGCCGAGCGCGTTGTCCGTCGGGGAGCCGAGATCGCCCTCCGGGACGTGCCCCAGGGACGTTTCGGTCATCTCCTCACCGTCGATCGACGGGAGATCGAGAGCTTCCGCGCCATCCACGCTCTCGTCGCCGAGTACCTGAGCAAGGAACGCCAGAGACGCCCGCTCTCCATCGCTGTCTTCGGCGCGCCCGGCTCCGGCAAGTCCTTCGGCATCGCCCAGGTGGCCCAGTCCCTCACTCCCGGCCGGGTCGAGGTGCTTGAGTTCAACCTCTCCCAGCTCGAAGGCCCCCACGAGATACCAGACGCCCTCCACCGGGTGAGGGATGTCACCCTGGGCGGCAGGATCCCTCTCGTCTTCTGGGACGAGTTCGACACCTCGCTCGACGACAGACCCCTCGGCTGGCTCCGCTACTTCCTTGCTCCCATGCAGGACGGCGCCTTCCGCCAGGGACAGGTCGTCCACCCCATCGGGCGCTCGATCTTCGTCTTCGCCGGCGGCACGAGCCACAGGATGGAGGACTTCGGCGCGGACCTCAGCCCAGAGGCCTCCCGCGCCGCCAAAGTGCCGGACTTCATCAGCCGCCTTAAGGGCTACGTCGACATCTTGGGACCGAACCCTCCCGAGTTGGACGCGGATAGACGGGAGATCTCCGACCCCTACTACGTCATCCGCCGCGCCATCCTCCTCCGCTCCATCCTCGAGCGGAACGCGGCCCACCTCTTCGAGGAAGACGACGGTCAAGCCGTTCTCAACATCGACCCGGGAGTGCTCCGGGCTTTCCTCGGCATCAAGCGCTACAGGCACGGCATCCGCTCTATCGAATCCCTGGTGGTCATGAGCCAGCTCTCCGGAAAGTCGGCCTACCAGCGCTCCAGCCTCCCCGCCGAGGATCAGTTGAACCTCCACGTGGACGGCCAGGAGTTCCTCTCCCTGGTACAACAGATCCAGCTGGAGGGAGACCTGCTCAACAGCCTGGCCCAACGCCACCACCAGGTATTCTGCGAGAGGCTGGAGGCCGAGGGATACAAGTGGGGGCCCACAACCGACGAGGAGCAGAGAACCCACACCTCTCTCCTGCCATGGGCGGAGCTTCCGGAGGATGAGAAAGAACAGAATCGCGCCGCCGTGCGGGATATCCCCCACAAGCTGGCTCAGATCGGCTACGTCATGATCCCTGCCCGCAGCAATGAACCGCCCTTCGAGTTCCCCGAGGGCGATGAGGATCTGGAGCGACTGGCGGAGCTGGAGCACCGCCGGTGGATGCACTCCAAGCGGAAGGCTGGCTGGCGGCACGCGCCCCAGACCGATAAGCAGCAGAAACGCCACGAGGCGCTCCTTCCGTGGGACGAGCTGCCGGACGAGCAGAAGGAGAAGGACCGCGCCCTGGTTCGATCCATCCCGCGCATCCTGGCCTACGCCGGCTACACAGTCGTCAAGAGCGGCGAGGAACGCCTGGGGGGCTGACGCCATGCTCGCTATCGGCGCGGTAGGCCATCGTTTCCTGACCGAGCTGGACAAGCTGGCCTCCGGCGTGGACAGAGCTCTCGACCAGATTGAAGCGGCCTTCGTCCATCATCCGAGCACCGTCATCTCCGCCCTGGCAGAGGGAGCCGATCGCCTGATCGTCTATCGGGTCCTGTCCAGATCCAAAGCAAAGCTGATCGTCCCTCTGCCCCTGCCGCAGTCCGACTACATGACGGACTTCTCGTCACCCGAGTCCAGAGAGGCGTTTCTCGGTCTCCTCTCCCAGGCGGACCAGGTGATCACCCTGCCGCCGGCGCCTACCCGGGAGGAGGCCTACGCCGCCGCGGGACACTACGTGCTCGACCATTGCGACGTCCTCCTTGCCGTCTGGAATGGAAAGGAAGCCCATGGCACGGGAGGGACCGCCGAGATAGTCGCCGAGGCTCGGCGCCGCCACCTCCCCCTCGTCTGGGTCCATGCCGGAAACCGGACACCCGGCACCCGCCGACCGACCACCCTCGGCGCAGAGCAGGGAAAGGTCACCGTCGAGCGCCTTCCCACCAGCCACAGCCAACAAGGTTGCCACAATGGCCCATGACGTTTTCGTCAGTTACTCCAGCAAGGACAAGCCCGTCGCTGACGCTATCGTAGCTGGCCTTGAGCAGAAGGGAATCCGCTGCTGGATCGCCCCGCGCGACGTGACCCCCGGGACTTCCTGGGGCGACGCCATCGTCGACGCCATTGAGGCCAGCCGGATTATGGTCGTCATTCTCTCAGGGAACTCGAATCAATCGCGGCAGGTGGTGCGCGAGGTGGAGAGGGCCGTGGCCAACGAGGTGATCATCATCCCCTTCCGCATCGAGAACATCGACCCGTCGGGCGCCATGGCTTACTTCCTCTCCACCGAGCACTGGCTGGACGCCCTGACGCCCCCCTTGGAGGAGCACATCGAGAAGCTAGGAAACACCATCCAGCTCTTCCTGTCCGAGGGGGATCGGTCGATCGTCGAGGAGCGCCTCACCGAACCGAAGCCCCATCCACGTCCCTCCGCCCACCGCTGGTGGCCGATGCCCTTGGTCGCCGTTCTGTTGAGCGTCGTGGCCGTGGTAGCCGTCGGCGTCGCCCTCATCCCTCGCTTGACCGGCCGGGCTCCCTCAGCTGCCCCGACCTCGCCGACGGTGCCTGCGTCGCCGACGCCTACAGCCCCGATCCCCACGCCTACCCCGACGCCGCCCCCCACCTTCACCGTCATCGGCGAGTACCGAACCTCCCGCTCGGCGAACGGCCTCTTCGTCGCCGACAGCGTGCTCAATCTGGCCAACGGGGGCGATGGCTTCGTAAGGCTGAGTGTGAGCGATCCGACCGACCCCAGGCCCGTCGAGAGCTACCAGGTCGACAGTATGCAGGCACAAGAGGTCGTGGTAGCCGACGACGTCGTCTATGTCGTCAGCGGGGATCACAGCCGCCACCTCGTCATCATCCAGCTGGGCGCGTCGGGGGCCTCCACTACCTTCCCGCCTGAGGGAGAGAGCCTGAGCGGAGCCAGCAGCCTCTACTACGTCACTGTCGCCGATGGTTTGGCCCATCTGACCGGCCACAACTACTGGGCCATCCTCGATATCCAGGACCCCATGGAGCCGCAGGAGCTCTGGACCTGGGAGCCTCCCAGCAACTCGGGCAACCCCTGCAACGCAACCGTCGATGGCACCACCGCCTACGTTGGCGGCGGGTGGACCGGCCTCCACGTCTTCGACATCGCAGACCCCGAGACTCCCGAGTTGATCGGACGGTTCGACACGCCCCATTGGGTCGTCGGTCTCGCCGTGGCCGACGATGTCCTCTATCTGACCATGGGCGAGGGCGGCCTCCTCGCCCTCGACGTCAGCGATCCCGCCCGTCCGCTCCTCATGGACCGCCTCGACCTCCCCGGCTTTGCCTCCCACCTTTCTGCTGCGGGAGACACCCTCTACGTCACCTACAATGTGATCGAGGACTACGCAGTGCTTGAGAGCGGCGTCATCGCTGTCGACGTGAGGGACCCTGAGGCGCTCGCCATCCTGGCGACCTACGACGAGCTCCACTCTGCCTCAGACGTCCAGGCCGTGGGCGATGCCGTCTTTGTCACGGATGAGCCGCGGGGAGTTGTCGTCTTGAGCCTCAACCCTGACGGATAGGGACCATTCCCGGTCGAAACGCCGTCCTCAATGACGCTCGCTGAGTCCGGCTAAACGAGGAGCACTTCGGACATGAACAGGAGAACACTCCGCGTCTTCCTCAGCTCCACCTTCAGCAGTACGCCCGTACCCATGACCCGTTCAGCTCAGTCCTCAAAGGCGTGCGGCCGGCAGCGCGATCTCCGCCACCGCATGCGCCGCCGGCTCCAGCAGACCTGGCAGGACACCCGCTGGTTCGTCATCGGCGGCCTCTGGCTGCTCGCTCTGGTCCTTGGGTACCTCGGCTTCGCCCGTCACTTCGCCGCCCTTGGCGAGCGCCGTTCCCCCTTCAACCTCCTCTACCTCACCGTCCAGCTCTTCACCCTGGAGTCGGGCGCCGTCTCCGCTCCCGTCGACTGGCCCCTCGAGGTCGCCCGCTGGCTCGCCCCCGCTGTGGCCGCCTACACGGCCCTCCAGACCCTGGCCTTGATCTTCCACGAACAGATGCAGCTGACCCGGCTCCTCTTCTTCAGCGATCACACCGTCATCTGTGGCCTGGGGCGCAAGGGCTTCCGCCTGGCCCAGGGGTTCCGTCAACGCGGGGAGCGGGTCGTCGTCATCGAGCGGGACGAGGAGAACGACCTCATCGAGGCCGCCAGGGCGGAGGGCGTCGTCGTGCTCACCGGGGACGCCACTCGGTCCGAGCTGCTTCGCCGCGCACGGGTCCACACCGCCCGGCGCCTCATCGCCGTCTGCGGGGACGACGGCCTCAACGCCGAGGTCGGCGTCCGCAGCGCAGAACTGACCACCCGTCGAACGCGCACCACCCTCCAATGCATCCTCCACGCGACTGACCCTCAGCTCTGCGCTCTGCTGCGGGAACGGGAGATTGAGTCAGGAGGGATCGATGGCTTCCGTCTCGACCTCTTCAACGTCTTCGACGCTGGCGCCCGGACCCTTCTGAATGAATACCCCGCTTTCGACAAGGCATCTAGCCGCCCCCCGCACGTCTTGGTGGTCGGGCTCGGACGCCTGGGGGAGAACGTCGTCGTACAGATGGCGAAGCGGTGGGCCCGAGACCACCAGGCGCGCGGGCAGTCCCCTGGCTGGCTGCACAAGCTCTGGTCACTCTTGCGCTCGCTGTGGACCGGGAAGCCCACCACGGGCGCTGGGCGCCTCCGTCTGACCATCGTCGACTGGGAGGCGGACCGCAAGATCGAGTCCCTCTGGCTCCGCTACCCGCGTCTCAGCGAGGCCTGCCACCTCGTTCCGGTGTCAATCGACGTCCGCGGGCCGGCGTTTCAGCGCGCCGAGTTCCTCTTCCATGCCCACGGTCAGTGTGATATCTCGACCATGTTCGTCTGCCTGGACGACGATTCGCTCGGCCTCTCGACCGCATTGACCCTCCGTCAGCACGTGCTGGGTCGGGATATCCCCATCGTCGTGCGCACGGAGCAGGATGGCGGGCTGGCCAGGCTTGTCGAGGGGATCCGTCCCGGCGACCGCAGCTTCGAGAACCTCCACGCCTTCCCGCTGCTCGACCGCACCTGCACCCCGGATCAACTCCTCGCCGGCACCCACGAGATCATCGCCCGCGCCATCCACGAGGGATACCTGGGCTTCCAGAGCGAGCCGGCAGCATCCGCCAAGCCCTGCGAAGCTGGGCCATCCGCCAAGCCC
>JAWLCP010000047.1:0-21304 GCA_041687115.1 Anaerolineae bacterium
CGCCACCTGCTCGACTACTACGACGGTGACCTGGAGCTGGCAATCCCCGCCTACAACGCGGGGCCGGGCAATGTAGATGCCTGGCGGAACGACCCGCTGGTCTCGGATCAGGCCGACTTCATCCGCTGGATTGGCTTTGGGCAGACCCGTGAGTACCTGGAGCACGTGGCGCTCAACTACCGCGTCTACCAGGTCCTCTACGGCGAGAGAGGATCAGACTGAGTGGCGGGCCCGGCACGGTGGATACATCGGCTGAAGGAACGGCAGGCTTCTGGGCTTTCTGGGAACAGAAATTGCAGGGCATACCGATCTATGCTATAATGAGTTTCGACGTTGGGGCGTAGCCAAGTGGTAAGGCACGGGACTTTGGATCCCGCAATCGTAGGTTCGAATCCTACCGCCCCAGCTTGACGATCTGAGCAGAGTACCACGGTCGTGGTGGCATGCCACGGCCTTTTTTGACCTATGGGGGGTAGAGCCTCACGACAGGGACGCTGATATGATCGCGGGACTGGATTGACTCTCCATGGTGATGGCTCTTCAGGCACATCGTTGCGCAAACCCCGAGGGACTTCCGCCGACCGAAACCCACGTGAGGAGGATGATGTGGACCTTGCTGTCGTGATTCTTGCCGCCGGCGAAGGGACCCGCATGAAATCCGACCTGCCCAAGGTGCTCCATCCCCTGGCAGGCCGGCCTATGGTGGCTTACTCCCTGGATACGGCGCGGGAGCTGACCGACCGACCTCCTGTGCTGGTGGTGGGACACGGCGCCGAAACGGTGACGGAGGCTGCCGGCGACGACGTGATCTCCGTCATCCAGAGCGAGCAGCTGGGCACTGGTCACGCCGTGCTCCAGGCGCGCGAATCCCTTGAGGGCCAGAGCGACCTGGTGCTCGTTTCCTACGCCGACATGCCGCTCCTTACCGCCGAGACGCTGGAGCGCCTGGTGGAGATGCAGCGTCAGAACTCCGGCCCGATCACCATGTTAACGCTGGTGCGCGAGAATCCCCGGGGTTTCGGGCGCGTCGTCCGCGACGCGGATGGGGCGGTGGTCGAGATCGTCGAGGAGGCCGTAGCCACGCCTGAGCAGTTCGCCATCCGTGAGTTGAACGCTGGCGTCTACTGCTTCGACGCCGGGTGGCTGTGGGACCATGTCGACCAGATCCCTCTTAGCCATCCCAAGGAGGAGTACTATCTCACCGACCTGGTCGGGATGGCCGTCGCGGAGGGGCGCGACGTCGAGGCTGTCATTGCCGAGGATCCGGATGAGACCCTGGGAATCAATACCCGACTCGATCTGGCCGAGGCTGAGCGACTGCTGCGTCGGCGCATCAACGGGCGCTGGATGGCCTCCGGCGTGACCATCGTCGATCCGTCCACCACTTACATCGAGCCGGACGTCGCCATCGGACGGGACACGGTCATCCGACCAAATACCCACCTGCGGGGCAGGACCTCGGTTGGTAAGCGCTGCACCATTGGCCCGAACACGATCATCGAGGACTCCGTCGTCGCCGACGGGTGTGTGGTCCTGGCCTCGGTGCTGGAGCAGGCGGTGATGGAGACTGGTTCCGATGTGGGCCCCTTCGGTCATCTCCGAAAGGGCGCCCGGCTGTGCGAGGGCGCGCACGTGGGCAACTTCGGCGAGCTGAAGGAGTCGACCCTGGGGCCCGGTGCTAAGATGGGCCACTTTAGCTATCTCGGCGACACCCAGGTAGGGGCGGGGGCGAACGTGGGCGCCGGTACCATCACCTGTAACTACGACGGGGAGCGGAAGCACGCCACCGTGATCGAGGAGGGGGCCTTCATTGGCTCCGCGACGATGTTGGTCGCGCCGGTGCGGGTGGGCAAGGGCGCCAGGACCGGGGCCGGCTCTGTGGTCACTCACGACGTGCCAGACGGCGCGCTGGCGTACGGTGTCCCAGCCCGGGTGCACGACCGGACCGCGGAGGACGACGATGACGGAAGCTGATTTCGACCCTGACGCGTTGATCGAGCGCGCTGCGGCAGCCCGCCAGCAGGCATACGCGCCCTATTCTGGCTACCAGGTCGGCGCCGCGCTTCTGGCGGCATCCGGCCGGATCTACGTGGGCTGCAACGTGGAGAACGCCGTCTACTCGCTGACCACGTGTGCGGAAAGGGCGGCCGTCTTCCGGGCAGTGTGCGCTGGAGAGCGGCGCTTTCTGGTCATCGCCGTGGTGACCGAAAACGGCGGCGCGCCGTGCGGTTCGTGCCGCCAGGTGCTGCGTGAGTTCGGTGAAGAGATGATCGTGCTTATTGCCGACGCGGAGGGGCGCTACCGGGAGACCTCCGTCGCCGAGCTGTTGCCCGACAGCTTCAGCTCCGTCGACCTTGGTTGATTGGCGCCTTCTCATGGCTCTCCCATACGGTACCGCATTGAATCTCCGTCGCCGCGATCATTGGAGTAACAGAGGGAAGGAGGACGATCAGTGAAGGACGCCGGGCAAAGTTGGGTTCCTGACGACATATCTCTGGACAAGCCGAATCCAGCTCGTATCTACGACTACTATCTCGGGGGGCACCACAACTTCGCCGCGGATCGTGAGGTCGCCGAGAGAACGAAGCAAGCCTTCCCCGATATCCGAATCGGGGCTGTGGCTCATCGGGCCTTTCTCAGGCGCGTCATTCGATTCCTTGCCACTCAGGGGCTCGACCAGTATCTCGACATCGGCTCGGGCCTGCCGACGGCGGGCAACGTCCACGAGCTGGCGCGTGCGGTCAATCCGGATGCGCAGGTCGTCTACGTCGACGTGGACCCGGTGGTCATTGCGCACAGCGGGGCCATGCTGCGCGACGTGCCGTACGCCACGATCATCCAGGCTGATCTCCGTGAACCGTCCACCATTCTGGAGCATGAAGAGGTGCGTCGTCTGCTCGATCTGGATCGTCCCCTCTCTCTCACCATGACGGCGGTCTTCCACTACGTCACCGATGATCAGGTGGCCTACAGGTCGGCGCGCGTGCTCACTGATGCGCTGGCGCCCGGTAGTTACGTCGTGATATCCCACACGGCCCTCGAGGAAGGACGCGAGGAGCTCCTCGGACGGGGGGCGGAAGCCTACCGGGCTGCTGCGAATGTCCGGCCTCGGACCTGGCCGGAGATTGCTCGTTTCTTCGATGGGCTGGAGTTGGTGGAGCCCGGGCTGGTTCGTGGACCTCTTTGGCGCCCAGAGGGACCCGATGATCTCCTTCTGGATCAGCCGGAGCGCTACCTGGGAGTGGTTGGAGTGGCCCGAAAGCCGTAGCTGAACGGAGAGGAATGACGTCACGCAGTCCATCGGACCTCTGTCGTGTCCTCCGCAGTCGGTCTAGGGCCATCGTCGACCGCTGGTACGACGCTGTCAAGGGAGCCTCTCTCAGCCTTTACTCTCCGGCGGAGCTACGCCAGTTGCTTGCCGGCCTCTTCGAGCGGGTTGTCGGGCTCCTCGTCGTGGAGGACCCCGATCTCTCTGAGGCACGGGCCATTGGTGGTTCGTTCGTCCCGCTCCGCCTACCCGCTGGAGCCTTCGGTCGCGTGCAAGCAGCGCTGATAGAGGAGCTCTCCGTTGCGATCCCCTCTGATCTGGCGGCTGTGCTCCACCCACGTGTCGCCCTTCTCATGCACGGGTTGATCGCTGGCTTCGTCGAGCGCGATCGGGCAACGCTTCTCGACCAGCAGGAGCGCATTCGTGACGCCCACGTTCGGGCACTCCGCTCGGCGCAGCGGGAACTGCTGCTGAAGAACGCGGGTATCGAGTCCTCCATCAACGCTATCTGCTTTTGCAACCTGGAGGGGAAGGTCACATACGTCAACTCAGCTTTTCTGGACATGTGGGCGTACGACAGCCCCGACGATGTGATCGGGAGTGATATCGGCGATTTTGGTCAGTGGGACTACCGTCAGAGACAGGTGGCCGAGGCTCTGGATCGGGAGGACGGGTGGATCGGCGAGCTCGTCGCCTGCCGAGAGAGCGGGGCCACCTTCCACGTTCAGGTATCGGCGAGCATGATCAGGGACGACACTGGCCGGCCGGTGCAGGTCATGACCTCTTTCGTCGACATCACCGAGCGCAAGCGGGTGGAGGCGGCGCTCGCCCGGCGGGTGAGCGAGATGACCTTCCTGAACCAGATTGGGGATCAGATAGCTGCGCTGCGAGCGCCGGAGCAGGTGCTGCACAAGACGGTGCATCTGGTTCACGAGGCGTTTGACTATCACCAGGTGGGTGTCCTTACCGTCGATCCGGAGCGCAATGACCTGATCGTCACCGCCGTCGCTGGCGAGTTTGAGGGCCACCTCCCTCGCGATAGACGGATCCCTGTGGGAGAGGGGGTTACCGGCTGGGTGGCGGAGCATGGTCAGATGCTTGTCGTCAACGATGTGCGTGCCGACTCACGTTATGTCATGCTGACCCCCAAGCCCGTGCCGACGCGGTCGGAGCTGGCCGTGCCCATCATGGCGGACGGAGAGGTGGTCGCGGTTCTCGACGTCCAGAGCCCCTGCGCCAACGCGTTTGAGGAGAGCGATTCCATCGTGATGGAAACGTTGGCCGACCAGGTCTCGGTGGCGATGGAGAACGCGCGGCTCTACGCTGCGCTTCAACGGGAGCTGGCTCAGCGGAGGGAGGCGGAGGCGAGACTGCGGCGGAATGTCCGCCGCCTCGAGACTCTGCGCGATCTCGACCAGGCCATCCTCATCGCGAAATCGGCAGAGGAGGTGGCCCGAGCGGCGCTGCGGCACTTGCGTCGGCTCGTCCCGTGCCAGCGAGCGGCCATTGATCTGATCGATTTCGAGGCCGATGAGGTCACCGTGCTCGCTGCGATGCAGACCATCGGTGAGAGGAAAGCTGGCACCGGCGCGCGCTTTCCGCTGACGCAGCAGCGTCTCCTCTTCGAGATGCTTGCAGATCGCCGCTCAGCCTACCTGAAGGATATCCGCCAGCTGCCCCAGTCATCCCCCCTGATTCGGACGCTCCGCAGCGAGGGGCTGCGGTCCTTTGTCGTGGCGTCGATTGCCTTCCGCGACCAGCTGCTCGGCCTCGTCAGCCTCGGCTCCGAACGTGAGGCGGGCTTTGAGCCAGAGCATCGACCGATCGTCGAGGAGGTAGCTGACCTGCTTGCCATAGCCATCCAGCAGGCTCGGCTCCACGATTCGGTCAGGCGTCAGGGTGAGCGGCTTCGCGATGCTATGGCGCGCCTGGCCGAGGCCGAGGAGGCGGAGCGCCGTGCCGTCGTCCGGACGCTGCACGATCGGGTGGGCCAGAATCTGACGGCGCTCGATCTGAATCTATCCACTGTTCAGTCTGAGTTGCGTGACCGCAACCTGCCGGATCTGTGTGCCAGGCTGGGAAACGCGCTGCGCGTGGTCGAGGAGACGAACGAACGCATCCGTGGTCTGATGGGGGATCTGCGCCCACCCGTGTTGGATGACTATGGTCTGCTTGCAGCCCTCCGCTGGCACGCCGATCAGTTTGCTGAGCAGACGGGAATCCCCGTCGATGTTCGCGGTGATCACCAGGCCGCCGGAGGGCTGGCGGCCCACGTGGAGAATGCCTTCTTTCGCATCGCTCAGGAAGCGCTGAACAATATAGCCAAGCACGCCGAAGCGAATCGCGTGTCGGTCGACCTCCTGGCGCAGGAGGCGGGGGTGCGACTGGTCATCAGCGACGATGGCGTGGGTTTCTATCCAGAGCAGCTGGGGCCGGAGAGAAGCAGTTGGGGCCTCCTCACGATGAGGGAACGGGCCGAGTCCGTCGGCGCCCGGTTTGCCGTCGAATCCTGCCTGGGTGAAGGCACCCGCGTCATTGTGGAGGCACCCGGGTGAGCGACCCGTGGGCAGCCCGGATACCTTCCGTGTGTGGGAACAGCGGCGTCCTTACACCATCAGGGCGTGAATCTCGTCCAGAGCCATCGGCGTGACCGTCAGAGTTCTGGTCAGGCCGTCCCGCGTCACCTCCACCGGTACCGGCATCCTGCCCTTCCGGCCCGCGTAGCGCGCCGTGATCCGCGCGGCTTGCTCAATCTCCTGGTCCGTCGGTTCGCCCGGCACCAATGTCGTCGGCCCCGCTACTTCGACCGTCGTCATCAAGACGCCCTCGTCCCCCTGAGTGGCGATGTACGCGTTCTCCTCCTTGTGGCGCCCCACCATCACCTTCCGGCCAGACTCCAGTCGTAGATGGCGGCCCACGGAGAGGAGAAACGCGCGATTGGTGGTCAGCGCCTCCGCTCCCTCGTGATCCAGGAAATCTTGGAGCCGGCGCGAATATGCCTCGTCGACCAGGAAGCAGCACCCCCCGGCTGGCTGTGGGTACTCGGTGATGCCGAGCTTCCTGGCCAGCGCCATCTGCGGCTTCCGGCTTCTCCCGTGGAACCCGTAGAGCTTCTCCCGTTCGACCCAGCCTCGCTTCTCCGGGATGGTCGGCTCGAGCAGCTTCGCCGAGAGCGGTCGCAGCAGCAGGCCCTCCAGGCCGCTCTCACGCTCCACCGTCCCAAGCGCCGGCCGCATCTGGCTGTTGGGACGTTGGCCCAGCACCTCGCCTGTGAAGACGAAGTGGTGGTCGTGGTCCTCCATCCACGCCTTTGCCTGACGCAGCAGGAAGATCCGGCAGTCGACGCACGGATTCATCTGCGATCCGTACCCGTGCTTCGGGTTCAGGATCACCGGGAGGTAGTCGTCAAAGGCCTTGATGGTGACCAGGTGGAGCCCCAGCATGTTCGCCGCTCGCTCAGCCCTCGATCTTCCCCCCTGTTCTGGGCTGATCAGCTGCTTACGTCTCTCATACGTGAGGCCAATTTCGATGTGGAGCGGGGTAACCTCAATTCCTTGCTCCATCATGACCCGGGTCGCCAGAATGCTGTCGAGCCCGCCCGAAAGCAGACCGACAGCCTTGATGGTCTGTCTGTCTCGCATGATGGAGAGAATACCACACGGCAGTTGGTGCGTCAACCGCATCCGCACATCAGAGACGACGGCGTCCGCCTGTTCGGAGCAGTAGGTACAGACATCACAGGCAGAGGGGGTACACGTGACACTTCATCGGTCTGCGCGATTCTCCTATACTTAGCCCACTTTCAAAAAGTAGGACGGGAACTGATGAATCCCAAACGGTTGCTCATCATCGACGACCATGATGACGTGCGGGAGGCTCTTGAGGCGCGACTCAGCGCCGCGCCCGAGATCGACGTCGTCGGCTGCACCAGTAGCTGGGAGGTTGGCCTGCAGAGGGCGCTGAAACTGGAGCCTGACGTCGTGCTGCTTGAGACCAAGCGCACCGACGGCGAGGGCCTAGAGGCGCTCCAATGCCTCGCCGACCGGTGCGCGGGCGCCGAGGTAATCGTGCTGACCTCGTATCTCGATGCCGAGGAGCGGGATGTGGCCTGGTCGAATGGGGCCGCGCGATACCTCCTGAAAGACATCGACACCGACCGTCTGGTGAAGGAGATTCAGTCCCTGACCCAGTAGAGCGCGTCCGGCCTCGTCCTATCTCCTCAAGTCACCTCTCTGGCGTGTCCGTCTACGACGTTCGCTGCACGGCAGATTGCATGCCCTTCGCAGTGATGATATAATCTCCGACGGACACAGCCCGTCGTCAGCGTCAGTCACCGCCGGTTCTCGTGCCGCCACCTCCAGACCCGCGCCACGATCGTGACGCTGTCGCGACGGGGCCGTTCGGTGCTCCGCTGGATGTCATGTCAGATGATCCAGGGGGCAGAGTTGAAGCTGGAAGGATGGAGGGCACAGTATGACAGTAGGGCGCCGGAGGGGCGATGAGAGGCAGCGTAACTGGTCCATTCCAGTGGCCCCTCTGGTTGTTTCGGCCGTGCTGGTCATCGGCCTTCTCGTGGTTCTCGTCAGCGCCCGAAACAGACTGGAGGAGGCGATCTCGAGCCTGGCCAGTCTGCTCCCCGTGGGCTACGCCTTCGCGGCCGGCATGGTCGCCACCGTCAATCCCTGCGGCGTGCTCATGCTTCCCTCCTACATTTTCTTTCAACTCGGCCTCGATGCAGAGGGCCCCAGGTCGACGCTCGACCGCGTGCTCAAGGCGCTCCGAATCGCCGCAGCGACGACGGCCGGATTTGCCGCTGTCTTCGGCGCCGTGGGCGCTGTGGTGAGCGGCGGTGGACGTTGGCTGACCACGGTCTTTCCCTACGCCGGACTTCTGATCGGGGCAGTGATGGTCGGACTGGGCCTTTGGCTCCTGGTCTCACACCGGAGTCTGGGTATTGTGGCCGCCGGCCGGGTCTCGGTCACCCCGGAGCGGACGCTGTGGAACATGGTGCTCTTCGGCATCGCCTACGGGATCAGCTCACTGAGCTGCACCTTGCCCATCTTCCTGGTGGTGGTGGGGAGTGCGCTGGGGAGCGGTGTGTTTCTCATCTCTGTGGCGCAGTTCATAGGATATGCCCTGGGAATGGGCACAGTGCTCGCGGTCATCACGATCGGCACCGCGCTGTTCCGGGAAGCGATGGAGCGTTGGCTCCGCCGCTTGATGCCCTTCGTCCACCGCGTGAGCGCGCTGTTCCTGATCGGCGCTGGCCTCTACCTGATCGCCTACTGGCTCCTGGATGTGGGGCTGCTCGGGTAAGCAGTCGACGATCGTGCATCCCTCCCTGCACGAACGGCCGTCCGCACGGAGCCAGACTTGCGCCGCCGTCCTGGGAGGAGGGGAATGAATGCCAAGCCGCGCGGTGCCCCTGTGGGCAACGGCTCTCTCCTGGCCAACTTCGGTCATCGCTGCCAGTCGCGCGATGCGTATAGCCCCACGTCGGTCGGGAGAACCACACGGACGGCCATCCTTTCGTCAGGTGAGGAACGACGTCGAATTGCTATAACCCGCCGTCGCCGGTACAATGGCCACGAGCACATGGCGAGGGACCGAGGGCGTCTGCCTGGTGGAGCACGGTCAGCTGTTCGATCCGCACGCGAGCACCAGAGACGTAGCGCAGGGTCGATTCGTAGCCACGGCGTAGCCGAGCGCCCGTCCGGGCAAACGCGTTCCACCGGCCGGAGGGCGTGGGCGGCGCCGCCTTGATTGCTCGGACAGCCTCTCAGAGGCGGGGAGCGAGCTGTGATTCTTGACCTGAAGACCAGGACCGTCTTTGTGACCGGTTCGGCGCGGCGCGTCGGCCGGGCCATCGCGATCGCTTTCGCGGAGCACGGTGCGAACCTGGTCCTGCACCACGTCTCCCCCAGCTCCGCGGAGAAGGCCAGAACGACTGCCGAGGAGATCAGAGGGCTCGGTCGCGACGCGGTCATCGTCACCGGGGATCAGTCCAGGCCCGCTGATGTGGCCCGTATGTTCTCCGAGGTCAGGGACCACTACGGCAGTCTCGACGTGATGGTCAACAGCGCGGCGATCCTGAGGCGCACGGAACTGCTCGACGTGAGCTACGAGGAGTGGCAGCGGGTGATAGACGTGAACCTGACGGGGCCGTTTCTCCTCACCCAGCACGCCGCCCGTTTGATGATCGAGCGGGGGACGGCGGGGACGATCATCAACATAGCCGACAATGGGGGGCTCGTGCCGTGGCCAGCGCACCCGCACAGCAGCGTCTCGAAGGCCGGTCTCGTCATGCTGACGCAGGTAGCCGCGCTGGCCCTGGCGCCCCACGGAATCCGTGTCAACTGTCTGGTGCTTGGGCCGGTCCTCGCTCCCCCCGGCAAGGAAGAAGCATTCGCGAGGATCGTGGAACAGGTGCCCCTCCCTCACGCTGGAACGCCGGCAGAGGTGGGGCACGCCTGTGTCTTCCTGGCCCAGAACGAGTTCACGACCGGAGCGATCCTGCGGGTCGATGGGGGCGAGGGCATCGCCTGAGAAGGAGCGTGACCAGACGAGGGACGCATCACCCGCATATCTGATGGAGGGACCCCATGCTGCTTGCCGGAGATGTCGGAGGAACCAAGACCAGGTTAGCCATCTTCTCTGAGGAGAGCGGGCCGCGGCAGCCATTGGCCGACGAAACCTTTCGCAGCAGAGACTATCCCGGGCTCGACGCCATTGCCCGGGAGTTTCTGGACCGGATCGACTTCGTCGTGGATCGGGCCACCTTTGGCGTGGCGGGTCCCGTGATCGAGAATCACGTCGAGGTCACCAACCTGCCATGGACTGTGGACGCCGACGAGCTGCGGGAGAGGCTCGACCTGTCGTCTGTCCGATTGCTCAACGACCTGGCATCCACTGCCAACGGGGTGCTCCTGCTGGAGCGCGACGAGCTTCACACGCTTCAGCAAGGGACCCACGACCCCACAGGAGCGATCGCGGTGGTTGCGCCGGGGACGGGGCTGGGTGAGGCGTTCCTCACCTGGGACCAGGATGACGGGCGCTACCGTCCCCACGCGTCGGAAGGGGGGCACACCGACTTCGGCCCGATGACGCCGCGCCAGATCCAGCTGCTCCGTTATCTCTGGGCTCGCCACGAGCACGTCAGCTATGAGCTCGTCTGCTCCGGGATGGGAATTCCGAACCTCTACAGCTACTACAGGAGCGGCGGGTATGCGGAGGAGCCGGACTGGCTGACCGATCAGCTGGCTCAGGCCGACGATCCCACGCCCGCCATCGTCAACGGGGCACTCGACGAGGAGCGAGAGTGTGAGCTGTGTACACTGACGTTGAACACGTTCGTCTCCATCCTCGGGGCGGAGGCCGGGAACCTGGCGCTGAAGGTCATGGCCACTGGCGGTGTATACCTGGGAGGCGGGATACCGCCGCGCATTCTACCGGCACTGGAGCAGGGGCGATTCCTCGAGGCTTTCTGCAGCAAGGGACGCCACGCTGACCTGATGGAGCGGGTGCCGGTGCACGTCATCCTCAATCCCGATGTCGCCATCCTGGGCGTCGCGGGGTATGGGCTGGGTCTGTAGCGAGGCCGGACGCGGCACGTGCGGGGACGAACAGGAGGGCTGGACAGCGCTGCGCGCGTCCTCCAGATTCCTCCCAATGAATCAACGACAACGTCAGCGTCACGCCTGAGGAGGAATCGATCTATGGCGAAGACCGAACGGTACGATGCCGTTCTCATCGGTGCTGGTCAGGCGAACAACCCGCTTTCCAGGGCGCTGGCACAGGCTGGCTGGAAGGTTGCCCTTGTCGAGCGGGAGCACGTCGGCGGCACGTGCATCAACGAGGGCTGCACACCGAGCAAGACGATGATCGCCAGCGCACGGGTGGCCCACCTGGCCCGTCTTGGCGGTGAGCTTGGGATCCAGACGGGGCCCATCGGCGTCGACATGACTGCCGTCCGGGAGCGCAAACGGAGCATCGTCGAGAGCTTCCGCAGCGCCAATCGTCGGCGTCTCGAGCAGACCGAGGGCGTGGACCTTTTGATGGGCGAGGGACGCTTCGTGGACGCCAAGGCCGTGGAGGTGCTCATGAACGACGGCTCCATGCGTCATCTGAGCGCGGACAACATCTTCATCAACGTCGGTCAGCGGCCGAGGCGCCCCGACCTACCGGGGCTGGAGGTCGTGCCCGGTCTCAACTCCACCACGATTATGGAGCTTGGCGAGGTACCCGACCATCTGGTGGTCCTCGGTGGAGGCTACGTCGGCCTGGAGTTCGCGCAGATGTTCCGCCGCTTCGGCAGCGACGTCACCATCGTCCAGCGGGGCGGTCAGGTGCTCTCCCACGAGGACGCGGACATCGCCCAGGAGGTGATAGATATCCTGCGCGAGGACGGCGTCGAGGTCCTGCTCGATGCCCACGCGGAACAGGTGGAAGCAGGCGCCGACGGGAGCGTGCAACTGCACGTCGGAACGCCGCCGGGGAAGCGTCTCGTCACCGGGTCCCACCTCCTCCTGGCGGTCGGTCGGACCCCGAATACGGACCGGCTAGACACACAGACTGCAGGTATCGAGACGACGGACCGCGGCTACATCAGAGTCAACGAGCGCCTGGAGACGAACGTGCCCGGGGTCTTTGCCCTGGGCGATGTGAAGGGAGGGCCGGCCTTCACTCATGTCTCCTACGACGACTTCCGTATCGTCAGGGCAAACCTGCTGGAGGGGGGTGACGCGTCGACAACCGAACGCTTGTTGACCTACACCGTCTTCATCGATCCTCAGCTGGGGCGCGTCGGTCTGACGGAGGAGATGGCCCGGGCTCAGGGGTATGACGTGCGGGTGGCGATGATGCCGATGAGGCATGTGGCCCGGGCGCTGGAGATGGGCGAACCGCGCGGGGTAATGAAGGCCGTGGTCGATGGGGGCACCGATCGCATCCTCGGCGCCGCGGTGCTGGGCGTGGAGGGAGGTGAGCTGGCCGCGGTGCTCCAGGTAGCGATGATGGGAGGCCTTCCCTACACCGTTCTGCGGGACGCCGTCCTTCCTCATCCGACGCTGGCTGAAGCTTTGAACAACCTGTTCGCGGCGCTCGACTGATTCCTTCCGCTCGCGCCGGGTTCATCATCCGGCGTGGGAGGTCGCGATGAGTCTTGCGCGCGAATCAAGGGCGATACAAGTCGGGAGGCAGATGAAGAGCAGCGTGACGTTCCAGACCGGCTCTGGCCTGATTGTGCCCGCGGTCACCGCCGATCAGATGCGCGAAGTCGACCGCATTGCCGTGGAGGATTATGGCCTGAGCATCCTCCAGATGATGGAGAACGCTGGCCGTAACCTGGCGTTGAACGTGATCGACATGCTTGGCTCGCAGGTAGTCTGGCGTGAGCCAGCCTTGAGCGAATCCGAGGGGCCTGGTCAACGGGCCGAAGCGGCCATCCTGGCGGGCTCAGGCGGCAACGGTGGTGGAGGGCTCTGCTGCGCCCGGCATCTCCACAATCGTGGCTCTGGCGTCTCTGTGGTACTGAGCAAGGACGCCGCGGACCTGAGGGGACCGGCGGCCAAACAGCTGAGGATTCTGCGTCGGGCAGGCCTGGAGCCCATCGGGCTGTCCAGGGCCGAAGAGGTGCTCCGCCGCGCGCAGCTTGTCGTAGACGCCCTGGTTGGATATAGCCTGCGCGGGGCGCCGCGGGGGCGCGTCGCCGATTTGATCGATCTCTGCAACGAACACGCGCCCCGGGTGGTGTCGCTGGATCTCCCCTCCGGCTTGGACGCCACGACGGGGGAGACGCCGGGAGTCGTGGTTCGGCCCGAGCGGACGCTGACCCTGGCCCTGCCCAAGACCGGGCTGCGCGGTCTGCCTGGGGAGCTCCATCTGACCGACATCGGTATCCCCCCGGAGGTGTACGCGGCTGTCGGCGTGGCCTTTGAGTGGCCGTTTCCGGAG
The DNA here is from genome assembly GCA_041687115.1 of Anaerolineae bacterium. Taxonomy (GTDB): domain Bacteria; phylum Chloroflexota; class Anaerolineae; order B4-G1; family B4-G1; genus SKLM01. The sequence goes on from JAWLCP010000047.1 coordinate 13,220, forward strand.
CGAGATTGGGTGCGGCTGAAGGTTGGACGTTCTCGCTGAAAGCTCGCGCCCGCCAAGAACGCCGCGCCGGAAGGGACGCTCGGATGCATAGTAGGAGAGTCTATGTCAGAGGCAGCATGGATCCACACGGTAGATGAGGAAGAGGCCGACGACGAGTTGACCGGGGCCTACGCGCAGTGCGCCGATGCGGCGACTGGGCGGGCAGCGCACATCATGAAGGTGCACAGCCTCAATCCGCGATCGATGCTCGACCACCGCGCGCTCTACCGCACGTTGATGTTCGGGCCATCGCCCCTCGAGCGGTATCAGCGCGAGATGATCGGAGTCGTGGTGGCGGCGCTGAATCAATGCGTGTACTGAATGACCCATCACGGAGAGTCTCTCCGTCGCCTGGTTCGCGACGACGCGCTGGTCGCCCAGCTCAAAAAGGATTACACGCGGGCGCCGCTGAGCACTCCCGATCGGGCGATGCTCGATTACGTGGCGAAGCTGACGCAGACGCCCTCCGCGGTTATCAGGGGCGACGTGGAGGCCCTGCGCGAGGCACGCTTTTCCGATCGTGCCATCCTCGACGTGGCACAGATCACGGCGTACTTCGCGTTCGTTACCCGCCTCGCCAGTGGATTGGGTGTGACCCGCGAGGATTACTGGACGTAGGAAAGGAGACACCGCGATGTCGAAGCTGCACCAGCTGGCCGACCTCGGCCAGGCGATCTGGCTCGATTACATCCGTCGCTCGTTCATCAGACAGGGACGGCTGGACGACCTGGTCCACGACGGCCTGAGAGGCGTGACGTCCAATCCCTCCATCTTCGAGAAGGCAATCGCCGGAAGCAACGACTACGACGACGCCCTGCGCCGCCTGAGCGGTTCGGGGAGCTCGCCACAGCAGATCTATGAGGCGCTGGCGGTCGAGGACATCCGGATGGCGGCCGATGTGCTCCGGCCGGTCTACGATCAGACCGGCGGGGACGATGGCTACGTGAGCCTGGAGGTAAACCCTGACCTGGCGGTCGACACCCAGGGCACGGTGGAGGAGGCGCATCGCCTCTTCGATGCCGTCGATCGACCCAACCTTATGATCAAGGTGCCGGCCACGCCAGAAGGCATCCTGGCCACCAAGACGCTCATCGGCGACGGCATCAACGTCAACGCGACTCTCATGTTCTCGCTTGACCAGTACGACGCAGTAGCCGAGGCCTACCTCTCCGGCCTTGAGGCGCTGGATGGCAGCGGCGGTGATCTCAGCCAGGTCGCTTCTGTGGCTTCGTTCTTCGTCAGCCGGGTGGACGTCAAGGTCGACCGGATGCTGGACAGCATCGGCACCCCCGCGGCCGAGGAGCTAAAGGGGGCCGCCGGCATCGCCAACGCCAAGATGGCCTACCAGCGCTTCAAGGCCACGTTCGGCGGCGAGCGCTGGGAGCGTCTGGCGGAGAAGGGGGCTCGCCTCCAGCGGGTTCTGTGGGCCAGCACCAGCACCAAGGATCCGACCTACTCCGACACGCTCTATGCAGATAACCTGATCGGTCCGCATACCGTCAACACCCTCCCTCCCTCTACGCTGAACGCCTTCCGCGACCACGGCACGGTCGCCCTCACCCTGGAGACGGAGCTCCTCGCGGAGCGCGCCAGGCTGGAGAAGCTGGCCGACCTCGGCATCGACCTCGACCGGGTCACCGACGAGCTGCTGGAGGAGGGCGTGGAGAAGTTCGCCCGGCCGTTCTCAGCTCTGATGGATACCGTCGAGGAGAAGGCCGCGCGGCTCGAGTCCCGCTGGCATCGCATGGAGACCAGCCTGGGCGATTACCAGCGTGCCGTCAGCGGCGCCGTGACCGAGATGGCCGACCAGGACGTTCTGGATCGGATCTGGAGACACGACCACACAGTCTGGAGCGACGATCCTCAGGAGATCACCAACCGACTTGGCTGGCTCCACATCGCCCGGACGATGAAGGAGCACGTTCCCCGCCTGGAGGAACTGGTCGATGGCGTCCGCGCGGACGGCTACACCCACGCCCTTCTCCTCGGGATGGGGGGCTCCAGCCGGGCTGCCGAGGTCTTTCGCAGAACCTTCGGCGTGGAGGAAGGCACACTGGATCTGGCCGTCTTGGACAGCACGGATCCCGGAGCGGTCCTGGCGCATGCCGACCGACTCGACATGGATCGCACCTTGTTCCTCGTCGGAAGCAAGTCCGGCACGACCACGGAGACCCTCTCCTTCTTCCGGTTCTTCTACAACCAGGTGCTGCGGGTTGTGGGCGAGCCCGGGGCCGGCGAGCACTTCGTCGCGATCACCGATCCGGGCACGCCGCTTGCCGGGCTGGCCAGGGACCTCCACTTCCGCGCTCTCTTCCTGAACGATCCGCACATCGGAGGGCGCTACTCGGCCCTCTCCTACTTCGGCCTGGTCCCGGCGGCGCTGATCGGCATCGACGTCGAACGCCTGCTGGATCGGGCCCTCGCGATGGCGTCCGGGTGTGAGTCGTGCGTCGTCGCCGGCGACAACCTGGGTGCTCGCTTGGGCGCCGTGCTCGGTCGGCTTGCGAAGGCCGGGCGCGACAAGGTGACCTTCGCCGTCTCGCCCGATCTGGCCAGCTTCGGCGACTGGGTGGAGCAGCTTATTGCCGAGAGCACCGGAAAGTCAGGCACGGGGATCCTCCCGGTGGTGGGCGAGCCGCTTGCGGCTCCGGCGGTCTACGCCGATGATCGTCTCTTCGTCCACCTGCGGCTCGAGAGCGGCGGAGCCCACGACGCCCGGATCGGCGAGCTGGAGGCCGCCGGGCACCCGATTGTGAGACTCCATCTGCGCGATGTCTACGACGTCGGGGCGCAGATCTTCCTGTGGGAGATGGCCGTCGCCGTGGCCGGTCACCATCTGGGAATCCATCCTTTCAATCAGCCCAACGTGGAGGCCGCCAAGGTCCAGGCGCGCCGGATGGTGGAGCGGTACCGGGAGCGACGCGAGCTCCCGAGCGGCGAGTGGTCGCCGCCAGATCCCCGGCTCCTCCACGATTTCCTCAGTCGGGCGCCCTCTGGCGGCAGCCCCTCGCCCAGCTCCGACCGGAGCTACGTGGCCTTGCAGGCCTACGTGCAGCCGACGACGCGTACCGACGCAGCGCTCCTGGCGCTGCGCACCCGGCTTCGGGATCGCTACAACCTGGCCACCACGGTCGGGTACGGGCCCAGCTTCCTCCATTCCATCGGCCAGCTCTACAAGGGAGATGCGGGGAACGGCCTCTTCATCCAGCTCACCGCCGACGCCGCCCGCGACGCCGATATCCCGGACGAAGCGGGCTCCCCGGAGTCTGGGATCACCTTCGGGGTTCTGGAGCGAGCCCAGGCCCTGGGAGATCGGCAGGCGATGGAGGATGCGGGGCGCCGCGTGATCCGCTTCCACATGGGGGAGGACGTGATCAAGGGACTCGATCAACTGGCGGGCGGCCAGTAGGGAGATGGCTGTCGACAACGACTGTCGGATGGGAAACCCGATACTGCAGGTCGGCCAGGCGGTTCCGCCCGCTGCCCGATCCCAATGCCAACGGAAGGAGTGAGCGTGGACATCGCACAACTGAAACGCCGGGCCGCTGAGCGCGCCGTCGAGTTCGTGGAGTCCGGCATGGTGATCGGTCTGGGCCACGGCAGCACGACCATCTTCGCCCTGCGCCGGATCGCCCGCCTGCTCGACGAGGGCGAGCTTCGAGACGTCCTGGGGATTCCCACGTCGAGCCAGGTCGAGCGGGATGCCCACGATCTCGGGATTCCCCTCACCACCCTCGACCATCATCCGTCCATCGACGTGACCATCGACGGAGCGGACGAGGTCGACGAGGCGCTCAACCTCATCAAGGGGGGCGGTGGGGCCCTCCTCCGCGAGAAGGTCGTCGCGCAGGCGACGCGGCGAGAGATCATCGTGGTCGATCAGACCAAGCTCTCGCCCACCCTGGGCGTTCAGTGGCCGCTTCCGGTGGAGGTGACTCCTTTCGGTCGACGGTCTCAGGAGATGTTCCTCGAGTCGCTGGGAGCGCAGGTTGCCCTGCGCCACGCGAAGGACGGGACTCCCTTCAGGACGGACCAGGGGAACCTGATCCTCGACTGCGACTTCGGCGCCATGGCGAATCCGGAGGAGCTGGCCGGGCATCTCGATCGGCGGGCAGGCATCGTAGAGCATGGTCTGTTCCTCGATCTGGCGTCAGACGTCATCGTCGGCACCGAGGACGGCGTACGGCACCTCAAGAGATGACCCACACTACACTCATTCGTATAGTCCCATTGCAGGAACCTTGAAGGAGACCAGATGGTAACGATCGAAGCCTCAATTCTGTCCGCCGACTTCGCCCGCCTGGGCGAGCAGGCTCAGGAGGCCGAGAGCGCTGGCGTCGACGCCATTCAGATCGACGTGATGGATGGGCGCTTCGTCCCCGACATCACCTTCGGCCCGGGCGTCGTCCGGGCCCTGCGCCCGCTGGTCGATGTCCCTCTCGACGTCCACCTGATGGTCGTCGAGCCAGGCCGGCACCTGGAGGCATTCGCCGCCGCCGGCGCGGATCGTATCATCGTCCACCAGGAGGCGACGCCTCACGTCCACCGCCTGCTTCAGACCATCCGCGAGCTCGGTGTCGAGGCCGGGGTCACCATCAATCCGGGAACGCCCCTGGTCGTTCTGGAGGAGATCCTCGATCTGACAGACCTGATCCAGGTGATGACCGTCAACCCGGGGTGGGGCGGTCAGGCCTTTCTGCACGGTCAGCTGGACAAGATTCGCCGTCTGAAGCTCATGTTGGGGGAGCGAGGGTTGGACGCACCGATCGGCGTCGACGGGGGGATTGACCCGACCACGGCGCCGCTGGTGGTCGAGGCTGGTGCCACCATGGTCGTGTCAGGGTCGGGCATCTACAACGACCGGGCGCCGGTCCTGGACAACGTGAGGGCACTCCGGGCCAGCATACCGTCGCGGTAGGACGGCGGTGCTGATCACCGCCAATGGGAGCCAGGGGTGAATCACCAGGTGCCTCAGACGATATTGAAGATCACCCTGCTGGGTGGATTTCAGCTCACCCACGGCGACCAGCTGGTGACCGCCGTCGACACCCCTCGGCTGCAGTCCCTGCTCGCCTACCTGGTGTTGAAGCGCGGGACGTCCCAGTCGCGCCATCGGGTGGCTTTTCTCTTCTGGCCGGACTCCCCGGAAGATCAGGCCCTCACCAACCTGCGCAACCTGCTCTATCGGCTGCGGCACGGGTTGCCCGAGGCAGATCGGTTTCTCCGTGTCGATCGCAATACCCTCGAGTGGCGTGAGGCAGCCCCCTTCGAGCTCGACGTGGCCGAGTTCGAGGCGGCCCTGGAGCGGGCCGACGAAGCACCGGACCAGGACGGAGCACGGGGGGCCCTGGAGCGGGCCGCTCGTTTCTATGGGGGAGATCTCCTGCCCGGGCTCTACGAGGACTGGGTCGCTTCCGAGCGCCGGCGACTGCGTCAGGCCTTCCAGCGTGCCCTGGAGCGCCTGGTGGAGTTGCTGGAAGCGCAGCGCGACTATCGGCCAGCCATCGACTACGCCCGGCGCCTGGTGCGCCATGATCGCCTTCACGAACCTTCCTACCGCCGTCTGATGCGCCTCCAGGCCCTCATCGGCGACCGCTCCGGTGCCCTCCGCACCTACCACCAGTGCGCCACCATCCTCGAGCGGGAGTTGAGCCTGGAACCCAGCCCCGCCACGCAGGAGATGGTCGAGCAGCTGGTGGCGGGCGAGGATGTCCCCGCTCCCCCTTCGACGCGAGCTGGGCGTACGGGCGCACTGTCGCCACTGGTGGGACGCCAGGACGCCTGGGCGGAGCTGCGCCGTGCTTGGCGTAGGTCTGTCGCCGGAAGGCCGCGTTTGGTGCTGGTCTCCGGCGAGGCCGGGATCGGAAAGACGAGACTCGCCGAGGAGTTGATCGAGTGGGCCGCGCGCCAGGGGATCGCCACCGCCACCGCACGCTGCTATCCTGTGGAGGGGGAGCTGGCGTACGCGCCCGTGGCGGCCTGGCTCCGCGCTCGTCCGCTGCCGCCGCTGGAACCGGTCTGGCGGGCCGAGATCGCTCGTCTCCTTCCGGAGCTGCTTTCCGACGAGTCCGACCTGCCTCCGCCTGGCCCGATCGGTGAGCCCTGGCAACGGCGCCGATTCTTCGAGGCGTTGGTGCGGGCCGTGCTCCCGGGGGATCAGCCGCTGTTGTTGTTCATCGACGCCCTCCAGTGGTGTGACCGGGGGACCCTTGAGTGGCTTCACTATCTTCTCCGTGTTGAGTCGCGGGCACGGCTGCTCATTGTCGGCACCTATCGTCCAGCAGGAGTTGGGGACGACGAGCCGCTCTCGTCGCTGATCCATGCGCTCCGAAGCGATGACCAGTTCATGGAGATCGAGCTTGGTCCTCTCAACAGGAGCGATACGGCGACCCTGGCAACGAACGTGGCCGGTCGGGACTTGGACTCTGGCGTGGTCGACTGCCTCTACCGGGAGACGGAGGGCAATCCCCTGTTTGTGGTGGAGACGGTCAGGGCGGGCCTTCCGGATGCCGTCCGGCAGCTCCCTTCCGGGGGCATGGTCTGTGTCCCCCGGCCCCTCCCGTCGCGTATGAGGGATGCCCTGGTGGCGCGGGTCGAGCAGCTGTCGCCCCTCTCTCGTTCTCTGGCCGAGCTGGCTGCCACCATCGGGCGCGAGTTCACCTTCGACGTGGTGCGGGAGGCGAGCGACGCCAGCGACGATCGACTGGTCCAGGCGCTGGACGAGCTCTGGCAGCGCCGTATCATCCGGGAACAGGGCGAGGAGGGGTACGACTTCAGCCACGACAAGCTGCGCGAGGTCCTCTATGTCGACCTGAGCGAGGCGCGGCGGCGCCTCCTCCACCGTCGGGTGGCGGCGGCCCTGGAGCACGTCTACGCCGACGACACAGACGCGGTGGCCGCGCGAATTGCCGCCCACTACGAGCGCGCCGATGAACCGCAGGAGGCGGTTGAGTTCTACCGGCGTGCGGCCGAGGTGGCGCGCAGAATGCACGCCGAGGAAGAGGCTGCTCGATGCTATGAGCGAGCGTCCGCTCTGGAGGAGGAGAAGCCGCCTCCGGGTTCTGACTCCCCGGTGTAGATGTCTTGAAGCGCGGTTGGTCTCCCGACCAGCCAGACCGCTGACGTCGTCTCTGAGAGGAAATAAGACCTCCGAGCCCTCACAAAGGCTCGGAGGTCTTTGTTGGTCTTGCAGGCATCAAACGCTCTGGGATGCTCGACTTCGTTGACGTGGATCAGTTCGTGCCCACCCGCAGTGCCATCGAAGACCTCCAAGAAACGCCCCATCAAACGCTCTTGAAACGGTACCTGTGGTATGTTATCGCGCAACACTACCGAATTAGACTGGATCGGTATTGCGACCGGGACGTACGAGGAGGTTTCGATGAACGACGCTGTGCTGGACACGATACGCAAACGGCGCACCATCCGCCGATACACCGACCAGGAGGTGACGGACGAGCAGATCGACACCCTCCTGGAGATGGCTATGTCGGCTCCCAACCGGCTCAACCGGCAGCCGTGGCACTTCATCGTCATCCGTGACAGGGAACTCCAGAAGCGGCTTGCAGACCATCTTGGGCTTCATCCTTATCTGGAGACGGCGCCGGTGGTGATCGCCGCCGCGGCCCGTCCTGCGATCTCGACCACCTGGCAGATGGACCTGAGCGCGGCCATTGAGAACCTGTTGATCGCGGCCACGGCGATGGGCCTGGGGACGGCCTGGGTGGGCGAGCCGGACAGTGTGCTGTGGACCACGGCGGAGGAGATGCTCCACGACTCGCTCCACATTCCCAGGGAGCTCAACGTGCGCATCCCGGCGCTGATCGCCGTCGGGTACCCGGCGCAGGAGCGCCCGCCACACGGGAGGCACGATCGGTTCGACCGCACGAAGGTCCACTACGGTCTCTGGGAGGGCCGCCGGTTGGGCGGAGAGGAATAGAGAGGGGGCGCCGTCTGCCCGGGTCTACATGGAAAGGAGAATACGATGAGCGAAACAACAAGAAGAACCAATACGTCTGTTGTGTCTGAGAGGGATGGGGACGCCGA
>JAWLCP010000048.1:0-20559 GCA_041687115.1 Anaerolineae bacterium
CGACGTTCGGCCTGCTCCAGTCACCCCCGTCGGGTATCTGGCTGCTCAGGAAAAGGTCGCACAGTGGAAAACCTGTGGTCTGCCAGGAAAACTGGGCCAAGTCGAAGCGTCGGCCGAAGAGCACCCCCTCCGGTCCGAGGGCGAAGAGCTCCTCGGGAGGCAGCGCCTGGAGGTTGGCCTGGATACCGCATCTCCCCAGATCCGCCTGGATGAGCTCCGCCGCGCGAAGGCGAACTCGATCCTCCGTGGTGTGGTAGGTGACCTGAAACGGGGTGCTGTCGGGGATGCCGGGCACCCCGTGGGACTCGCGGATGCCATCCCCGTCCTCGTCGTACCAGCCGGCCTGGGCCAGCAGCCGCTCACCTGCCTCCGGGTTGTACTCCCACGTCACCAGGTTCTCGTTCGCGTACGAGGGGTGTCCCCATGGCAGGGGATCGCTCCCTGCCGGCCCGCCCGTGGGGGACACCGCGTCCGCTATGGCCTGCCGGTCGATGCACTGAGCAATGGCCTGCCGCACCCGCACGTCCTCGAAGAGGTCAGGGCGATCGTACCCTGACACCGGGCTTATGGCAAAGGCCAGCAGCTCCCAGGCATTGTCCGCTGTGACGAGCGAGTCCACGCTGGATGGGAAGGCGGCTCCCTCCACGGCGGCGAGAACTGCGGCCGTATCCGCGTGGGTCACGACGTCGCAATCGCCGCTCGCCAGTCCCTCTGCCAGGTCGCCTGGGCTGTCGATAAAGCGGAACGTGACCTCGTCCAGCCGAGGCAGGCCATCAGCCGCGCGGAAGTAGAACCGGTTGCGCTCGACCGTGACGCGCTCCCCCGGTATCCACTCACGGATGGCGAAGGGTCCCCACCCCAGGGGCCTCCTCGTGGACACCTCAGAGGCGAGAAGCTCTGCGGCCGAGAGGCTTCCCCAATCGTGGCGCGGCAGTGGATGCCAGAAGTTGAGGCGGTAGGCCGGATCCAGGAAACCGGGCACGCCCTGCCAGGTGACCGTCTGTTCGTCGATGGCGCGGTAACTGGCCGTCCGCTCGATGAGGTGCTTGTCCGCCGGCGTGGCCGAGTCCGCGGCGAGCTGGAAGGAGTAGACGGAGTCCTCGGCGGTCAGAGGTGCACCGTCCGACCAGCGCAGGTCGGGTCGAAGGGTGAACGTGACCACCATCTGCTGCACCGCGATCGGCGTGCCGTCAAACACCACCCGTTTTCCTGCGGCGTCCTCCACGATGACGCCGGGTGCCAGTTCCATCACGTTTCCGCTGGCGGCGAGCACGCGGTCTCCGGCTTCGACGGGGGTCACGTCCACCGCAGCTGTGCCGTCGCCCAGGCCTGGAAGGTGGGTGAGAATCACCGGCTGATGAACGTAATCCCGGTTATCTATCGGCCCATCGTAGATGCTCGCCCATATGTGATGCGCGGGCGAGCTGTCCGTGCCGTAGAGGTAGAGACTGTCGGGCTCCTCGGATAGGCAGATGGTGAGTTTCTTTGGTTCTGGTGTGGGGGACGGCGCTGGCGACGGGGATGGCGGAGGGGAGGGAGTGGGGGGCGCGGGCAGCACCGTCAATCCCGTGCATGCTGTGCACAGAAGAAGGGCGGAGAGGATAGCGGGTCTTCGCTTCATCGGGATCTGCATCCTCCCGGAGGGAGGCTCTCGTCCGAGCGCTGCGTCGCGTGAGAGCAGCGAGCCACTGGCGGGATTCTAGCACTGCGGCATATCGCTGTCAATCCGTTCGCCGCTGTTGCCCTCGCCCGGAGGCTGTCGGAGAGGTTTGCACAAAACTTTCGCTGTAGGTATAATGCTCGCAGTCTGCTGGGAGATGGGATGTCCGACTGGCGTCCAAACGGGAGGCGATGGATGAGGCTGAAGGCGATCGGGTGGCTGGCTGGAGCAGCATTGCTTCTGACATCGACGGGGTGTGCCCTGATGTCTTCCCAGTCCGCGCCGCCGGCCCTCACCCCGACGCCCGAAGATACACCCATCCCCCCCTCGGATCCGCCTCCTACCGCCCCTCCCCCTACGGCGACTCCCGAGCCTCAGCTGGCCGCGCGCGTCAACGGCGAGCCCATCACCCTCGCTGACTACGAGCGTGAGCTGGAGCGGTACAGGGCCTCCCTCGCGGCTCAAGGGATCGATCTCAGCAGTGAAGAGGGTCAGGAGAAACTGAATCAGGCGCGTGTTCAGATCCTCGACGTGATGGTGGAGCAGGTGCTCATCGAGCAGGCTGCTGAGGAAGCCGGCGTCGTTGTCACCGATGCTGAGGTTGATCAGTACGTGCAGGACATGGCTGCGGAGGCGGGAGGGGAGGAAGCCTTGCGCAGCAAGCTCGAGGCATGGGGCGAGACGATGGAGGGGGCCAGGCGAGAGATACGCGCGCAGCTGATTGGCATGGCCATGACCGAGCGGATTGTGTCCGAGCTCCCTGAGTCGGCGGAGCAGGTCCACGCCCGCCACGTGCTGGTGGACACGGCGGACGAGGCCAGACGGATCCACGCTCAACTCGAGGCAGGGGCCGAGTTCGCAGCCCTGGCCGGCGCTCACTCCCAGGACACGAGCACCCGGGATCACGGGGGCGACCTGGGCTATTTCCCACGTGGCATTCTGATGGCCTCGGCGGTTGAGGAGGCTGCCTTCTCCCTGCAGCCCGGCCAGTTCAGCGATGTCATACCCAGCGCGCTAGGCTACCATATTGTGCAGGTCGTCGAGCGGGATCCAGACCGTCCGATCAGCCCGGAGAACCAGCAGCTACTCCGAGAGCAAGCCGTGCAGGATTGGATTGCGGATCTGTGGGCTGAGGCAGAGGTGGAGCGCCTTGTCGAGGCCTCTCCGTAGGGGAGCCCCCTGTCGCGCTCCGTTTGTCCGGATGACGACCGGTCCGACCCTTCCAGTAGACACTGGCTCATTCACACACGGACACCCCCCTGGCTTTACAAGGAGGTTTGGCGATGAGGTATGACAGGGTACGGCTGATTAACGTTCTCACCATCCTGGTGCTCGTGGTCACCGTCTGTCTCGCGGGGTTCTATGGCCTTGTCGCTCTGGGAGTCTACGAGATCTTCCCGCCACCGACGCCTGTGGCCGTGGCTCAGCTTCCGAGCAGCACGCCCACCCCTCGGGTAACGTCCATCCCCACCTGGACGCCGACGGTTCTGCCGACGGAGACGCCACCCGCGGCGCCTACCGATACACCGGGTCCAGCGCCCATGCCGTCGGCCACGTCCACGCTGCCACCCACAGCGACGTTCCCCCCGACGGCGACGTCCCCGCCGACGGAGACCCCGACACCCCGCGCCACCCGCTCAGCCCGGCCCTTCACGTACGAGCTGACCTTGCGGCCGTCCGAATATGGCGGCTGCAGCTGGACGGGGGTGGCTGGGCGCGTAGAGGACCTGGATGGGAATCCTCTGCCAGGCTATCCGGTGCACGTGTGGGGGGCGGGTATCGATGAGGTGGTGGTGGCTGGCTCTGATGCCCGTCTCAACACAATCTACGGCTCCGAGGCAGCGTGGGAGAAATTCTTTGACGAGAAGCCCAAGGTCATCGAGATCCACGTTCAGCTCCACGATGCCTTCAGCGCAGATCATCCTCCCGTATCAGATGAGATCGTGATCGATATGCCGGGCGCCTGCAGCCGAGCCCTGGGCTATGTCGTGTTCACGAAGAATCACTAGCTGAGAAACCGAGGCGGAATATGGCAGATGAGAGAATCGCCACCGGGACCGAGGGTCTCGACACCATGCTGAACGGGGGCTTCCTCCCCAACTCCATGGTCCTGGTTCGCGGCGCGCCGGGCACGGGAAAGACGTCCTTGGCGCTGCAGTTCCTCATTCATGGAGCGAAGCAAGGCGAGGCGGGCCTGTTTGTCTCGTTCGAGGAGTTTCCGAGCTCCCTGTACCGGGATGCCCAGTCGCTGGGCTGGGACCTGAAGGAGTTCGAGGAGAGCGGGACGCTCCATCTCATGTTCACCTCCCCGGAGGTCTTCCTGGCCGGCCTGGAACCTCCGGAAAGTCAGCTCAACCGGCTCATTCACGAGGCCGGCATCCGCCGACTGGTCCTCGACAGCGTCTCCCATTTCGACCGTCTCACCGACGACGAGCAGGAACTGCGGCGGCTGTACACTGGGGTGGTGAACGGGCTCAGACGCGAGGAGATCACAGCCCTCCTGTTGGGGGAGGAGAGTCGATCCAGCTACCGCCAGGCGTTCAAAGGAGGGCTCTCGTTTCTGGTGGATGCCGTCATCCTTATGCGCTACGTCGAGATCGACAGCGCGATGCAGCGGGCGATCTTGGTGTTGAAGATGCGGGGGTCCGGTCACGCCAAGGAGATTCGTCGTTATCGCATCGGAGCAGGCGGGTTGACGGTGCTGGACGCCTTTGAGGGGCGCGAGGGTCTCCTCAGTGGCACCCCGCACGAGGCGCTGGGGTAGCTCGGCAACGTCCAGCGGTGGGTACGCTCTACATCGTCGGCACCCCCATAGGCAACCTCGAAGACATCACGCTCCGCGCACTCCGCATCCTCAGAGAGGTCTCTCTCATCGCGGCTGAGGATACACGTCGTGCTCGTCTCCTCACCAGCCATTATGACATCGATACCCCCACAACGAGCTACTTCGAGGGGAACAAGCTGGCGAAGCTGAACATGGTGTTCGAAGCCCTGGATGGTGGGGACGTGGCCCTCATCTCCGAGGCGGGGATGCCAGGGCTCTCAGACCCTGGTTATGAGCTGATTCAGGCTGCCATTCAGCGGGGATACTCCGTCGTGCCCGTGCCTGGTCCCACTGCGCCGGTGACAGCCCTGGTCGTGTCCGGGCTGCCCACCGATACCTTCCTCTTCCTGGGGTATCTCCCGCGACGGCGAAGCAGGCGCCGCCGTCTGCTGGACGAGGTGGCGCGAGAGCAGCATACCCTGGTGGCCTTCGAGACGCCGCATCGCCTGCGCGATAGCTTGGCCGACATGGAGGCGGTGCTGGGGGATCGGCCGCTCGCTCTCTGCCGGGAGATGACCAAGGTCTACGAGGAGATCTGGCGCGGCACTGTCTCGGAGGCGCGATCCTACTTCGCAGAGCAGGAGCCCCGCGGCGAATTCACAGTCGTCATCGGCGGCGTGCCCGAGGAAGAGCAGCGCTGGGATGAGGAGCAGGTCCGTGCAGCCCTCGAAGACCTGCTGGCGGAGGGCGTGCGCCGTCCCGATGCCGCGAAGCGCGTCGCCGAGCTCTCTGGTTGGGACCGCCGTGCGGTCTACCAGTTGAGCCTCTGATTCCCGGTCCGCGATGTCAGCAGAACCTTGACCTATGGAGCTTACGGCCGAAGAACGCGCGATGCTGGCGGGCGATTCCGGCCCTGGCGTAGCGAAGGCGATGGAGATCATCGTCGCGCTCGGGCGGATCTACGATGCTCAGCGACTGGTTCCGGTGAGCTCGGTGCAGGTGGCCGGGGTCAGCTACCGCAACCTGGGTGAGGCCGGCCTCGAGTTCCTCCGTGAGTGGGAAGATCAGGGGGCCCGCTCTCGCGTGCCCGCCACCCTGAATCCAGCCGGTGTCGACCTGGGGGGCTGGCAGGAGCTCGGTTTCTCGGAGGCCTTTGCCCGGCGGCAGACGGCCGTCGTGGAGGCTTACGAAGCGCTCGGGGTGCTCCCCACCTGTACGTGCACACCCTACCTGGTTGGTAACCAGCCCCGCCTGGGCGAACACGTCGCCTGGGCCGAGTCGTCGGCGGTCAGCTATGCCAACTCAGTGCTGGGAGCGCGAACCAATCGCGAGGGCGGACCGAGCGCTCTGGCCGCTGCTGTCACGGGGCGCACGGCTGCCTACGGCCTTCACCTGGACGAGAACCGTCGTGCGTCGCTCCGCGTCGAGGTTCGATGTCCAATCGAGTCCGTCGCTGATTATGGCGCACTGGGGTACCTGGTGGGGAAGGACGCCCGGAACAGGGTTCCCTTGTTCGAGGGCCTGAGGGGGTGCTCCATGGCGGACCTGCGAGCGCTGGGGGCAGCCATGGCCGCCAGTGGCGCCGTCGCCCTCTACCACGTGTCTGGCGTGACCCCCGAGGCCGACCGTCCAGACACCCTGATACCCGGCCACCACACCCTGGCCGTGTCGGATCTGGCGCCCGCCTATGCGGCGCTCAACGCCGATGTCGAGGAGATCGACCTGGTCTGGTTCGGCTGCCCTCATGCGGGCCTGGAGGAGATCGCGCGGATCGCGCGGCTGCTGGACGGGCGACGGGTATCGTCGGCGCTGTGGGTCACGACGGCGCGCAGGACGCGAGAGCGCGCCCAGGCGAAGGGATTGGTGGGGGCTATCGAGGCCAGCGGTGGGCGCGTGGTGGCCGATATGTGCGTCGTGGTCGCTCCCATGGAGGAGCTGCGCTTCCGCACCCTGGCAACCCCATCTGCCAAGGGCGCCTGGTACGTGCCCTCACACGCCGGGCTCCTGGTGCGCTTCGGAACGGTCGAGCAGTGCGTTGAGGCGGCGGTGGCGGGGATCTGGCCGTCGTGACGCTTGCTTGTGCACCGACCCCCGTGTTATAATCGCTTTGTCCTGGATCGCTCGAGTTTCTGAGTCTGTCTCACACTGAAATGGCTGAACACGGCGAACCGCTAACCGATCGCGAGAGGGAAGTCCTTGAGCTGGTAGCCACCGGCATCACCAACCGGGAGGTGGCGCAGCGGCTGTTCATCAGCGTGAACACCGTCAAGGTCCACCTGCGCAACATCTATACCAAGCTGGAGGCCGACTCTCGCACTGAAGCGACGATGATCGCCGTACGCGAGGGCTGGGTCAGCGTCGAAGAGCCGGCTCAGGCGCCGCTGGAAAGCTCGAGCGACGAACAGGCATCTGTCCAAGCACCGGTTCCCCCGCCGCTGCCCTGGGCCAAACGCGTGGCGCTCCTTGGCGCACTGCTGATGGTGGTGTTTGCCGTCGTGATCACCTGGCCCCGCTCTCAGTCTCAAGCTGGCACCGGGCTGGATCTCCCGCTCGATCGGTCTCAGTCCTCCCTTGTCGGCGGGGCATCCCAGAATAGTGACTCCACCTGGCAAGAGCGTGCCCAGATGCCGACACGGCGCGCCCACCTGGCGCTGGCGGCGGTGGGCGGCCGTCTGCTGGCGATAGGGGGCCAGACGCCGGAGGGCGTCACCCGGGCGGTGGAGGCTTACGATCCGGAGGGCGATGTCTGGACGCCCTTGACGGAGAAGCCGCTGCCCGTCGCGTACGTCGGTGCCGCGACCATCGGGGGCGAGGTCTACGTCCCGGGAGGGTGCGACGCCGAGAGCACCCCGGTGCGGGCGGTCGAGGTGTACGATGCGCAGGCCGATGCCTGGCGCCAGGTCAGTCCACTGCCCCAGCCGCGGTGCGCGTACGCCCTGGTCGCCCAGGGAGAGAAGCTATACCTTTTTGGCGGCTGGGACGGTGAGCAATACGTCTCCACTGCCTACGCCTATGATTCTGCAGCCGACAACTGGAGTGTCCTCCCTTCCATGGATGTGGCCAGAGGTTTCGCCGGGGCTGCGTCCCTGGCTGGTCGGATCTACGTGGTGGGTGGCTACGACGGCACGAAAGAGCTGACCGTCTGCGCGTCGTATGACCCCACCGGGCGGGGCTGGAGCGAGTGTGCTCCCCTGAGCGTGGGACGCGGAGGGATGGGGTTGGTGGCGATTGGAGGGCAGCTGTACGCCGTGGGAGGGGGCGGTTGGTCCAGCTACCTCGGCTTCAATGAGCGGTACAATCCTGGTGAGGGCGAGTGGCAGGCAGTCGAAACCCCGCTCGTTGGCGAGTGGCGCAACCCGGGCGTGACCGTGTTGGGAGCTACCATCTACGCGGTTGGCGGCTGGAGCCGCGACTACCTGAGTCTGAATCAGGCGTATGAGACCCTTCCCTTCCGCATCTTCATCCCGGTAAGTCATCAGCAGTAGCTGGCGCTGCCGGGTCTGCACGTTGTGACGCCGCGGCATCCGGATCCTGCCCAGTTCTGGCCACAGAGGAGGAGATTCCACCATGCCTAAGACGATTCGCATCCAGGATATCGCCCAGCACGAAGGAGAGCAGGTCACGCTCCAGGGCTGGGTCTACAACCGCACGGATACGGGCAAACTGATATTCGTCTGGATTCGCGACGGGACGGGCTTCGCCCAGTGTGTCTTGTTTCGGGACAACGTTGCCCCGGAGCTTTTCGAGGCGGCACAGTCGCTCACGTATGAGTCCTCCGTCGTGGTCACCGGCTCCGTGCGCCAGGACGAGCGGGCGCCTGGCATCCCGGGAGGGTACGAACTGGGGGTCGACGAGCTGGAGGTTCTCCAGATTGCGGAGGAGTATCCCATCCAGCCCAAGGAGCATGGCGTCGACTTCTTGATGGAGAACCGGCATCTGTGGATCCGCTCACAGCGGCAGTGGGCTGTGCTGCGCGTGCGGGCCACCGTGATCAGGGCCATTCGCGACTGGCTCGACGATCATGGCTTCGTCAATATGGACACGCCCATCCTCACGCCGGCGGCGTGCGAGGGCACGACGACGCTCTTCGAGACCGATTATTTTGGCGATCTCGCCTACCTGGCGCAGTCGGGACAGCTCTACAATGAGGCGGATATCTACGCCTTCGGACGCGTCTACTGCTTTGGCCCCACGTTCCGTGCGGAGAAGTCGAAGACCCGCCGCCACCTCACGGAGTTCTGGATGGTGGAGCCGGAGGCGGCCTTCTGCGACATGGATCAACTGATGGAGATCGAGGAGCAGTTTGTCTCCAGCATCGTTCAGACCTGCCTACGGGAACGGGCAGAGGAGCTGGAGCTCCTGGGCCGTGATACCGGCCGGCTGCAGCAGGTGGAGCCTCCTTTCCCCCGGATCTCCTACGATGAAGCACTGGAGATCATCTCCGAGATTCGGGAAGGGACCGACGATCCTGAGCTCAAGGAGCTGCTGCAGATCGAGTGGGGCGATGACTTCGGCTCCCCCCACGAGACGGAGCTCACCGAGCGCTTCGAGAAGCCCGTCTTCGTCTACGGGTATCCCACCAGGGCCAAGGCGTTCTACATGGAACCGTGGCCCGAGCGACCCGAGGTCTCCAAGAGTGTCGATCTGCTCGCTCCGGAGGGGTACGGCGAGATCACCGGTGGATCGGAGCGCATTTCGGATCTGGATCTGCTGCTCCAACGCCTCGACGAGTGGGGGCTGCCCCGTGAGGCATTCGAATGGTACATCGATCTGCGTCGCTATGGTTCCGTGCCGCATTCCGGCTTCGGGTTGGGCGTCGAGCGAACCGTGACCTGGATCTGCGGCATCGACCACCTGCGAGAGACCATCGCGTTCCCGCGCACTCTGACGCGGGTCTACCCGTAGCGAGGGGCCGCTGTAGCTCCTGGCTGAACCGTCCCCTCTAGCTGGGGCGGTTTGTTGGTGTGAGGCATCTGAATGCGTGCGGTCATCTTTGCCAATGGGACGTTCGGCGCTCCGTGGCGCGTGCGGCAGTTGCTGCGCCCAGACGATCTGATCATCGCTGTCGACGGGGGCACGCGCCATGTGTGGGAAGTGGGGGCCGACCCGCAGCTCGTGGTCGGGGACCTCGACTCGCTCACGTTAGACGAGCGGGGGCGCCTGGAGTCCGCCGGTGTGGAGATTGCCAGTTTCTCTCCCCGCAAGGACCAGACTGACCTGGAGCTTGCCCTCCGCCGTGCCGTGGCCGAAGGCGTGTCCTCCATCCTCATCGTGGCGGCGTTGGGAGGACGCCTTGATCAGACGCTGGCGAACATTTTGCTCTTGACGCTGCCCGAGCTGCGCGGAGTCGACGTCCGCATCTTGGAGGGGGAACAGGAGGCCTTTCTGATCCGCGACGAGGCCCTCATCGAAGGGGAGTGCGGCGATACGGTCTCTCTGATTCCGCTTGGTGGTGAGGCGACGGGCATCACCAGCAGCGGTCTGGAGTGGCCTCTCTGTGATGACGAGCTTCGTCTTGGAGCCACCCGAGGGGTGAGTAACGTCCTTACGGGAGAGCGGGCCTCTGTGTGCGTGCGGCAGGGGCTGCTCCTCTGTGTCGTGACGCACGTGAGCGAGTGACCGGGAGGAAGCCATGGAACGCGTGACCGGACTGACGTTCGCCATTCTGATTCTGCTGGTGGCCTGTGCACCTGCGGTCACCCCGACGGAAGAACCCACCGGGACGCGGCCATCGACTGAGCCTGCGGAGCGTGAGCTGCGCCTCATGACCCACGACAGCTTCGACATCAGCGAGGAGGTGCTCCACACGTTCGAGTCGCAGCACAACGCCAGGGTGGAGATTCTCAAGGCAGGCGACGCCGGCGTCGCTCTGAACCAGGCGATTCTCAGCAAGGGCAACCCGTTGGCGGACGTTCTCTATGGCGTCGATAATACCCTCCTCAGCCGCGCCCTGGAGGCCGACATCTTTGAGCCGTACCCATCGCCGATGCTGGAAGCCATCCCAAGCCGCCTGCTGCTGGACGACGAACACCGGGCGTTGCCCGTTGACTACGGCGACGTCTGCCTCAACTACGACAGGGCCTGGTTCGAGTCTGAGGATCTGGAGCCACCGACTGGCCTTGAGGATCTGACGGAGCCTGAGTTTGGGGGCCTGACCGTCGTGGAGAACGCGGCGACATCCTCGCCCGGGCTGGCCTTCATGCTCACCACAATCGGGCACTTCGGAGAGAGCGGCGACTACACCTGGCTTGACTACTGGGCCGACCTTCGGGACAATGATGTATCGGTCACCGAGGGGTGGAGCGAGGCCTACTACGAGCAGTTCACGTACGGCTCCGGCGGCAGTGGGAACCGCCCGATTGTGGTAAGCTATGCCAGCAGCCCGCCGGTTGAGGTCCATTTCTCCGATGAGCCATTCGAGCAGGCGCCCACCGGCGTCGTGGTTGGCGATGGCAGCTGCTTCCGCCAGATCGAGTTCGTGGGCGTTCTGAAAGGGGCCCAGAACCCCGATCTGGCCAGGGAGTGGGTAGACTTCATGCTGAGCGAGACCTTCCAGGAGGACATTCCCCTCCACATGTTCGTCTTCCCGGCCAACGAGAACGCCGCGCTGCCTGACGTCTTCGCCGAGTTCGCCGTCATCCCCCAGAATCCAGTTACGATCGAATACACAGCCATTGAGAGGAACCGCGAGGCCTGGATCGATGCCTGGACAGAGACGGTGTTTCCGTAGGAGGGCGTGAGCGTGGGTGGGCGGGCGGTCGAGAGCGGAGTGGGCGTACTGCATTTGCCTCGTCTCGTCCGTCTCCTGTTCTACACCATTCTCCTCTCGTTCCTGGTTCTCTTCTATTTCTACCCCCTCGCCTCCATCCTGACCCTCTCCTTTGCGCCACAGGGGCAGGTCAGCCTGGAACCGTTGAGCAGGCTCTTCCAGACGTCTCGCCACCTGGAGACACTCTGGTTCACGATCTGGCAGGCGACGCTTTCCACGCTATTGACCCTCCTGCTGGCGCTTCCCGCGTCCTACGTCTTCGCGCGCTACGACTTCCCCGGCAAGTCCGTCATCCAGGCGCTTACCACCGTCCCGTTTGTGCTGCCCACCATGGTCGTGTCCCTCGCCTTCACGGCGCTTCTCGGCCCCCGAGGGCTGCTCAATCTCACCCTCATGCGCGTGCTCGGGCTCGACCGGCCGCCGCTGGATCTGCAGCACACGCTGGCCATCATCCTCCTTGCCCACGTCTTCTACAACTACACCCTCGTCCTGCGCATCGTTGGGACCTTCTGGTCGAATCTGAGCCCGCAGTTGGAGGAGGCCGCCCGCATGCTGGGCAGCAGCCGGTGGCGGGCCTTCGCCGAGGTGACGCTGCCGCTCCTGGTTCCCTCCCTGACCGCGGCAGCGGTTCTGGTCTTCATCTTCGATTTCACCAGCTTCGGCGTCATCCTGGTGCTGGGAGGGCCGCGCTTTGCCACGCTGGAGGTGGAGATCTATCGTCAGACGGTGCACTATCTGAACTTGCCACTGGCGGCTGCGCTCTCCGTGATTCAGATTCTGTTTACCTTCGGCTTGATGATGGTGTATACGCGACTGCAGGCATCCACGACGCTGCCGGTGGAGCTGCGGTCGCGTCGGGCGGTACAGCGCCGGCCGCAGGGCTGGCGCGAGGTCGGCTTCGTCACGGCCAACGTGGTGCTCATGGTCGTGCTGCTGGTGACGCCGCTCATCGCGCTGGTTGAGCGATCACTGACCCTGGACGGGGGGGTATCGCTCACGTTCTACCGTGAGCTGTTCCGCAATCCCCGTGGCTCGGTCTTCTACGTGCCGCCGGTGGCGGCCGTGCGAAACTCGGTGGGCTTTGCTCTGGCAACGGTGGTGCTGTCGATCATCCTGGGGCTGATGGCGGCCGGCGTCCTCAGCCGTCGGTCTGTCCGCGCTTCCGGTGAGGTGGCCACCTCTTCGCTGACCGACCAGGGGGGGATGTTCGCCTGGCTGCCGAGGATGCTTGACCCGATCTTGATGCTGCCCCTCGGCACGTCGGCGGTGACCCTGGGGTTGGGGTACATCGTCGCGCTCGACGAGCCGCCGCTCAACCTGCGCACCTCGCCCCTGCTGGTGGTTCTGGCCCACACCCTGGTTGCCCTTCCCTTTGTGGTGCGCAGCGTGCTGCCGGCGATCCGCTCCATTCAGCCCCAGCTGCGCGAGGCTGCGGCGGTGATGGGCGCGTCGTCGTGGCGGGTCTGGCTCGAGGTCGACCTGCCCATCGTGGCGCGGGCAATGGTGGTGGGGGCGGTGTTTGCCTTCACGGTCTCCATGGGGGAGTTCGGCGCCACCAGTCTGATCGCCCGTCCGGAGCGTCCGACCATGCCGGTGGCCATCTTCCGTTTCCTGGGTCGCCCGGGCTCAGTCAACTATGGTCAGGCGCTGGCCATGTCGACGCTGTTGATGCTTGTCTGCACGGGGGGCTTCCTGGTCATTGAGCGCTTCCGTGTGGGCGAGATGGGCGAGTTCTGACTCTTGAGCTATGATATGCGTTGAGCATGCACGGCAGTCCCGTACTGCCTTTCGTCTCTTGTGGGGATCCAATGCTGCGGATGGTCAGCCGGCCGAATGCCTTTACTTGAACTTGACGGAATCCATAAGTCGTACCCTGATGGCTGGACCCTGACCGACGTCCGCTTTACGGTTGAGGAGGGCGAGATACGGGGTCTGCTCGGTCCTTCCGGCTGCGGTAAGACGACGCTTCTACGCCTCATCGCCGGTCTGGAGTCGCCGGATCGCGGTCGCGTATGGGTCGACGGGAAGGACGTGACCCACGTGGCCCCGCACCGACGCGGGTTCGGGCTGATGTTCCAGGAGTACGCTCTCTTCCCTCACAAGGACGTGTTTGGAAACGTCGCCTTCGGGCTGCGCATGGAGGGGCTCGACCGCCCGTCCATCGAGGAGCGGGTGACCGAGACGCTGGCCCTGGTTGGGCTGGAGGGTTTCGAGCACCGCGACGTGAGCCAGCTCTCCGGTGGGGAGCGGCAGAGGGTGGCGTTGGCCCGCAGCCTGGCCCCTCAGCCCCGTCTGCTGATGCTGGACGAGCCCCTGGGGGCCCTGGATCGGGCCCTTCGCGAGCGACTGATGGACGAGCTGCCCGAGATCCTTCATCGAGCGGGGGTGACCGTCATCACCGTGACCCACGACCAGGAGGAGGCCTTTGCCATCGCGGACTGTGTGGTCCTGATGCGCGCGGGCGAGGTGGCGCAGATCGGGACGCCAGAGGACCTCTACCGACATCCGAGCTCGACGTGGGTCGCTCGCTTCCTGGGTCTCACCAACTTACTTCATGCACGCGTCGTGGAGCGCGGGCGAGTCGAGACTCCGCTCGGCAGACTGCAGGCGGCGGACGCTGATGCCGGGCGCGGTGGGGGGAGGCGGGTCCAACTGCTCATTCGGCCCGAGGCTGCCCGGGTAGGAGGAAAGGGGCCGAATCAGGTTCACGTGGAGATCACCGGCCGCTCCTTCCGCGGCGACCGCTACCAGCTCGACGTGCGCCACAGGAGCGGTGTCGACCTGACGTTCGTGCTCCCTGCGGGTGCGGAGCTCCCTCCGACGGGCGAATCCCTCGTGCTCTCCCTGGACCCCCGGGCACTGACCCTCCTACAGGGCAACGCCTAGCAGTTGGCCGCCCATCCGCCCGGGGAGAGCCCCGTGGTACTCCGCGTTCCTCACCGTCGCCAGGACAGCGTGGGAACGCTGGCCGGGCTGGCGTATGGACCGGCTGCGAAGTCGCCCCAGTAGTCGTTCTGGGCGACCAGCCGGGCGGAGAAGATCGCCTGACCCGGCGCGCCCAGGTCGCGGGCGATAGCGATGCGCTGCGCAACCTCCTCGAAGCTCGCGTACTGCGCGCTGATGCCTGGCAGCACGTGGCGACCGCCGTCGTTGTTCAGGAAATCGGACGTCAGCAGTGAGAATTGATCGGGTGTGAAGGTCCCTGGGCTCTTGAAGACGTCCGCCGGGTAGATCATGGGCAGGATCGCGTCGATGGCGCCGCCCTTCATCCAGCCCTGCGAATCCTGGTAGTAGTCGCTGTACCCCTCCGTGCAGTTCCATCCCCAACGGTTCTGATACACGGGCCATACCGCCGCCGACAGCCACAGGTCTGGTCGCGGCAGGATCGCCTCGGCGTAGATGCGACTGACGAGCTGAGTCACCCGCGCGCGCTGCCAATCGGCCCGAGAGACGGTGCCCGGTGCCAGGGCCGCCTCAGTCGTCGGGTCGTACGAGTAGCCCCGGCCAGGATACCGAACCAGATCCAGGTGTACGCCGTCGACGGCGTAACGGGTCACGATGTCTTTGGCGACGGCCGCCAGGTGCTCGTCCATGTCGTGGATGGCCGGCGTGGCGTACAGGTAGCCTGCGTTGAGAAGCATGGGCCTGTAATCCGAGCCGTAGACCCGCCATGCCCCTGTTGGGTATGGATCCAGGGGGCGGTAGTAGCGCTCCGAGAGCGTCCAGAACAGATGCTTTGGGTTGGCGTACTGTGAGGGGCTTACCTCGCCGAGCCACACCGGATAGACGTTGATGTACCCGTGGAGCTTCAGCCCGCGTGCGTGAGCGGCGTTGACGGCCGTCTGGAGCGGATCCCAGCCGGGGTTCCCGCCCAGCGTGCCGGTCAATCGAGCGGCCCACGGTTCCAGGGTGGAGGCGTAGTAGGCGTCCGCCGTGCCTCGCACCTGGAAGAGCACGATGTTGAACCCAGCGCCTGCGGCGTTCGCCATCAGTGTCTCGACGTCAGCTGCGCTGCTGTAGTCCCAGCGCGTCACCCAGAGCGCGCGTGCCTCGGCCCTCTTCGGTTTCTCGAGGAAGGGGAGGAAGACGCGGTGATCGAGGTCGTCGGTCACCTGTATCCGCGGGGCCGGCGTGGGTGAGGGGAAGTGGGCCAGCGCGATGGGGGGCAGGTCGGTGGCGTCATCGGTGTAGCCCTGCTTGAAGTACCAGGCCTGGTTGAGCCCTACCTCTGCGGCGAGGGGGTCGGGCGGCGCGGACAAAGGCTCGGCCCCGGCCGCCAGATCCGACCCGACGTCGGCGTGTCCTTTTTCAACATACCGGGACGCGTCGGGCCCTGCCTCCCCGGCGACGGGGGGCGCGGAGGACGGTCGTTCAACAGGTGCCACCTGACTGCCGCCTTCGGTATCTCCACTCTGGACGTACCCGGACGGGTCGGGCCCTGCCTCCAGGGTGGGGGGAGACGGGTAGGGCGTCGCCGGCGGAGAGTGGGCCGGGGGTGCGTCCGAGACGCAGCCAAGCGACAGCTGCCCGGCCCACGCCACTGTCACTCCCAGGAGGAGGCGGCAGAGTGTCTTGTTCATGGTGCTTCCTCCTGCTCGAAGATCGCCTCCGCATGCTCTAGCAGCGACTTAATCCGCTCTGGCGGCGTCTCCTTGAGCTCGAGATAGGTTGCCAGGAGCTCGCGGTCCGTCATCTCCTCGGGGATCTGCCCGCCCAGGCGCACCCGGGCCTTCCGCTCGACCTCCGGCGCGATGCTGCCGATGGCGTAGGCGTCCGAGAGCAGCTCGCGCAGCTCACGGTCTCGCATCGCCGGTTCCTGGTCGGCGCGCAGCTTCACCAGGAGCCGCACGACGGCGCCCTCCACATCGTGGCGCTCGATCTCCCGTCTCAGGGCCTGCAGCGGGTCGTCGGCCTCGCGCACGTCCGCTCGTACTGTGACGAAGGGCCGGGCGTCCACCTCGACGAACTCCCAGGTGGTCTCCGCCGCCTCTCCGCAGCCCAACTCCACCCAGCAGAATCCCTTGGGATCGTTCTCCTCTCCAAAGTCGATGCGCTCCAGACTGCCTGCGTACACGATCGGGGGCTGATCGTCCCCATTCAGGCTCTGGTGCTTGTGGATGTGCCCGAGCGCCACGTAGTCCCAGGCCCTGTCGTCGAGCGCCGATTTCGGCACCACGGCGTCTCGGCCGACCATCACACTCCGTTCCGATCCGTAGGCTGCGCCGGAGACGCTCAGGTGAGCCGTCAGGACCGCCGGCACGTCCGGATCCAGCCCTTGCTTCAGCGCCTCGATGTTCTCCGTGACGGTCCTTCGCAGCGCCTGGTCTAACTCTGCGATCATCAGCCCCCGGCACTCGTCGCGGGTCAGGAGACGCTGCCGCACCGGATAGGGGACCGTCGCGACCTGAACGGGCCCTCGCTTGGTTTCGATCCTGTGGACCTCTTCCGTGCGCGCCACGGTGACGTTCGGCACCTCGAGAGTGCTGAAGATGTCCACGCTGGAGGCCTTCTGGACCATCGTCGGTAGATCGTGGTTCCCCACCAGGAGGACGACCGGCACGCCAGCATCCGCAAGCCGTTTCACCCGCTTCGCGAATGCGCGCTGGTACGTGGGGCTGGGGCGGCGCTGCTTGTACGCGTCTCCGGCGAAGATCACCAGGTCGACGTCCCGGCCAAGCCCATACTCGATAAGCTCGTCGAGGCGCTCCAGGAAGTCGAGCACGCGCCTGTTGACGCCGGTCTCCGGGTCCAGGCCGCCGTAGTTCTCCATGCCGATGTGGATGTCGGCGAAGTGGAGTAAGCGAACCCGTTGCATGGGCTGGTCTCCGCTCATCGAATTACTCATCGGGTCGCCTTCAGCGAGAAGGTCATCGGGATGGGGGTCTCCTTCTTCTTCAACCGCCACCATCCTTCGTCATCTTGCTCCAGAAAGGGGAACATCTTGTAGCAAGCATTTGTCTCCAGGTACTCCCTCATCCGGTGTCGTCTCCTGCGCTCAGGGCATCGCCGGGCAGCGCGTCAAGTGCCTCCGGCAGCTCACCGAGCCCGTCGAGGACCCGGCCCAGAGGATGGGAGTCGATGGCCTCCAGACACCAGGCCGGCGTATAGGGCGTGCGCACCAGGAAGAAGCGCAGCCCCATCATCAGTGGCAGCCCCCCGGGAAGCGAGAGCGTGTCCCCCACCACCACGATCTGCGGATCCTCCTCAAGAGCCTGCGCCAGCGCACGGTAGTAGGCCGGGCGGCGGAGGTCAATCTGCCGGATCTGGGATACCGGCCACACCTGGATCTGGCCGAGCGCCGGATCGCGGAACAGTCTCGTCCAGTGCGGATCCATCTCATACTGACGCGTGTCGCCCAGGACGGGGACGTCATACTCCAGCTCCAGGGCCGCCAGGTGGCGGCGCACCTTGTCGCCCAGCGAGTTGGTGAGGACTACTGGCTCGCGGCCGGGGTGGTCGATCAGGGAGGTGAGCACCTTGCGAGCGCCCGGCCGGAAGACCGGGGACAGCTCCGCTGTGTGGCGGTGGAAGAGCACATTGATGCAGTCGACCAGTGGGTCATACTCCGCCTGCGGGAACGCCGCCGTCACCGCCTGGAGGTACGCTTCGTTCTCGCGCAGCATCACCTGTAGCGTCGTCGTGTTGAGGATGAAGGCACCCTCGTCGCAGTACGAGGCGATCAGCCCGTTGACCTCCCACCAGTAGCGGTGCGGGGCCTCCAGCAGCCGCGCCCGTGTTGTGCGGTACGCCCGGGCCATCTCGTCGCGTGGTGCGCGGACGATCTCCTCGGCCAGCGTGCTGAGGGATCTCTCCGCCAGGGCCCCGGCCTGCCTCTCCTCCGCCGTCAGCGTCCCGTCAAAATCGATGATGACTTTCAATGCTGTCACTCCATGTCCAGTAGCTCGCCGGTGGAGAAGGATCCTCCCTGTCCCTCCTCCCCGAAGCCGACGGCGATCTCCTCCCCGCCGGCGGCGCATGCGGGCGCGACGGGGGTGCGTACGGCCCTCACCGTCCGTGGCTCACTCACGCCCTCGCCCAGAATCAACATCGGCGCGATCCTCCAACGGTCGAGGGCGGCGGTGTGTCCCAGGACCCGGTTCATCAAAAAGTCCGACCTATCAGGTCGAGATCTCTCAATGCTCGTGCAACTGCCTGCGTCGATTATACTTAGGTCACTCAGCAGTGACAAGAATCCTGGCTTGCACCCCCACTTGCGTCTGCATCGGCGCAGCGTATAATCGCATCGATGTCAGGTCTCACGAAGTTCAACATCCCGGAAATCGCTGCCCGCCTGGACCAGCCGTTCCTCATGGCCGATGTTGCCTACGTTGACGACATCCTCGTCAGCGTGTACATCTGCGAAGGCGAGATCGAGCGCCACAAACATGTGGATATCGACGAGCTCTTCTGGGTCTACGAGGGCGCCATGCATGTAGACAGCGAGTGCGGGGACGTGCGTCTGGAGTCGGGGGAGTTGACGGTGGTGCCGAAGGGTACCCGGCACCGGTCGCGCTCCGCGGATCGGGCTACCGTCATCCTGCTCCGGTGCGGGTTCCTGCCGAACCGCAAGAACGGCAAGCGCCGGCTCTATGCCGCGGATGACGGAGGGCTGCCCTGTCTGAACATCCGTGGGGAGGCTGATGGCCTTCAGGCGCCCTATCGCTTCCGCACCATTGCCCGGATTGAGGACTCCATAGTCCAGATCGCGCGCGGGAGCGGTCGCTGGCCCGTCGAGCTCCCCGTGGCCCACGATCGCATGCTCTACGTCGCGGATGGCGAGCTCATCGTGCGCACTGTCCGGCACAGGCTTCGCCTGATGCCGGGCGATTTCACCATTATACCTCGGGGAGCCTTCTACCACCTCCACACCGCGGACGACACCGTCCTGCTCCAGGTGACCCGCCGAGCTTCGTAATGCCGGCCTTGACTGACGACTTCTCCAACCAGCTCGATTCTTATTGGCGGCGGCAAATCAGAGGAGGGGGCTCGCTGGAGCGGACCGATGCGACGCTCCGGTTTGTGAACCAGGGCACAACCTCGGCCGAGTACACGAACGCCCAGATTGACGATTACCAGGGTCTCCCTCGCCGCCGGTTCCCCTGGCGACCACCCCTCCGATTGACCGTACGGGCCCGGTTCTCCCATCCGGAGGAGCAGTTGACGGGGACCGCTGGCTTCGGCTTCTGGAACGATCCCTTCTTGATGACCGAGAGGCGGGTGCCGACCCTCCCGAGGGCCATCTGGTTTTTCTACGGGTCGCCGCCATCGGACCTGAAGCTCGACGCAGGCGCACCGGGCCGGGGCTGGAAGGCGGCCACCATCGATGCCCTCCGCCCCGCTGCCTTCCTGCTGGCCCCGCTGGCGCTGCCGGCGGCCCTGCTGATGAACCTTCCCCCTTTCTACCGGGTGCTCTGGCCTCCCATTCAGCGTGCGCTGAACGTGCGGGAGTCGCGCGTGGAAGTCCCGATGACCGATTGGCACACGTACGGCATCGACTGGAGCGAGGAGCGAGCGACGTTCTACGTGGACGGGGACCCCGTGCTGGAGGATGCACCGTCGCCCAGAGGGCCGCTGGGCTTCGTGATGTGGCTG
Source organism: Anaerolineae bacterium (assembly GCA_041687115.1). Classification (GTDB taxonomy): domain Bacteria; phylum Chloroflexota; class Anaerolineae; order B4-G1; family B4-G1; genus SKLM01. The sequence continues at coordinate 19,786 of JAWLCP010000048.1, forward strand.
GACAATCAGTACATGGTGGTCAAGCCGTGGGGGCGCTTCGGCTGGGGGCTCCTGCAGGAGCCCGCTCGCCAGTGGTTGGAGGTCGACCGCTTGCGCATCGAGCCGGGGTCGGTTGGGGCCTGAGTTCCTGGGATGCCAGGGCAGGCCGGACCGCCTGGGCTTCCCTTCTACAGCGTCTACCTGAGGATAGGGGTTGCGCCCCGCGCCGCTGTGGCCGGCTCGCGCCTGGGCGCGGAATGAGCTGCTGAGTGCGGGGGATGTGCGTGGACCGTCTCTCACGTGACCGCCGGGCCTTGATAGGCCCGGCGGTTCTCGCGCTGCAGCAGCTGTCTACGCCTCTCCGAACACGGCGTCGAGCGTCTCGTCCGGCACGTCCCACGTCACGTCGTGGGGCGGAAGCGGTTCGTAGCGCATGAACTCGGGCATGCGGTCGTCCCCTTCGTTGAAGCCGGCGGCGCGGTTGAAAGCCAGCTCCTTATTGAGGATCTCCTGGCCGATGCGCGTCACGTCGTCCCCGGTCCAGTCGGTGCCCAGCACCCCGTTGCACTCCTCCACGAAGCCCTCGAAGCCCTCGGCGATGTCGAGGATGGCGAAGGCGATGAAGAGGCAGTGGCCACTCATGTCGATGAAAGCGGTGGTCTGCTGGAATGCGCGCACCACGTCTGCCTTGTCCACGTCGAACTGGTCCAGATCCCCGCCGCAGGCCAGGATCTCCGGGGCGATGGTGTAGCCGGAGGTGTGATCGGCGCCCATGGTGGAGATGGCGTAGGTCAT
>JAWLCP010000049.1:0-19673 GCA_041687115.1 Anaerolineae bacterium
CGTCATCAGGGGATCGTGGAGCTTCGAGCCCAACCCGCGCGCTGCCTGCACCAGATCATCCATCTCCCGGCGGACCGTCTCCAGCGGTCGATCGGCCATCAAGCCCCCGATAGGCAGCGGAACCTCCCCCAGCACCTCCTCGCCCACCGCCGCCACCAGACCGCCACCCAGGCCCCCCACCCGCCGCGCCGCCGTCATCATCGACGCGTCATCGCACCCCGCGACAATCAAATTATGGGCATCGTGACCCACGCTGCCCGCCAGCGCCCCCAGCTCCAGTCCTAGGCCCCGCACGAAGCCCAGGCCCACGTTCCCCGTCCCCCGGTGGCGCTCGATGACCGCCAGCTTCAGGATGTCTCGCTCGATGTCGCTCACCACCTCCCCACCCCGCACCGGCACGGCCTCCACGAGGTGCTCGGTGACGATCTGATCCGGCACCAGCCCAATCACCCGTGTCTCGATCGTCTCCACCCCCGGATCAGGTGCCAATATGGCGAAGGTCACCTCATCCCAATCGACGTCCACGGTGCCGCGCACGGCTGAGGCGTCCACCGACGGCTCGGGCCAGGCCTCCGCCAACTCGCCGTTCTCGGCCACCAGCCGGCCGCCAGCGAAGACCAACTCCGCGCGGAAATCCAGGAGGTTGGAGAACACCACCAGATCAGCGCGCTTCCCCGGCGCGACGGCACCCCGATCCCGCAGTCGGAACCACTCAGCCGCATTCAGCGTCGCCATGCGGATCGCGGTCACGGGGTCAAGCCCCTCCGCGACCGCCAAGCGGATCAGATGGTCAATGTGCCCCTCGTCAAGCAGATCCGCCGGATGACGGTCGTCCGTGCAGAAACCACACCGCCGGCTGTTCGCCGTGGTCACCGCAGGCACCAAATCCCGCAGATTCTTCGCCCCGGTGGCCTGTCGGAGGAAGACCATCATCCCCAGCCGCAGCTTCTCAACCATCTCATCCACCGTGGTGCACTCGTGATCCGATCCCGGGCCGCCTCCCACGTAGGCCTGGAGCCACCGTCCGCTCACGTCGGGCGCGTGACCGTCAATCACCCGGCCGTGGAATGCCTCCACCTTGGCTACGGCCATTGGGTCCCCCAACACCAGCCCAGGCACGTTCATGAACTCGGCCAAGCCGATCACGCGGGGGAGATCGGCCAGGTCCGCCAGATCGTCCGCGGTCAGCTCCGCTCCTGCCGTGGCCATATGCGTGGCAGGGACGCACGAAGGCAGCATCACGTTCAGGGTCAGGGGCAACCCCTCGGAGACGTCGAGCATGTAGCACACACCATCGGCCCCACAGACGTTGGCGATCTCGTGGGGATCACTGACCACGGTGGTGGTACCCCGCGGCAACACCGCGCGAGCGAAGTGTGGCGGGGTGACCATCGACGACTCGACGTGGACGTGAGCGTCGATCAGCCCTGGGCAGACGTACCGCCCTCCGAGATCAACCTCCTCTTCGCCGTCAAACCTGGCGGCATCGTCCAATGAGATGAACTCGCCAGATCCGACGCCGACGATCGTATCCTCGGCGATGGCGACATCCGCGTCGATGATCTCGCCGGTGAAGACATTGATCACGCGGCCGTTGCGCAGCACCAAGTCCGCAGCCTCGTCGCCGCGGGCGATCGGGAGAAAATCGGACAAGTGCATAACAACCCCTCTTCCTACCAGACAGGTAACCTATCTGCAGAACGTACGCCACCCCGGCTCTGCCACGAAATCGGCCGCATGGTGGCGTCGCGCGTTCACTGCTGGGCTCGTCACGCCAGAGGCTCGCGCCTCACAAACCGCCCCCGCCCCTCACGCCCGGTGAAGTGCCCCTGGTGATAGATGATCTCACCCCGCGAGATGGTCGCCCGGACCTCCCCCTGAACCGCCATACCGTCATAGGGCGTGTAGCCAGCCGCATAATGGAGCGCTTCCTCACGGATCTCCCCCTCGGGCGCGGGATCGTAGACCACGAGATCGGCGTCGGATCCGGGTCGGAGGGTCCCCTTCTGCGGCCACAGGCCCCACAGACGAGCCGGGTTCGCACACAGCAGCTCAACCACCTGCGGGAAGCTCAGGCGACCATCAGCCACGCCGTACGTAACCATCAACGGGAGAAGCGTCTCCATGCCCGGTAAGCCTCCCGGCGTCTGCGTGAAGTCCTTCTCGGCCAGCTTCTGGGCCCTGGTGTAGTCGCAGTGATCGGTGCACAGCAGGCCTATGTACCTTGCGTCAAGCAGGGTCCACAGGAGATCCGTCTCCCCTGGATCGCGGAGCGGGGGTTGGAGGATATAGCGCCAGGGCTCGGCACCGTCGTAGACCTGGTTGTCCAGGAGGAGATACTGAGGACACGTCTCACACGTGGCGAGTTGACCCGCCTCCGCGGCTTCCGCCACCAGCGAGACGGAGCGAGCAGTGGAGCAGTGGCAGATGTGGACCGGAGATCCGGCCGCCTCGGCCAGAAAGAGCACCCGCTGAATGGCCTCTTGCTCCGCCAGGGCGGGCCGCGATCGACCGTGGTGCCGCCAGCTCGTCTGCCCAGAAGCCTTCAGAGCCTCCGTCTGGCCGGTCACCAGAGCGTCGTTCTCGCAGTGAACCAGCGGAAGGACACCGTGGTCGGCGCAGGCCTCCATCAAGCGCAGAATGGTCGCATCGTCGGCGTAGTAGTTGGGACGGTACGTGGTGTAGAGTTTCGCACTGGGGGCACCCAGATCCACCAGATCGGCGATCTCGTCCTCCTCCCCCGCCGGCAGATCGGTGATCATCACGTGAAACCCATAGTCGATCACCGCGCCCTCGGCCTCTTTCAGCCGCGCGTCAACCGCCTCACGAAGCGTCTGACCGGGAAACTGGGTGGCGAAATCCACCACCGTCGTCACGCCGCCGCAGGCCGCGGCGCGCGTGCCGACGAACCAATCGTCCGCCGTCTGGTAGACGCCCGTGTCGAGCTGAATATGCGTATGCGCGTCGATGACGCCGGGCAGGACGTGGCACTCCTCAGCGTCCACCACCCGCGTGTCGTGGTAGGTGGGCAACCCCCGTCCAACGGCTTTAATCCGCCCACCCTGGGCGAGAACGTCGGCCTCCCAGAATCCCTCGGGGGTCACCAACGTGCCCCCTCGCACGAGCAGCGTCGCCGTCGAGTACTGTCGCATGTGATGCTCCCCTCCCTCGATCACCGGATCGGAAACGGCTGGACACCATGATACATCGGAAGGGAGAATCTGTCATCCGGCTGGAGAAGTGGCCGCTTGCACCTGCTCTGGGTGAGCGCGTCACCCGCTGATGCCGCACGCACCCTCTCCGGCCAAGCCCGACGCGGACCAGCGATGGATGTCGATCCTGCTCTGAAGCATCCCCGGGCAGAGAGGAACCCTGCCACGCTGACGACGAACCGCCGCCGGGCACGCGCTGAGGTTCAACAGCCCGGGCCCAGTTCCGCGGTGACCGGAGATCACGCCAGTGAGGTCAGATCAGATACCACTCGACCTGCAGCTCCCGGTCGAAGGCCCGCTCCAGCAGATCCCCCTTCTCCAGCGCGTACTCCCGTTCCGGCACCGGGTACATACGCACAGCGCACCGGACCACAATCTGCCGGGGGGACACATCACACGAGAGATCCTCGACCACGTCACGGTGGGTGCGATCCAGGCCATCGGCCACCCGCAGGAGCGCTGCCAGAGTGGTCACACGATACTGGTCCACGGGAGACAGCGCGGCGAAGTGAGCGTGCTTCTCCCTGGGCAGTGCGCCGCGGTGGTAGCGAGCGATGGAGCCTACCATCAGACGTTCGCGCTCGTCAAACGAGGAATTCAATTCTTCCAGGATCAGGTGCAGCGAGGCCTTGTGATGCCCCTTGCGCCCCTCCATCCAACCGATGTCGTGGAGCAGCCCGCCGCACCGCAGCCAGAAGCGCTCCTCCGCACCGAGCCGATGCAGCGGGTGCAGCTCGTCGAACAGCCGCAGGGCCAGGCGCACCACATGGTGCGTGTGGGGGGCCTCGTAATCGCAGCTTTCCGCCAGCTGCAGTACGGCCTCCAAACGTCCCTCCCTCTCCGCCTCATCCCAGGGCAGCGTGCCTAGATCCGGCGTATCCCACGCCTCCGGTGCCTCCATCACGTCGTCCAGCGCGTACCCCTGGATCATCATCTGGGCAAACGCCTCCGGCAGCCCTTCCTCCCGGATGGCAGCCACGGCACGTTCCACGTCGTACGCCACTCGATAGTGGGTCACCCGGGGGGGGCGATCGGGGGGAAGTCCGATCTCCATGACAGCGTAGCAAGCCCGTGGATCGCCGTCGTCCGGCCGGCCCACGCTGCCGGTGTTGATGAAGCGAACGCCGTCCACATCTCGCGTGAACGATCGATGCGAGTGACCGACGATGACCACATCCGCCGCGACCATCGACGCCAACTCCCGCAGCCGTCCTTCCGGGGTGTCCGGCGTCAGATGCTCATCTTCTGACGCCGGGCTGCCGTGCGTCAGCAGGATCCGCAGACCCTCTATCTGTAGGTCCCTCTCCCCGGGGAGCGACTCGAGAGTTGCCCGGTTTCCCTCCGTCAGTACGTGGTGCGCCCACTGGAAGGCCAGGAACTTCTCCGGCCGCTTCTTCTTCCGCCACTTCCCTTTTTTCCTCTCGAACGCCAGCACCCGGTGGTCGTAGTTGCCCGCGATACTCGTCGCTTGTTCTTGTCTCAGCCGCTCGATCACCTGGTTCGGAAAAGCGCCGTAGCCGACGAAATCGCCGATGTTCCAGACTGCCTCCGCCCCGTGCCGACGCACGTGTCCGAGCACAGCCTCCAGAGCAGGCAGGTTGGCATGCACGTCGCCGATCAGCGCAACCCGCACAACCTACTCCTCGCTATGCCAGATTCCCCGATGCTCGATCAGCCACGACTGGGAGTCGACCGTCGGCTCGCCGTCCCGAGGCTGCACCCACTCATAGGTGCCGTCGGGAAGCATCCGCCGAGCCTTCTGGTTGTCCTTCAGATGGATATTGAGGATTTCATCACGCAGCGCGGCCTTCAAGGCCGGATCCTCTACCGGAAAGAGCGTCTCCACCCGGCGATAGAGATTCCGCGGCATCAGATCGGCGCTGCCGGTAAGGATCTCCTCGTCGCCGCCGTTGCGGAAGTAATAGATCCGGGCGTGCTCCAGGAATCGTCCGACGATCGAGGTCACCTCGATGTTCTCGCTCACACCTGGCACCCTCGGACGGAGACAGCAGATGCCACGGGGCTGCAGATCCACCTTCACTCCGGCCCGGGAGGCACGATAGAGCGCCTCGACGCAGTGTTCGTCCACCAGCGAGTTCATCTTGAACGCGATGTACCCGTCCCCGCTCCTCTCATGCTGCTCGATCTCGCGGTCGATGCGGGCGACGATCTGCTCCTGCATCCGTCCCGGCGCCACCAGCAGCTTCCTGTACTCATCCTTGCGGGAGTAGCCGGTCAGAGCGTTGAACAGATCGGATAGATCGGCCCCGAGCTCCGGGTCGCACGTGAAATAGCCCAGGTCGGCGTAGACTCGGGCGGTCTCATCGTTGTAGTTGCCGGTCGCCAGATGGACGTACCGCCGTATCCCATCCCGCTCGTGACGCACCACCAGGCATATCTTGGCGTGGGTCTTCAGCCCCACCAGGCCATACACCACGTGGACACCCGCCTCCTCCAGTGAGCGGGCCCAGACGATGTTGTTTTCCTCATCGAAGCGTGCCTTCAACTCCACTAGCACGGCCACCTGTTTCCCGTTCTCGCGGGCATCCATCAGGGCGGCCACGATCGGCGAGTCCGGCCCCACCCGGTACAGCGTCTGCTTGATCGCCAGTACCTCTGAGTCCCGCGCCGCCTCGCGGACAAACCGCACCACCGGATCAAAGCTGTCATACGGGTGATAGAGCAGGATGTTATGACGGCGGATGACGGAGAAGATGTTCTCCTCCGTCGACAGCGGAGGCGGTACCGCTGGCTGAAACGGCCTGTCCTTCAGATCGGGACGGTTGACCTCCATCAACTCCATCACGTCGGCCAGCCCAATCGGACCCTCGGCGGTATAGACCTGATAAGGGGCCAGTCCCAGGTTGGCGATCAGAATGCCGCGCACCTCATCCGGCATCGACTCCTCAATCTCCAGCCGCACCGCCGAGCCGAAGTGGCGCCTCCGTACGCTCTCCTCGATGGCGACCAGCAGGTCCGAGGCCTCGTCCTCCTCAATCTCCGGGTCAGCGTCTCGCGTCACGCGGAACGGATAAGCAGCGATCACCTCCACGCCGGGGAAGAGCATGTCCAGGTTCGCACAGATCACCTCTTCAATCCAGACGAAGTTGTTCGACATCGCCTGTGCCAGCCCCAGGCTCTGGTACTCATCCGCGGCCTCCTCGCTGGGGATGCGCAGGAGACGGGGAAACGTGCTGGGCACTTTCAGTCGAGCGAATCGCCGCCCGTGTCGCGCATCGTTGATGACCACGGCCAGGTTGATGCTCAGGTTCGAGATCAGGGGAAAGGGATGTCCCGGGTCGAAGGCCAGAGGGGTAAGGGCAGGGAAGATCTCCTCCTGGAAGTAGGTCCGCATCAGCTTGCGCTGCTTGCGCCGAAGGTCATCGTACCTCAGAACCTGGATCCCCGCCTTCCGCAGCTTCGGCAACAGATCCTCCTGCCAGCACGCGTACTGGTCGGCCAGCTCCGGCAGCAGCTGCTGTCGAATCGCGGCCAGCTGCTCGGCGGGGGTCATGCCATCCGGCGGTGGCTTCAGCACGCCCGCCTGCAGCTGTCGACGCAGGCCGGATACGCGGACCATGAAGAACTCGTCCAGGTTGCTGGACGCGATGGAGAGGAACTTGACTCGCTCCAGCAGAGGGTGGGTCTCGTCCAGCGCCTCTTCCAGCACCCGGTGGTTGAACTCCAGGAAGCTCAGCTCGCGGTTGACGTAGAGGCTCGGATCCTGCAGGTCGATCAGCGCTTCCGAATCTGTGCTCTTCTTATCCTTCTTCCCCATAGGCCGCTCCTTGGGCGATGGGCAAGATGACAGACATCAGGTGTCCGTCTGTTCCCCTGTCCACTCCCGTCCCTGTCACCCTGCCGCCGCCTCCCCGCCGTATATCTTTGGCACCAGGTTTTGTTGGCTCATAGGAGGCCGTACGTAGCCTGTGTCCTCCTGTTCTCGCGGTGGCAGCGTCTCCAGCTCGGGCGTCAGATCCTTGTACGGGATCAGGTTCAGCATGTGGGCCATGCAGTTCAGCTGGGCATGCTCGTGGACATCGGCGTCTATCACGTACCAGGGCGCCTCGTCGATGTTGGTGTGGGTCATCATGGCGTCCTTGGCCTTCGAGTACTGGACCCACCGCTTTCTAGCCTCGCGGTCAATCGCCGTGAGTCTCCATCGCGTCCTGGGATCCCGCATCCAGCTCTGGAAACGACGCTCCTGCTCCTCGGCGCTCACCGAGAGCCAATACTTGATCAGCCGAAACCCCTCGCGTACCAGCATGCGCTCAAACTGGGGGCACTCATTCAGGAAGTGGCGATATTCCTCCTCAGTGCAGAAATCCATCACCCAGTCGACACCAGCGCGGTTGTACCAGCTGCGGTTGAAGAAGACCGTCTCCCCCTTCGCCGGCAAGTGCTTGACGTAACGCTGAAAATACCACTGTTCCCTTTCCCGGTCGTTGGGCTTGCCCAGCGCCACCGCCCGCGCCATACGGGGATTGAGGCGCTGAGTGATCTGCCCGATCATCTCCGTCTTGCCAGCGCCATCACGCCCCTCAAAAAGGACAATCACCCGCAAGCCCTGATCCCTGATCCAGTACTGCAACTTGGTCAACTCCGTCTGGAGTCTGCGCAGCTCCTGCTCGTAGTACTCCGGGGTGATGATGCCGTCCTCATCATAGGTCTCCATGCCGTTCTCCTTGTCCACCTCTCCGCTCATCGACCACCCCCTCAATTATCGTCATACTTCGATCCATAGACAAGAGGGACATAGTTCAGTCCTTCTGCCGTACGGGGACGCTGATACCCCGACTGCTCACGCGGTGGGAAATCGACCGGGTCGGGGGTTAGATCCTGGTAAGGAATGATCGTCAACAAGTGGGCAATGCAGTTGAGGCGCGCGTGCTTCTTGATATTTGCCCGTACGATGTGCCAGGGAGCCTCGTCGATGTCCGTGTACGCGAACATGGCATCTCTCGCCTTCGAGTACTCATCCCACCGGGCCCGAGATTCCAGATCCATCGGGCTGAGCTTCCAGAGCTTGCGAGGATCCTTGTTCCGACTCTGAAATCGCTCTTCCTGCACCTCGGCGCTGATCTCGAACCAATACTTGACCAGAAGAATCCCATCGCGCACCAACATGCGCTCAAAGACGGGACACTCGTGTAAGAAGTGGTGATACTGATCCTCGGTGCAGAACCCCATCACCCACTCCACGCCAGCGCGGTTGTACCAGCTGCGGTCAAACAGTACGATCTCGCCCTTCGCCGGGAGGTGTTCGATGTACCGTTGAAAGTACCACTGTCGCTGCTCCAGGTCGCTCGGTTTCGGCAGCGCCACTACGCGCACCATACGGGGATTCAGGCGGCGCATGATCCGTGTGATCGTCCCGCCCTTTCCGGCGGCATCACGCCCCTCGAAGATGACGACCACCCGCAGACCCTGGTCTCTCACCCAATACTGCAGCTTGACCAGCTCCCCCTGGAGTTTAGCCAATTCGTCTTCATAATATGAATTCTTGATCTTCCCGTTCTTCTTGTATCGACTCCCCATCGGCAACCTCCATTGATCCACACTTCAGGGCTCTCGGCCACTTGTACACACGCCCCCCGTTCACTCCATTCCCTCACTAGCTATCGGTCCCCTCGCCACCTGACGCCTGGCGCGCACCACAGCCAGATCCACCGATTCCTCCTTAACGTCGGGCCGAGCGCCTCATGCGCCGCTCCTCCCGCTGTACCGAGGCGCCTACAACGGCGCCACAATCACCGCCACCGTCTGCTTGAACTCCGGGCTCTGAAAATAGGCCCATACGTCAGGGAAGGTGCGCAGCAGGTGTTGAAGCTCCGCCTGGCGGTCCGCCAGGTAGACCGCCACCGCGGGCGCGACGATCGGCTCCTTCGGCACCTTCGCTCCCTTCTTGTCCTGAGTATGTCCCCACGTGCCCCACGTCAGAAAATCGCGGAGCAGCTCGCTCGCCACCAGCGCGTCCTGCAGATCCCCCAGGTGATCCTGCAACCGCTTCATCTGCCCGATCAGATCCCCCGCCTGGGGCGCCAGTAGCTCCTCGAAGAACTCCAGCGTATAGCGCAGACGCTTCCCGGCAATGCGGAGGCGATGGAGCCGCTTCAACGAGACATCTGGCCTGTCTACCCACTCGTCGTAAGCCAGGACGGCTGCGGCCCGCTCATAGACGGCTACCGGCACCACGTGCCGCAGTCGATAAGCGACTGCCTCGCCCTTCTTCGTCAGAGACGCTGACTCCCAGACGTCACCGGTCTGCAGAAGCTCGGCCGAGCGCTCCCTGAACCGAGCGTAGCGAGCGTCGTCCAGGTAGGCGACCATCTTCTCCCGGGCTTCCTCACGTTCGGCCTCCCAGGCCTCTCGGAGTGGCATCAGGTCGCCTCGTCTTTCTGGGGGCAATCCATCAAGGTACCGCTCCGTCTTCTCCCACAGAACGTCCAGGTCCCGTACCGTGCCCAGCCTGTCACATGTGCGTCCCACGCCCTTGCGGAACGGCTTCAGCCGCTTCTTATCCAGATAGTCCTCAAACACTCGGAAGGCAGCCCGCATCCGTCGGGTAGCGACCCGCATATCGTGCAGCTCCTCAATGTCTTCACCCGCCCGCGTGCCCGGCTCGTGGTACAACATGTGCTGGAAGTGGAAGGTGAGGATCTTGCGGGCCGCCTCGGCCATCGTATCGTCCGTAGAGAGGTGCGGAGGCGCGGGCAACTCCTCCGGCACCAGATCGACCACTGGCTCAGCCTCTCGCCCCTTCTCATGGACAGCGAGCGTATCCCTGGCCACGTGTCCCGGCAGGAATCGCACGTCTGTCTCAAACAGCAGCCGCCACAGGTCGCCCTTCTCCTGCGCCCGTGCGGCATCGATGGCAGCATAGGGACCTGTCACCTCGATGTCCACCAGGTCCCCGATCCGAACCACCTGTCCCAGGCCGCTACTCTGGGTCTGCGAGTAGTCCAACCCATCGGCCATGCGAACCAGGGCGGACAGAGCCAATGCCTGCTCTCGTGCCCGTGTCGGAAGCCCGCGCAGCGCGTCTTTCGATGTCTTCTTCTTCAGCTTCTCAGGCGTCATCCCTCCACTGTGCAGGTACGTGCTCAGCGCCACCATCAGGCGCTCCTCCTCATCCAGCTCCTTCGGGGGATGCGTCAGAAGAATGTCGCGACCCGCCGTGTGATCGCTGTCCGGGTCGGACGCCAGACCAATGTTGTGCACCATTGCCGCCGTCTCCACCACGAGGCGGCGCTCTGGTGGCAGCCCGTGGAGGGGGGATAGCTCGTCGAACAGCGTCAGCGCGTGGTCGGCCACCCTGCGCGCGTGAGCCCGATCCACCAGGTACCGTTTGAACAGGGCCTTAAGCGGCTGAGGCTCAGCATGTGGGGAGGACGTCTCCTCCTGCTCCGTCTCATCCGCCTCCGGGCTCGGCACGTGAGGCAGAATCGCCGCCGGAGTCGACTGGACTTCCCGCAGGATACGCTCAGGGAAGCTGCTTAGCCGCTTCTCCTCAAACACTTGCAGCCACCTCTTGACCGTGCGCGGCGTCCGCTCCACCTGCTCCGCAGCCTCGTCCGGAGCGACACCCTCATCCAGAAGCAGCAGCCCACGGGCCCTCCTCGCATACGCGTGGTCTCGCTTCGCGATCTGCACACACAGGGCTCGCTCCTGGGCGCTGAGCACCGCGCCCCCCGGGCCATCCTGGTCCAGGAAGGCCAGTGCCCGCTCGAACTTCGAGCGCGGCTCAGGAACCAGGTCCCACTCGTCCTGCAGGAAGGTCACAATCGCCGCCATATCGCTGGCCGCGCCCTGCGGAGCCAACTCGACCTCCAGCTCGAAATGGGTCCTTCTTCTGCCAGCGGTGACGCGCACATTGTCTAGGCTCAGCTGAGCGACCAGCAACTCCCCGTGACTCATGCGGCGGAACACCCTCGTCTGTCGGAGGTCAAAAAGCGGAATCAGATCCGCCCCACCCGTCACCTCCAGCACAAGGTCCCGCACCGGGCTATCCGGCCACTCCTGCGGCGGCGCGTAGCTGGGAAGGGAGATCTCCAACTCCATTCGACGGTGGATCGCACCGTCGGCCCTCCCCAGCCCCTTGAGGGTGATTAAGACCTCTGACTCCGTCTCTCTGTGACGGCAGGCGTAGCCGCTGGCCAGAATCAGACGTTCTTCCGTATCCAGATAGGTGTCGCGGACCTGCTGAACCTGGTGCGCCGAAAGAGAGAAGCCGGCGACGTGCTCGACGGCCTGCAGCCGCTGGAAGGTCGCCACGTCCGGGACCGCGAACTTCGCTTCAATCTCCATGTTCCCGCTCCTTACCCGATCAGTCCGACCGCTCGCCTACCCGCAGCACCCGAAGCGGTCCTGCGTTAACCACCGCACATCGGGCCGACAACTCACACGGAACCTATCCACGTGCGTTGCCCCGATCCTCACCGTCGACGCTTCTTCGGGTAGTCGAACAGAACCTGAACCGGCTTCACCCCCGCGATCTCAGCCCACCCATCCACCTCGTAGCGCAACTCAACCACTCCACACGTCGGGACGTCTTCCATCATCGACCGCGACAGGAGATTGGCCGCCCGTGTGAGACCAGGATTGTGCCCGACCAGCATCACGTGGTCGACCCAGTCATCCTGTTCCTCGACGACGGTCAGGATCTCCTCTGCATCCGCCTCGTACAACCTCTCCTCGATGACGATCTCATCCCAGGGGTAATCGAGTTCCTCCGCCAGCGCCTCTGCCGTTGCCGTAGCCCGCGCCGCCGGGCTCGATATGATCCGTTCGACGTCGGCGCCTTGCTCTGCCAGGCGCCGTCCCATCATCGGCGCATCGCGCCGTCCACGCTTATTGAGCGGCCGTGCGCAATCGGGAAGACCACGGTCTTTCCAGCTCGACTTCGCGTGCCGAACCAGAGTCAACGTTTTCATCGCTTAGGCGGGAGGCAGACCGGCTCCTCCCAACTCGACCTCTCGAGCCAGACCGACATCGATCTCCTCAATCGCCTCATCGCAGAGGTGCATCCAGAGGCAAGCCCCGGTACGCCTGCAGACGAACGCCCCGACGAACCGTGTGCCCGGGCCCGCTGGGGCAACGCCGGCCCGCCGCTCGGAGGACTAGCTGAACCGATGGGTACGGCCATACGCTCCCGCGCTGCCTCAAGAGGCTACCGAGACGGGTCGGGCGGAGGGCGAAGTAGTGAGTCGGTCCTGGTCGCCCAGACCAAGGATGTCAGCGGCTGTGGGACTATGGAAGCTCGAAAGGTTCCGGTGCTCTGCGAGAATAAACTCATCTTGGCCGGCGACAGACCGTAGGTGAAGAGCGTCACAGCGACAGCTGCAACGCCATTATACTAGACTCTCATGAAGCCGCAAACCGCGCTGGCGGGCTGCGCGCCGGCCGAGAGCAGCCTACCGATCGTCCCCGGCTGGCCCCGCCTCGATCCTTGCATACACTTCCCTTCGGTCCATGTTGTCCGGCAGCGGCCCCACCGTCGTCAGCTTCTGCTCCACGATCTCCCGGGCGAACAGCGCACACCGGTTGAGCGCGTTCCCATCCAGGAGCGCCGTCAAGAAGCCGGCCCAGAACGAATCCCCCGCCCCCGTCGCGTCGACCACCTCCACCGGCCGAGCCCGGATGGCCGTCATCTCTCCCTCTTCGGAGAGCAGAATCCCGTCGGCCCCCATGGTCAACACCACGATCGGCGGCCCCATGTCGTGAAAACGCTGCACGTAGGCCTCTGGCTCCTCGCCGGGCCCGAAGATGCGCTGGGCGTCGTCCAGTGACGGCTTCGTGATCGTCGCGTAGCCCAACATCCGCTCCAGCACGTCCCTCGCCTCCCGGTAGTTCGGCCATATCTGACGGCTGTAGTTGGGATCGAGCGATACAATCTTGCCGTGTGCCTCGGCCAGCTGGAAAGCTCGTTCCACCGCCGAGCGACACGGTTCCCGTGAAAGGGCAAACGTCGAGGCGTGGATCACCCGGGCTCTCTCCACCGCCTCCTCCCTCACCTCGGCTGGCTCCAGCATGTAGTCGCCGGCTCGGAAAGCCTCAAAATCCGGCGTCCCCTCCGTCCGGGAGATGAAGATGACCGTGGTATGCACCAGGTGGTCCATCACCAGATAATCGGTGACCACCCCCGCCCGCTGGAGTTCCGCCTTCAGGAACTGACCGAAGTTGCCAATCCCCGTCTTGGAGACGACGGCGGCGGTACCCCCCAGCTTGGCGACGGTCACGGCGATGTTGGCAGGCGAGCCACCCTGGTACTTGCGGAACGTGTACGCCTCCCGCAGCGACTCTGTCTCCTCCTCAGAGATGAAGTCGACCAGCGTCTCACCGACCGCCAGCAGGTCCAGATCGCCTTCCTGAATCCTCATCTTCCTTTCCGCTCCCTGGGTCTCCACCTCACGACTCCGATGGGAAATAGAGATCCCTCAACTCATCTAGAGCGACGTCGTTCTCCGGCTTCGCCTCCCGGAAGTACGGATGGATCGCCAGGAGCTGCTGAGCGCGACGCGCCTCGGGCGCGTCGACGATCTCCTCGATGACCCCCAGGTAGTTCACCGCCGTTCGCTCCCAGGTGTACTGATCGAGCACACGCTGTCGTCCGCGCCGGGCGAACGTCTCCCACGTCTCCTCATCAGCCAGGACTCGCTCCAGCCCCCGGGCGATGTCCTCCACATCGCCCGGATCCACCAGCACCCCGTATTCCGTCTCCCCTTCCCGCAAGCTCTCGCTCGGACCCCCGTTCTGCGTCACCACCACCGGCAGCCCCGCCGCCGCCGCCTCCAATGGCGCCAGGCCGAACGGCTCATAATGAGCCGTCAGCGCGAAGACCGACCGCCGCTCCGCCAGGAGACGATACGCTGCCGCCAGCGCGGGCTGCCCCTGCAACCCGAACGCGCTGACCTTCCCCCACAGGTCGCGCTCCTCCACCACGTGCCGGATCTCCGCCAGCACCTCCTGCTCGGTCGTGCCCGCCCCCTCGTCATCGCGCAGCGGGTCGTCCAGAGCGCCGGTGATGAAGACCAGGTTCGCCTTCTCCTGCAGGCGTTCGCTCTGCGCGAAGGCCCGCAGTAGACCGACGTGGTTCTTCTTCGGATCCAGCCGGCTAGACGCGACGATCGCCGGCAGATCCCGGCGCTCCTCGTCGATATCCCGGCTCAGCCGCTCACGCACCCGCTCCCGGGTCCCCTCCTCGCTCTCGGAGCGCGTCTCGGCGCCGAAGATGGCCAGGTTCACGCCCGGTGGGATGACCTCAAAGCGCCGGTCATCCTCCACGTCGACGGCGCCTCGATAGGCCCGGTGGCTGTACTGCTCGAAGCGCTCCTGCTCCGTGCTGGTCACGTTGACCGCCGAGCGATTCATACTCAGACGCTCGGCCACGATCCGCCGTGCAAAGCGGAACTGATCGTCCATCTCCTTCAGGTTATCGCGCGTCACGTCCAGCTTGTCCATCTTCTGCGCCCCGAGGGAGTGACCGGTGAACGTGAACGGAACCCCCGTATCATCCTCGATGAGCACCCCGCACAGGCCGCCATCGCCGTAATGGGTCGTGAACGCATCCGGCAGCCCGCCCGCGCCTGCGTAGAAATCGAGGACGTTGGGCACCCAGTCCTCCACCAGATACGGCCACAACAGCTCCTTCCGCAGGAACTCGTCGGGCCCGGCCGGCAGCCGCACGATGCGCACGTCGGGTGCATCCGGATAGCCATCGAACCGCTCCGAGAACTCCGGCCACTCCGGGTCGATGATCTGACGGGTGAGGATGTCCACCCGGTGCCCCATCTCCCCCATGGCCAGCGCCACAGATTTCACGTAGACCAGTTGGCCGCCGAAATCTGGATGCTCGGTCCAGTAGCTGTCGGCGGGATCGAAGTTGCCCTGCGGGTTCAGAAATCCGATGTGCATGTCACCCCCCTCGCCCTCTCAGATGCGATCAGGAGATAATCTTCCGCAGGCGGGCTGCCGCCCGCTCCGGAAGCTCCTGGCACACCAGCAGGCCCAGATGCTCTACGCCCCCGGTCTCCTGAGTGTAGGGCAGGAACTCGAAGTAGAGGCCGGCCCCCGGCCCGTTGTTCGTGATCACGTTGTACGCGATCTCCCGCCCAACCCTCGGCATGATCTCACGGATGGCCCGGATCCCGTCGTGCCACCCCTCCGCCACCGCCTCCAGCTCCTCCCCCTCTAGCTCGTGCAGGTAGACCCTGTCCGTGTCCTTGAGGAACAGCATCATATCGTACGGCCGCCGCATGAAGGGAGGCACCAGGAGGATCGCCGGCCCATAGTCCTTGACCACCAACTCAGGCGGCGTCTTGCGCATCATATACTCAGAGAACGTCTCGCCGTGTTCCTCCTCAAAACGCGCGTTGTCCGCGAAGTGACGTGGCATTAGCGTGCTGAACGCGATCTGCTGGTGACCGTGAATCAGCGATCCGCCGACCAGGTGACCGTAGTTCTTGATGATCACCACGAAGGCCCCCGAGCTCTGCCCCGGCCCGAGGCAATCCACGTCGCCGGCGCCGCGAGCCAGCTCATCCGCCCCGCCCAGAAGCGTCCTCTCCAACGCCGTCAGCCGCTCCAGTACGATGATCCGATCGCCCAGCGGCATGTTGTGCCAGTCCTTGTCGTGCTGCGAGGAGGTCCACTGCAGCAGGTGGAGTCCGGAGAGCATTTCCTCGTGCTTGAAGGGATAGAGGATCGGGAAGAGGTTCTTGTTGATGAACGTGAAGCCCTCGCTCAGCTCTGCCACGTCGACGACCCCCGTGGTCTGCCCCTGGCAGATGATGCATTCTCGCTCCGGGACGTCCGCCACCGACTCCGGGACGTTGTCGTGCGGTCGACCGCCGCGGGACGAATGGTAGAGGATCCGATCGCCGTTGCGCGGGTCGATTCGGTAGACCCCGTCGGGGAGAAAGGCCTCGATCTCGCCGCGGATCAACGCCACGAGATCACCAACCGAGAGCGCCTCAATATCCTCGGCCTCAAGAATCTCCCTGAGCGCCTCACGGGCAAGCTCCTGTGTCATCCGCTGCTCCCTGCAGGATCTTCCGGCGGGGCCCTCACGCCCCCACCACCAGCTTCCGTGACATCCGATTGTGCCGCTCGATCAGCGGCTCCAGCTCGAGCCTCAGCAGCCGCCCGTCCTCCACGACCACCTCGCCGTTGATGATCGAGAGATCGACCCGCTGTGGCTGACAGAACACCAGCGGCGCCAACAGATCGTGGAGCGCACCGGCATATTCGAGCCGCTGGAGCCGGAGAGCGATGACGTCGGCGGCCTTCCCCTTCGCCAGCTGCCCGATGTCGTCGCGCCCGAGCACGGCCGCTCCGCCCCGCGTCGCCATCCACACCACCTCCTCGGCGGACAGTGCCGTCGGATAGCCTCTCACCCGCTGCAGCAGCAAGGCCATCCGTGCTTCCGCCAACAGGTGGGACGAGTCATTGCTCGCCGAGCCGTCCACCCCCAGCGCCACGTCCGCACCGGCGTCCAGCAACGCCCGTACCGGCGCGATCCCCGACCCCAGCCGCATGTTCGAGCTGGGGCAGTGGCACACCCCGGTGCCCGTCTCGGCGAAGAGATCGATCTCCTCATCGTTCAGATGAACGCAGTGGACGTGCCATACGTCGCTGCCCATCCAACCCAGGTGTTCGGCGTAACCGACCGGCCGACGCCCGAAGCGCTCGAGGCAGAACGCCTCCTCGTCCTTCGTCTCCGCCAGATGCGTGTGGAGCATCACGCCGTAGGAGCGGGCCAGCTCCGCTGACTCCCGCATCAGCTCGGGCGTGACGGAGAAGGGGGAACAGGGTGCCACTGCGATGCGGACCATCGCGCACGGATCCGGGTCGTGGTAGGTCTCGATGGCCCGCCGGGTGTCCTTGAGGATGAAATCCTCGTCCTCAACCACCTCGTCGGGGGGCAGGCCACCTTCGCTCTTGCCCAGGCTCATCGAGCCCCGGCAGGGCTGGAAGCGCATGCCGATATCCTGCGCCGCGCGGATCTCGTCGTCGATACGGCAGCCGTTCGGATAGATGTAGAGATGGTCGGAGGCCGTCGTGCATCCCGAGAGCATCAGCTCAGCCAGGCCGACCAGTGCGCTGGTGTGGACGGCCTCGGGCGTCAGCCGGGCCCAGACATCGTAGAGAATCTTGAGCCACTTGAAGAGCGAGGCATCCTGCGCACCTGGCAGCGCCCGCGTCAAGGTCTGATACAGGTGGTGGTGCGTGTTCACCAGACCGGGCAGCACGATCATCCCGCTGGCGTCGACGACGCGGTCGGCCTCCTCAGGCAGCGCCCACGTCGGCCCAACCCGCTCGATGATGTGGTCGCGTGCGAACAGCCCCCCGTCCGGAATGCGCCGGTTGCCCTCGCCCAGCCCTTCCATCGTCACCAGCAACTCGGCGTGCTTCAACAGCAGTGTGGACATAATCGTTCTCCTCCGAGACGCCGTAGAATGAAGACGGGCAGGCCGGGAGACTGACAGAGTGCTCTCGCTAACCTACCGGTCCTCCACACACGATTCTGAGTGTAGCATATCCGACACCACTTGGCAACGTCCCCCTCCCGGGTTCACGAGCTCTCTTACCCCGGTTGACCATCCTGTGCTATAATATGGCTACGCATTCTTTTGAATCGATCCCTAGATCGGAGATACCATGCTGGGAAAGATCTTGACGGAGGCACAGCAGGAACTGCTCAAGACCGAGCGGCGCTGGCTGACCGACCTGCAGACTACGTTGGTCAGCTTCGGTGCGGAGCCGGAGGATCAAGCGGCACTGAAGCGTTCCGTGCGCCAACTTGATGAGCTCTTCCTGCTTGTGGTCGTAGGCGAGTTCAACGCCGGAAAGAGCGCCTTCATCAACGCGCTACTGGGACAGCGGTTATTGGCGGAGGGCGTCACGCCGACCACGACGCGCATACACCTGCTGAAATACGGGGAAGCGTTCAAGAAGGTGGCCGTAGAGTCCTCGCGGGATGTATTCACCGCGCCCGTTCCCTTGCTGAGAGAGATCAACGTCGTAGATACCCCCGGGACCAACGCCATTCAGCGGCAACACGAGGCTATCACACAGGAGTTCGTGCCGCGCTCCGACATCGTTCTGTTCGTTACCTCCGTCGATCGCCCGTTCACGGAGAGCGAACGCGCCTTTCTCGAACGCATCCGCAGCTGGGGTAAGAAAGTCGTCGTCCTCCTCAACAAGACAGATATCTTATCCGACCCTGAGGAGTTGCAGAGCATCGAGCGATTCATCACGGAAAACGCACGCTCGCTGCTTGGTTTCACGCCCAAGGTGTTTCCCATCTCGTCTCGGCTGGCGCTCCGAGCAAAACAGGAGGACAACGCTGCCCTGTTGTCGGAAAGCGGCCTTGCGGCTTTGGAGCACTACCTCGCCACCACGCTGGATCAGAAGGAGCGCATCTATCTCAAGTTGAACAACCCCTTAGGGGTGGGGCTTCACCTGATCGCCAAGTACCACCGGTTGATCGATGGGCGGCTCGCCTTGCTCCGGCATGACTTTGACGTCGTGGAGGACATCGAGCGGCAGCTTGCCACGTACAAGGAGGACATGGCACGCGAGTTCCGCTTCCGTCTCAAGGATGTGGAGAACGTGCTCTACGAGTTCGAGGGCCGGGGCATGGCCTACTTCGATGAGACCATGCGCCTGGCACGAGTCTTCGACCTGATCCAGAAGGCCAAGTTGGAGAAAGAATTCACGCGTCAGGTTGTCGCCGACGTTCCGCAAGTGGTCGATGCACGGGTCAACGATGTGATCGACTGGTTGATCGCCAGCAGCCTGAGCCAATGGCAGGCGGTGATGGAGCACGTACAGAGTCGCCGTGACGAGCACGCCGATAGGATCGTGGGCCAGGTGGGTGGCACGTTCGACTACGATCGCGCCCGACTGATTGGGACCGTGAGCCGGTCGGCCCGGGAGGCGATGGCCGATTACGATCATCAGGTCGAGACGAAGCGGGTCGCCGAGTCATTACAGATGGCCGTTGCCGGTACTGCCCTGGCGGAGGTTAGCGCGGTCGGTCTGGGCGCCCTCATCACCGCCCTTGCCACGACGGCTGCAGCCGACGTGACCGGCATCGTGGCGGCAGGGGCCGCGGCAGTGCTGGGGCTCTTCGTCATTCCCACCAGGCGCCGACAACTCAAGCAGGAGTTCCACAAGAAGATCCTCTCCGTTCGTAAGCGGTTGATGGAAGCCCTGACGACCCAGTTCAACCGGGAATTGACACGCTGCTTGACCGAGATCGAGAAGGCGATCTCACCCTACACCCGCTTCATTCGCGCTGAGCGTCAGTACCTGGAGGATACGCAGCACGAACTGCTGGAAGTCAGAGACCAATTGGAACGCGTGAAGGCCGCCATCAGCTAGGTTGGTAGACTGATTCCTCTCCCCGGAAGGAGAGCTCACGCTTAACGGAGCTGGGCCGCGAGACGAATCGCCTCG
>JAWLCP010000050.1:0-18598 GCA_041687115.1 Anaerolineae bacterium
AATGCTGGCGGGACATTGTCTCATCACCACGGGGTGGGTCGTGATCATGCGCCCTGGTTGGCGGAGGAGGTCGGCCAGACCGGCGTCAAGACGCTCCAAAGCGTCAAGCAATGCCTCGATCCCGATGGGATAATGAACCCGGGCGTCCTCTTGTCTGGGTAGAACCAGATCGCAGCGTAATCCCCGCGGAAGGCACGGTGATGTTCGCCCGGATTCGTCATTCCTGCGCCCGAGAAGACGATGAGTGAGCTCTCTCCAGGACGCCGGTTCTCTGCCGCTGCCCGGCAGGAGAACCTCACCCGTCTGGCTTGGGACGAGTTCGATCTGCTGGTCGTGGGTGGGGGAATTACCGGCGTGGCCATCGCCCGCGACGCGGCGATGCGCGGTCTGCACACCGCCCTGGTGGAGAAGGACGATTTCGCCAGCGGCACCAGCGGACGTTCCTCACGGCTGATCCACGGGGGGATTCGCTACCTGGAGTATTATCAGTTCAAGCTTGTGTTCGAGGCCTGCCGCGAGCGGCGCGTCATGCGGCGGATCGCACCTCGCCTGGTTCGACCTCTCCCTTTTCTCTATCCCCTTTACCGAGGGCAGAAGCCCGCCCCGTGGAAGCTGCGCCTCGGCCTGACGCTGTACGATGGGTTGGGGCTTTTCGCTAACGTGCAGCGTCATCGGTGGCTGGATCGTTCTGAGGTGGCGCAGCGTGAGCCCGTGATCGCGCGGCAGGGGTTGCTTGGAGCTGCACGGTTCTACGACGCCCAGGTCGACGATGCACGCCTGACGCTGACCACTGCCCAGTCCGCTCACCTGCACGGGGCGGTCGTGGCAAACCACGTCGGCGCAGTTGGCCTGATGACCGCGAACGGGCGCGCGGTCGGGGCTTTCCTCGTTGATCAGCGAAGCGGGTGCGAGATCGAGGCACGAGCGAGGGTGGTGGTCAATGCCACCGGGGTGTGGGCGGATGAGGTACGAGCGATGGACGAGGTGTCGGGTCATGCGATGCTTCGTCCGACGAAGGGGATCCATCTCGTCGTCGATCGAGGGAGACTGTGCCGCAACCACGCTGTGGTGTTCGACTCGCCGCGCGACGGGCGTCACGTGTTTCTCATCCCGTGGGGTGACTTCGCCCTCATCGGCACCACGGACACCGACTTCAGCGGCGATCTTGACAACCCGGCCGCTACCTCGGGCGATGTGGGCTATCTTCTCGATGCGGCACGGCGCGCGTTCCCCGATGCCCAGATCAGCCAGGGTGATGTCATCAGCACCTTTGCTGGCCTGCGCCCGCTTATTACGGCACCGGGCAGCGCCTACGCAGTATCTCGGGAGCACGAGGTTGTTGAGAGCCCCTCTGGTCTCATCACCATTGTGGGGGGCAAGCTGACCACCCATCGGCTGATGGCGGAACAGGTGGTCGATCGGGTTCAGGAGAGGCTGAGAGCGGATCTGGGGCTTGAGACGGATCGAGAATGCCGCACGCAGGAGGGGCTGGAGGGGGCAGGGATTCGGGATGCACTTGCCCGTGACCCAACAGGGAGAGTAGAGCAGCATCTCCTCAGTACGTACGGCAGCGACGCGGCGCGGATCCTGGCCCATGCGGAGGAGGATCCGGCGCTTGCTGAGCGGATCGTGCCCGGACTCCCATACTTGATGGCGGAGGTTCCCTACGCGGTGCATCACGAGATGGCGCTTACTCTGGCCGACGTTCTGATGCGGCGGACGCACGTGATTCATGAGACGCGAGATGGAGGGGTGGACCGGGCCCGGGCTGTAGCTGATCTGATGGCAGCGAGGCTTGGATGGGGTGAGTCTGAGATTGATCGCCAGGTGTCCGAGTACGCCTCCCAGGTATCCTTCACTCAGCGCTGGCGGGAGGCATAGGCCGTCTCGGGGCAGAGTCGATATGCTTCAGGCTGCACAGCATTGCCGCAGCATCTGTTTCACAGTATAATACGCTCCAGTATGGAAGTAGATGTCAGCTGGTACGGTCAGACCTGTTTCCGTCTCGATGGACGGAATTCAGTATCGGTGGTAACCGACCCCTATTCCCCCGACGTTGGCCTTACGCTTCCCCGCTTGCACGCCGATATCGTGACCGTGAGCCACCACGGCGGTGCCTGTGACCACCTGGACGCCGTGCAGAGCCCCTTCACGCTCCTCGATGGCCCTGGCGAATATGAGATCAGCGGGGTGTTCATAACGGCTTTCTCCACCTTCGCCGATGACCAGGGCGGTAGGGAGCGGGGCTTGAACACCGTCTTTGCCTTCGATTTCGGCGGGGTGACGATATGCCATCTCGGCCGATTGGGACACGTCCCCACGCAATCCCAGGTCAAGAATCTGGGATCCGTGAACGTGTTGCTGGTGCCTGTCGGAGGGGGAGGAAGTCTCACGTCGACGCAAGCCTCAGAGGTCATCGGTCTGTTTGAACCGGATGTCATCGTGCCGATGCGCTACCACGTGGTCGGGCTTCAGGAGGATCTGGAGAGCGTAGATCACTTCCTCAGAGAGATGGGAGTGGAGGGAGTGGATGAGCGCGCGACGCTGTCGGTCAGCGAGGCCAGGATGGCAGAGGATACGGACATCGTTGTGTTGGAGCTCAGCCGCTAGGCTGGGGGGAGGGCTATGCGTAGCTACACGTGTCTAGTCGTCATAGGATTTCTGGTGGTGCTTGCTGGGTGTGGAGGGGGTGGGAGCGAGGCTGTGGAGGACCTCTTCGAGTCGGGGCGGGCATACCTCGACGCTGGAGAATACGATCAAGCCGTTCGCCATCTCGAGAACGCTGTGGAACTGGCGCCGCGCGACAGCGATGCACATTTTCTGTTGGGTCAGGCCTATAATCGGACTGGGCAGTTATCGAAGGCAGCCGATGAGTTCCGTCGAGTGTTGGAGCTCGACCCCGACAGCGCTGCCGCTCATCACAATCTGGGCGTGACCTACTATCAACTGGACGACCTCCCCTCGGCGCTGGAAGCCTTTGAGGCAGCCCTGGAGCTCGATCCGGACGACCCAGACACGCACTATCAGCTGGGAGCCACCCATCTGACGCTGGCGTTGTCTGGCGGCGATCCATCTGCGGGTGTCGACCAGGAGCTTCTGGAGCAGGCCGTCGGAGAGTTCGAGGCCGCGCTTGAGTTGAGGGAGAACATGCCTGAAGCGTTGATCGGCCTGGGGAATGTCTATCTGCAGCAAGGCGACTACGGCGGAGCGATTGAAACCCTGTTGCAGGCCATTGATCTGGTGCCCAATTCGCGCGAAGCGCACTACGCACTGGCCGGCGCGTACGTTCAGAGTGGGGAGATTGATGAAGCCTGCGAAACGTACAGGCAGTTCCTGTCGCTTGACCCCCCGGCGACCTGGAGGACACAGGCTGAACAGGTGATGACCTCGTTGGGATGTGAATAGGCGAGTTGTAGTTTCAGGGTCTGTAATGATTAAGCTTCTGATGTCTTGGAACATTCGGGCCGGGCTGGAGGACGAGTATTTCCAGTTCGTGATGGAGGATTTCGCGCCAAAGCTGCTGGAGTTGGGGATTCGACCCACAGACGTATGGTACACGGCTTACGGAAACCATCCTCAGATTCTCGCGGGCGGCGTTGCCGACGACTTAAGGAGTCTCCGCAAGGCCCTCGCCTCCTCACAGTGGCGTGAACTCAAGCTGGAGTTACTCACCTATGTGACCGACTACGATGAGAAGGCGGTTCACGCCAGCGGAGGGTTCCAGCTCTAGCGAACGCTGGCGGGTTCAAATCAAGCAAGCGAGCGGGGTCACTTCGACCCCGCTCGCTTGCTTTCGTCGGTTGCCAGGCAGACAGAAGATAGGTCAGCTAGTCACTGGGAGTGGTGTCGCCAGTGCTTTCGGGCGCCTTGCTGCTCTCGGACTTATTCGACGGTTCCTTGACCTGTCCCGGGGTGGCGGTGGATGACTTGGCGCGGTTGTCCGTGACGTAGAACCCCGATCCTTTGAAGATGATGCCCACAGGCTGAATCAGGCGGTGCACCTCCCCGCCGCATTCGGGGCATACCCGTACGGGTTCGTCTTCCATATGCTGTCGGCGTTCGAATCGTACGCCGCAGCTCTCGCATTCATATTCGTAGAGTGGCATAGTGACAAGACCTCCCCCTGAGCTGAACCAACTTTATATTATAACTCAAAATCGCACGATTCGCAACCTTCGCGCCAGGGCCGGCGAATTCGTGAGGCCCCGACCGGCAACCGCAGCGGTTGGCTGCTCCCGCGTATGCTCAGGAGGTACATGCCCCATCGGCCGGAATCTCGATGAGGTCTGGGGGCTGTCCCCTAATGCGGCGCACTCACATCACGAATCCGTGCTCCAGGGCGTAGCGGATGACATCCGCGGTGGACTCGAGCTGTAACTTCTCCAGGATGCGAGCTCGGTAGGTGCTGACTGTCTTCACACTCAAGGAGAGGTCTCTGGCGATATCGGTCGGTCTCCTGCCCGAGGCGAGCAGGTAAAGCACCTGACACTCCCGGGTAGAAAGGCGATCGGCCGCGGGCAATTCAGGTGCGTTCAGTCGGTCGACCAACAGGGTAGCGACGAAGGGCGTGATGTATTTCTCGCCCCGCGCCACCTGACGTATGGCATCGACCAGCTCATCTGGCGCGCTCTCTTTGGTCAGATAGCCCGCGGCCCCAGCCCTGAGGGCTCGGGCTGCGTACTGCTTCTCTCCGTACACGCTAAGGACCAGCACAGGCGGGCGAGGGCGGAGGCTCCGGAGCTGATGCAGCACCTCCAGCCCCCCGCCGCCGGGCATAGCGATGTCGAGCACGAGCACATCGACGCGCTCCTTCTGCAGTATGCGGAGGGCCTCGCGCGCGGTGCTGGCTTCGCTCGTGGCGACCAGATCCTCCTCCTCTTCCAGAATCTGTTGGAGTCCGCGTCGAACTACGGCGTGGTCATCGGCGATGAGTACTCGTATCACTTATCTCCCCCCTGGAATCAGACACGTGTGATGGCGGATCGATATACGTGGTAGCACAGAACCTGAGACCCGCACGGTGAGGAGTGATCCTCCCTCTTCCCCTGTGCCTCCGGTGTCACGGCTCGCGCGACTCGGGACCCGCGCGTGGTATACACGCGGTGACCGTTGTCCCCTCGGCTGAACGCCCCCTGAAACTCACCTGCCCGCCCAGCGTGCGGGCACGCTCCCGCATGCCGATCAGCCCCAGCGATCGGCCATCGCCGAGATCGCTCTGACTGATGCCCCTCCCGTCGTCCTGTACAGTCAGCGTCGCCTCTTCCCGCGTGACCTTCAGACGCACACAGACCCTGGAGGCCGCGGCGTGGCGAACCACGTTGGTCAGTGCCTCCTGGAAGATGCGGAATAGAACGGTGGTTACACGGCGATCAAGCGAATCCCCCGGCGAGTCCAGGTCGAGTTCGCACGGGATGTCACTTCTCTCCGTGAAGGTCTCGGCCTCCCACTCGATCGCCGCCGCCAGCCCCAGGTCGTCCAGGATGCCCGGACGAAGCTCGCTGGAGATGCGCCGGATGATCTGGACGGTCTCGTCGATGGTGTGCGATATCGCGTCGGCTCTCTGAACGAGCCCGGGCCTGCCCGCAGGCAGTCGCCTGATCAGCCAGGATACGTCCAGCTTCAACGCCGTCATGGCCCGACCCAACTCGTCGTGGATCTCCCGCGCGATGCGGGTGCGCTCCTCCTCGCGCGCGTCCTCCAGGTAGGTGGTCAGCTCACGCAGCTGCTCACGGGCGGCGCGCTGGGCCGCGTGAAGGCGGGCGTTCTCCATAGCCACGGCAATCTGGTTGGCCGAGGCCTCCATCACGAGGACGTCGTTTTGGTTGAAGGCATTGCGATGATCACTCTGCACATCGAGAATGCCCACGACGTCGTTGCCCACCTGAATGGGTACGCTCAACTCGGACTGGCTGAAGATGCGCTCGGGGTAGCTGTTGATGTAGCGTGGGTCGGCATCGACGTCGTTTACCAGAACCGTCTCGCCGTGGCGAGCGGCCCAGCCCATAAGGCCGTTGCGGATGTCGATCTGAATCTGCTCGTTGATGACACCGGAGAGACGACCGGCGGTGGCCTTCATCACCAGACTCGTTCCCTCTCGGTCGAGTCTGAGCACGGCTACGCTGTGGTAGCCGAGACGTCGCTGGATCATCCCAACTACGCTCTCTAACGCGGACTGGAGGCTAAGCACGCGGGTGATCCTGCTGCCGATCTCACTGAGGAGCGTCAACCCGGGGGTGGCTTGCTCCGTGGCCTCTTCGGCCAGCCTTCCAGCCCTCATCTCCTCTAGGACCTGGACGAATCCAATCACACAGCCATCCCCATCCAGGATGGGATCGACGCTGATCTCAAACCAGCGATCCTCTATCTGCTGGACGAGGCTCTCCTTCTCCAGGCTCTTCAGAGCACGGAGGTAGGGACGTGCTTCTCTGTGCCTGGACGTCGTATGCAGAAGTGTGCAAGACCGGCGGCCGATAATATCTGCACGAAGTCTTCCCATGAGCGTGACCGCCGCCTGGTTGCAGCGTAGGACTATCCCTCGAGCATCCAGCAGGAATATGGGGTCGGCGACCGCATCGAGGGTGGCCTGCCATTGAGGGGTGGGGGCATACGTGGTACTCCTGGCTGCGCGGCGGCGCTCGCGCAGCCGGCTGGCCCTCAGCGCGTGCTCGGCTGGGGGCCCTAGTCGCCTCCGAGGGGCCTTGAGTAAGTGGGCCTCGACTCCTTGCCTCAGCGACGCCACCGCAATCTCCTCGCCAATGGTCTTGGCCACAACTAGGATCGGAGCGTCCAGATCACGCTCCTCCAGCTGTTCGAATGCCTCCCGCACGCTGAGCTCGAGCCAGGGGGAATCGGGCGGAACGACGCCGAGATCCGCCCTGGATTTCGCGCGGTAGCGCTCCCGGGTTCCGAACCCTTGCCGATCTACCCCAAAGCGGGCCTGAAGCAGCTTGTAGAGCATCCTCTCCGCGTGGGACGGGCGGCGTTCCACGACTAGGAGCCACAAGGGCATGGCCATGGGTGGCCTCCTCTACGGTTCCGACTCGGTATGGTCCATCCGCACAACCGTGGGGCGCCTTCTTCGCGGCGATGAGTATCGCCACGTGCCTGGTCGGGAGACCGGGCACAGCAGCGGCGGCACAACAGCGGTGTCGCCAAGGCCCGCGACGGAAGCTGTGAGGGTGTCTGGCTAGGTAGTATACAGGCTCCCCGTCTCTTGCACAACTCAGAGATGGCTCGACGGGAGATCACTCACAACAGGAGCGACGGCCGGCCATGACGGGTGCGGGCACGCAGACCAGCGGGAGAGGGAGCAGCAGCAAGAGCGATCGGGGGTTGACCTTTTGGCTCGCTCAGGGACCAGCGAGGATTGGCGCGTGCGACTCTACCTCTCCAGCCATGCCTCCTTCACCGCCTCCCATTCCTGCGGTGTGTTCACGTTGCGGAAGGAGGCGAGGTGAGGATCGAAAGGCATGACCTCCTCTGGCTTGACGTACCGGACGGGCACCTGAGGAAAGAAGGAGATGATGCGGCGTTTCCCGGCGCGGATGGCGTCTTCCATCGCGGGCAGGCAGCTGCGCCGGTACGCCGCGTGGAGCGGCTCCACGTGCTCACCGCGCCGAAGCAGAGCGACGTCCATGCCTGTGGCCCACCTGGCGAAAGCGCGCAGCAGATCGGGCCTGAGGAACGGCATGTCGCAGCCCACGGCCAAGGCCAGCTCGTGAGAGGCTGCGTGGAGCCCGGCGTGCAGGCCGCCCAAGACGCCCACATTCGAGAAGCGGTCCTCCACCACGGGAGGGCCCAGGTCCGTGTAGGGGGCTGTGTCGCCGGAGACGATCAAGACCTCGGAGCACACCTCCAGCATACGCTCGACAACAATCTGGATCAGCGGTCGCCCGTCGAGTTCCAGAAAGGCTTTGTCACGCCCCATTCGCCGACTGGCTCCGCCGGCGAGTACGAGGCCGGTCAGATCATCCCCGGGCTGTTCCTGACGCATGGCTGAAGAGCTGGCTCTCCACCTCTTTCAGTCGATCGATGCCCCTTATCTCGTAGGGAAAGAGCGGCAGCTTGGTGATTCTAAGCTCGTCGTGGTATTCGTCCTCCAGCGTCCGGATGTGCGGGCGCTGCATATCTCTCCGCTGCCGGAGGAAGTCGCATTCGGCATCCATAACCACGTTGTTGACGATCAAGTGCTGAACGCCGATACCGTGTTCCTCAAGGCTCCTCTTCACGCGACGAGTCTGGAAGACCCCCAGAGCCTCCGGGATGGTGACCAGGATGAACCCGACGTTCGCCGGATCGGTGAAGAACTGCGTCACTTCCTGGGCGAGCGCTGTCCAGCTTTCGATCAAGTTGGTGAAAGGTGTCCTTGATAGGTTGAACGCATCCCGAACCTCCATGTAGACTCGGGGAGCAGTGCGTAGGTGCTCGATGAAGCGACGCGGGAGGTCGAGTAGTCTCAACGTGTCGCCAGCTGGGGCCGTATCCCAGACGATCAGGTCGTACCGTTCTTCCCGGACTCGCTCCAGGATGTGATCGAGCATGAACTCCTCCTGGATGCCCGGTGCCATGGCCACGTAGTCCACGACCTCATCATACGGCAGATCGACCAGGGCCGAAGCCGCCTCGTAGACCTCCGGTCCGAACTTCTCTTTCCAGCGAAGCATCACCTCTTCGGGGTCGATTTCGAGGGCGAAGAGACCGTCGACTCCCGGAACCGCCTTCTCACGAGGGCCGATCTGAGCCTCGAAGATGTCCGAGAGCGAGGGCGTGTAGTCGCTGGTGATGATGAGCGTTCGCCGTCCGACCAGGGCATAGTGGAGAGCCGTCGCTGCCGATGTGGTCGTCTTCCCCACGCCTCCCTTGCCGCCGAACATCAGCACGCGTTTTCTCGTTCGATCGAGTGCTGCAAGTGTCATGGTTCTTCCCAGAGCAATCTCGAATCTCGGTTTCAGGTCGCTGGCTCTAACTTAACGGCACAGACTTTGTATTCTGGAATCTTCGCCGTGGGATCGAGAGCTGAGTTCGTGAGTTTGTTGGCCGCAGCCTCGGCGTAATGGAAGGGGATGAACACGACACCGCGGCGGATCCGAGACGTAATCCGCGCAGCCAGCTCGATCTCGCCACGTCGGCTGGTAACCCTCACGCGCATATCGCCGTTCAGACCCAGCTGTTCCGCATCCTCGGGATGGAGCTCAACGTAGGCCTCCGGTGCTTCCTGTTCCAGTTTCTCCGAACGGCGGGTCATGGTGCCGGTGTGCCAGTGAAACATCATGCGGCCAGTGGTCAGGATGAAGGGGTACTCATCGTCCGGAAGCTCCGCTGCTTCCTCGAATTCAAGAGCGTGGAAACGACCGAGGCCGCGACTGAACTTGTCTTTGTGCAGGTAGGGTGTGCCAGGATGTTCATCCGAAGGCACTGGCCATTGGAGGAACCCTTCTTGGTCCAGCCGCCTGTACGACACGCCACCGTAAATGGGAGTGAGGGCGGCGATCTCCTCCATGACTTCCTCTGCCGAGCTGAAGTCGAAGCCCGCGGATCCCATTCGCTGAGCCAGCAGACATAGGATCTCCCAGTCTGCTCTTGCCTCGCCGATCGGCTCGATCGCCTTCCGCACGCGCTGTACTCTTCGGTCTGTGCCGGTGAACGTGCCTTCCTTCTCGGCGAATGACGCTGCGGGAAGGACGACGTCGGCCAGCTCGGCCGTTTCGGTCAGAAAAATGTCCTGAACCACCAGGAAGGGGATGCTCTGCAAGCATTCCCGCACATGGTTGATGTCCGGATCCGAGAGCATCGGGTTCTCCCCCATGACGTATAGGGCGTGCATCTCCCCCTTGCAGGCTGCATCAACCATTCCAGTCACTGTCATCCCCACTTCGTCTGACAGCCCCTCCACATCCCACCCATCCTCGAACTTGCTCCGAAGAGCCGGGTCAGTCACGGCTTGATACCCCGGGTAGACATTGGGCAGTCCGCCTAGATCGCAGGCCCCCTGGACGTTGTTCTGTCCGCGCAGGGGGTTGACACCCCCACCGGGAATACCCAGGTTGCCGGTCAGCATCGCTAGGTTCGCGCAGGATTTCACGTTATCCGTGCCGGTCGTGTGCTGCGTGATACCCATGGCATACAGAATGGCTGCGGGCTCGCTACGTGCATAGATGCGCGCGGCTTCCCGCAGATCGTCCGCTGCGATCCCGCTGATCTCCTCCACGCGCTCTGGCGTATAGGTGTTCACCAACTCGCGGAGCTCTGCATACCCTTCGGTTCGGCTCTCTATGAACGCCTGATTCTCCAGACCCTCGCTAATGATGACGTTCATCATGCCATTGATCCAGGCCACATCGGTGCCTGGGCGCGGCTGTAGGTAGACGTCGGCCATCCGCGCCATGTGGACCCGGCGCGGATCCACAACAACGACCTTGGCACCGCGCTCCTTCGCCTCCATCACGTGGCTGGCAACCAACGGATGCGCCTCCGACGTGTTGGACCCGATGATCAGGAAACAGCTCGTACGTTCGCTGAACTCGGGGACCGAGTTCGTCATCGCCCCACTCCCAAACGCGGCGACCAGACCGGCCACCGTGGGAGCGTGTCAGAGGCGGGCACAGTGATCGACGTTGTTCGTCTTGACCACTGCGCGGGCCAGCTTCTGAATGAGGTAGTTCTCCTCATTGGTGCATTTGGCGGAGGCTAGGAATCCAACGGCATCCGAACCGAATCGGTTACGGACATCGCTAAGCCGTTCCGCGATCAGATCGAGCGCTCCATCCCAGGTCGCCTCTTGGAGCTCGGCCGAGGGGCCATCGCCCCGTCGTATGAGGGGCCTTGTCAGTCGGTCCGGATGACGGACGAAGGAGGCGGCATTCCAGCCCTTGATACATAGCTCCCCACGGCTGATAGGGTGCTCCTTATCCGGCAAGACCCCGATGATTTCCCCGTCCAGTACCTGCAGGTAGAGCTTACAGCCGGCACCGCAATACGGGCACGTGGTGAGGACGTTTCTATATTCCATTAGTTTGCCTCTACTCCGCTATCTCCGTCCGCAAAGGTGCTTTGTCGAACGTCACCTGAAGCGGCGGGGGCGTCTCCAGGTCAGCCCCCGGCTCATATCCGAGCATTTCCCCCACGTCCTGCTGGATCAGGTCATACAGCACTGTCAGTGGGATGTGGGCGGGGCAGGCGAGTTCGCACTGACGGCAGGCCACGCACCGTCCGGACATATGCATTGCTTTGATCAGGTGAAACATGGGGAACGGCGGGGCCAACTCGCCAGGCTCCACCCACAGCGGGTCCTCGAGGGCGCAGGACTCGCAGAAGCAGACAGGGCAGATGTCACGGCAGCCATAGCACTTGAGGCACTTCTGGAACTGCTCTTCCCAGAATGCGCGTCTCTCGTGCAGCGACATCTCGTTGTACGTGCTAACCAGAGGGTTGGGCGGTGCCCCTTCTGCCGGGGTACCAAAGAGCTCCGCGTGAGGCCAGGGATCGAGGTCGGGGGCGGGTTCAGCACAGTGGCATTCCTCAGCCTCTTCGGCCGTGCAGGCTACGCCGATCAGATATAGGCGATCGGGCTGGATTTGCTCCCGCTTTGCCATCTCCACCAGTGCGCGGGCGTCACATGCCCGCGCGATGATCCCGAACTCAGCATCTGGGTGACGTTTCTGTAGTGATGAGATGATCTTTGCCATGGGATACCGGGGCTCCAGCACCAGGCTGGACAGATCGTCCCCCTTCTGGAACAGATAGGGCGCCGTCCCGACCCCAGTGCGCCGCAGGGCTAGCACCCCGTCCAGGTGGCCCAATGCTTTGGCGACGTGGTCGCGAACCTGTTCCATCAACGTGTCTCGATTAGTCATCGTCTCCCCTCATCTCATCTTCGAGCGGCCCCAGGGCGCGAACGGTCTCCACGAACTCCCTTGTGACTCGCGCGAACTTCGGTGCCTCAGCTGACGAGACCCAATCCAGTCGCAGGCGGTCGGGATTGATCCCAACGTAACCCAACAGGTTTCGGACCAGCGGCATCCTCTTGGCGGTACGATGGTTGCCGTCGATATAGTGGCAGTCGCCGATGTGACAACCGAGCACCAGGACGCCATCGGCGCCAGAGCGGAAGGCCCGGAGTACCATCTCCGGCGAAACTCGCCCCGAGCACATGACCCTGATGGGCAACACGTTGGCCGGGGAGGGCATGCGGGCCACGCCTGCGTTATCAGCCCCAGCATACGAGCACCAGTTACAAAGAAAGGCAATCACCTTTGGCTCGAAATTCTCGGTCATTACGTCATCTCCTGACGCCCTACGTTCGATATGTTGCTTCATTTCCCGACACCACGCGTCTCGAGAGCTTACCGTATCATCTCCAGCAACCCGTCGATCTCGGCCACGATCTCCTCATCGGTGAAATGGAGCTCCATCATGGCGCCGGACGGGCAAGCGGCGACGCACGTGCCGCATCCGTGACATAGCGCTGCATTGACCTCGGCTTTATCGTCCGCGTTGAACTCGATGGCCGAATAGGGGCAGGCCAAGATACACTCGCCGCACCCCACGCATTTCTCCTCCACCACCTGGGCGACGATGGGAGATATGGTGACTTGGCCCTTGTTGAACAGCTGAGTCACCTCCTGCGCCGCATCGCCGGCGTGGGCCACCGTGTCGGGTATATCGCGGGGCCCCTGGCACGATCCAGCCAGGAAGACCCCGGCCGTGCTGCTCTCAGCCGGGCGCAACTTGGGATGCGCTTCAGCAAACCAACCATCGCCCGTGCGTCCAAGCCCAAAGAGCGCAGATACCTTGCTCGATTCCGGGCGCGGTTCAATAGCTGAGGCCAGAATCACCATGTCCACGTCTGCGATCACTGTCCGTCCTAAGGTGACATCCTCGCCTTTGACACGCAGCTTGTCATCCGCCAGTACCTCTACTTCGGCTCCACGGCCATTCACAAACGTGACACCATCCTCCTGCACCCGCTGGTAGAACTCCTCGTAGGCCTTGCTGGACGTCCGCATATCCATGTAGAACTCATAGACCTCGGCTCCGGTCTTGTCCCGCACCTGGTGAGCGTGCTTGAGGGAATACATACAGCAGAAGCGCGAGCAATACACGTGAGCGTTTTCATCGCGGCTGCCGATGCAGTGGATGATCGCGACGCGCTCCGGAATCCTTCCGTCCCGGGTGACGATCTCCCCCTCGGTAGGGCCAGTGGCGCTGGTCAGTCGCTCGAACTGCAGTCCGGTGAGGATATTCGGAGACTTGCCGTAGGAATACTGAGGCAGCTGCGCGGGATCCCACATCCCAAAGCCTGTGGCGACGATGATGGCCCCCACCTCCACGTCCAGCAGCTTGTCTTCCTGCTCGTAGTCGACAGCCCCGGTGGGACAAAGCTTCGCGCAGGCTCCGCAGCGCCCATCACGCTGAAAGTAGATGCAGTGCTCCGTGTCCAGAACCGGCACGTTGGGGATAGCCTGAGAAAAGGGACGATAGATGGCCTTCCGCTCGCCCATTCCAGCCTCATACTCCGTATCGAGTACCTTAACGGGGCACTTCTCCTGGCACAGGCCGCAGCCAGTGCACAGGTCCTCATCGACATACCGGGCCCGCTTGCGGATGCGCACCTGGAAGTTGCCGATGTACCCCGAGACGTCCTCGACCTCACTGTAGGTGAGGAGTGTGATATTGGGATGCCGACCGGCATCCATCATCTTGGGTCCAAGTATTCAGGTGCTACAGTCAAGGGTGGGGAACGTCTTGTCGAGTTGGGCCATCCGACCGCCGATAGAGGGTTCCTTCTCCACCAGGTAGACATGATACCCCGCCTCGGCGATCGAGAGTGCGGACTTGATACCAGCGATCCCACCTCCCACCACCAGGGCGGTCTGGGTCACCGGCTCCTGGCGCGCCTCCAGAGGGCGGTGATATGCGACGCGCGCGACAGCGGCCCTTGTCAGCCGCTTGGCTTTCTCCGTAGCCCTCTGCTGGTCCTTCACTACCCAGGAGACGTGCTCGCGGACGTTCGCCATCTCAAAGAAATAAGGATTGAGCCCAGCTTGTTGGACAGCGCGCTGGAACGTGGGCTCGTGCATGCGAGGAGTGCACGAAGCGACCACCACGCGGTTGAGATCGTGCCTCCGAATGTCTTCCTGGATCATCTGCTGACCAGGTTCGGAACACATATATGTATGTTTTCGGGCGACGACGACGCCAGGCAGGTCGCTGACCATCTCCACCACGGCGGGAACATCTACCGTTGCCGCGATATTGACCCCGCACTCACATACGTAGACGCCAATACGAGGTTCGGAATTCATAGGGACCCCTCTCGATATCTTCATATGACCGGCGTCCTGGGCACCGGAGAGCCCGACGCAGTTTGTGGACGATCAGCTAGCCACTCACCCCGGCTCACCAGATCTCCGTTTGCGCTGATCAGAAACCGATTGCCCCGCGGGTGCCAGCACAGTTGGGATACTGGAGCTGTCGGGAGGCTAGTCTACCGGGGTGTCCTGCCGCCGTTTTCGAAAAGGGCGTGCCCCTGGATCTAATGAGGGCACGCCCTCCATCATCAAGTCCTCCTAGCCCTCCCCTTGCCCGTTGACCGCCTCAACCTTTACAGCGCAGACTTTGAACTCCGGTATCTTGGCCACCGGGTCGAGGGCAGGATTCGTGAGGAAGTTGACGGCCGAATCGGGATAGTGGAACGTGGCGAAGATCAACCCTGCAGGCACGCGATCCGTCACCTGCGCCTTTGCGACAATCTCGCCACGCCGCGAGGCAACCTTCATCATGTCTCCGTCGGCGATGCTCCGTTCCTGAGCGTCCGCAGGGTTGATCTGCACCTTCGCCTCGGGGTACATCGCCTTCAGGCCCTGCGCGCGACGGGTCATCTCACCACCGTGCCAATGGTAGAGGACCCGCCCGTTCGTCAGCATGAGCGGGTACTCCTCGTCCGGTAGCTCGTCTGGCGGGGTGTGTTCGACCGGCTCGAAATGACCAAGCCCACGGCTGAACGCACCCACGTGGAGAATCGGCGTGCCGGGGTGGTCCGCCGTGGGAACGGGCCACTGGAGCTGCTCGCCAGCAGCCAACCGTTCGTAGGTTATCCCACCGTAAATCGGCGTTACGGCGTTGATCTCGCTCATCACCTCGTCTGCATCGTCGTAGGACCAGGCCGCGTAGGGCGCGTTTTCGTCTGGAGTTGCCGCACCCAGCGCAATCAGCCGCTCGGCAAGTTGCGTCACGATCCAGATGTCATCCCTGGACTCGCCGATGGGATCGATAGCCTTTCGGACTCGTTGGACGCGCCGCTCCGAGTTGGTGAACGTCCCATTCTTCTCGGCAAAGGTGCACGCCGGGAGCACCACGTCGGCCAACTGCCCCGTCTCGGTCAAGAATAGATCTTGAACCACGAGGAACTCTGTTGCCTCCAGAGCGTGGCGCACGTGATTCAGATCGGGATCGCTGGTCATCGGATTCTCACCGATGACGTACAGGCAGCGCACCTGACCCTCGTCAGCCGCATCCAGCATCTCCGTGACGGTCAAGCCCACCTCGTCGGGGAGCGGCACACCCCACGCATGCTCAAACTTGTCTCGAATGGCCGGATCGGTCACGGATTGATATCCGGGATAGACGTTAGGCAGGCTGCCCAGGTCACAGGCTCCCTGCACGTTGTTCTGCCCACGCAGCGGGTTGACCCCACCTCCTGGAACGCCCATGTTGCCCAGCACCATCTGCAGGTTAGCGCAACTCATCACGTTGCCCACGCCCACGGTGTGCTGAGTGATACCCATCGCATAGAGCAGCGCCCCGGGCCGATTCTCAGCCATCATACGCGCGGCCTTCTCGATGTCCTCCACGGGGATTCCCGTGATGTCGCTCGTCCGCTCCGGCGTGTACGCGGCCACCGTCGCCCTCAAGGCCTCGAAGCCCTCAGTCCGTTCAGCGATGAAGCCCTGATCGTGCCAGCCCTCGCGGATAATGATGTGCATCAACCCGTTCAACAGCGCTATGTCCGTGCCCGGCTCATGCTGCAGGTGGAGATCGGCGTAATCCGCGATATCAATACGCCTTGGGTCGGCCACGATCAGCTTAGCACCGCGCCTCCGTTTCGCGGCCCGAACCTTGATCCCGATCACCGGATGCTGTTCCGTGGTGTTACTGCCGATGATGAAGATGCACTTGCTCTCTTCGGTGATGTCCCGAATGGAGTTCGTCATCGCGCCACTGCCAAAGCTTGTCACCAGACCGGCGACGGTGGCGCTGTGTCAGAGACGAGCACAGTGGTCGATGGTATTCGTCATCATCAACTGCCGGGTGAACTTACTGAACAGATAGTTCTCCTCATTGGTGCACTTG
The DNA here is from genome assembly GCA_041687115.1 of Anaerolineae bacterium. GTDB lineage: Bacteria > Chloroflexota > Anaerolineae > B4-G1 > B4-G1 > SKLM01. The sequence continues at coordinate 16,351 of JAWLCP010000050.1, forward strand.
GCGGACGCCAGCATAGCAAACGCACCGGGGCCGTGCTCTGCCTTGGCGGCAGCGAACGTCTGGGCAGTCACATCGAGGGCGGTGTCCCAGTCCGTTTCCACGAAGGAGTCGGGGCTGAGTGCTGTGTCTCCACCGGATCCCTCCCTGGTGTCGTCGTAGATAGTCCATTCACCGCTCTCGATCCGCCTCTCGACATCTGCAAGCCACTTCGCCCGCACCAGGGGTCTCTCAAGCCGATCCGAATGGTGGATGAAATCGTAGCCGTAGCGGCCCTTCACACACAGCGACAGCCCATTGACCGGCGCGTCCTCGGCAGAGGTCACCTGGACAATCTCGCCATCACGCACATTGAGATCAAAGGTGCAGCCGACGCCGCAGTACGCGCACGTGGTCCGCACCTTCTCCGCCTCGCCGAGCCATCCCCTGTGCACGCTCATCTTATCGAATAGGGCCCCCGTCGGGCAGTAGGCCACGCATTGCCCACAGCTTTCACAGGCGGCGTCCAGCATCAGCTGATCGGCACCGGCTACCAACTTCGTCTCAAAACCGCGATTAGCGAAGCTCCAGACATCACGATTCTGGATCTCCTGGCACGCACGGACGCAGCGCCCACAGAGGATACACTTGTTCCGATCGACAAACACGAAGGGGTTCGAATCAGAATCGATCTCATAACGCTGGGTCTCACCCTTGTATGTCGGACCTTCCACACCGTATTCGGCCGCGAGCCGCTGCAGGTCACAGGCGCCGTTGACTTGGCAAGCACAGGCCAGGCATCGTCCCGCCTCGGCAATGGCCGCCTCCTCGGTGAAGCCGCATTCCACCTGTTCGAACGTGCAGACGCGTTTCGACAACTCGAGCTCGATTTGATCCTGTCGCCCGATCTCTTCCACATCAGCGAAGAACTCCTCTGGAGTCTCCTCGCCTCGCGACGTTCCCCAGCGCTCTGGAAGACCGACCACTTCCTCATCACGCAGATACTGGTCGATGCTCGCAGCCGCTCGTCGCCCGGCCGCCACAGCATTCACAGCGATGTCCGCGCCGGAGATGCTATCACCTCCAGCGAAGACCCCGGGCACGTTGGTCTGCAACGTCTGCTCGTCGACTGCGATAGTGCGCCAACGGGTCAGCTCAATGTCACAGTCCTCCACGCAGGAGGGCTCGACAACCTGGCCGACAGCCATGACCACAGCGTCGGCCTTCACGGTGAACTCTGAACCTTCAATTGGAACGGGACGGCGTCGCCCGCTCTCATCCGGCGGGCCCAGCTCCATCCGCTGGCTGGTCACTACCACGTGGTCACCGCTCTCATCGAACGCAATCGGTGAGGCCAGGAAGTGAAACTCAACGCCCTCCTCTGCGGCAGCCTCCACCTCCACATCGAGGGCGGGCATCTCCTCTCGCGAGCGGCGATAGAGGATGGTAACCTCATCAGCTCCCAGGCGCACTGCTGTGCGTGAGACATCGATGGCGGTGTTCCCACCGCCGACGATGACCACACGATCGCCGAGGTGCACCTCCTCTCCGCAGGCCAGACTGTGCAGCAGCTCCACCCCACCCCATACGCGATCACTGTCCTCACCGGGGATGCCCACCATCCGCGAGTTCTGAGCGCCGATGGCCAGAAAGACCGCGTCGTAGTTGTCCTCCAGATCCTCGAGCGTGACGTCGCGGCCCAGCGCCGTATCGCATTGAATGTCGATGCCCAGGGCAGTGATGGTTGCTATCTCAGCATCCAGGTCCTCGTGGGGGAGCCGGTAAGCCGGTATTCCATAACGCAGCATCCCACCTGGTTTGTCGTGCGCGTCGTAGATTGTGACCTCGTGACCTTGCTGCCGTAGGTAGTAGGCAGCCGAAAGCCCTGCCGGCCCAGCTCCCACAATAGCTACTCTATGGCCTGTTTCTGGTGCCACCTCGGGGAGATAGGGGGATCCGCCGTTGTCCAGATCCTGCTCAGCGGCAAATCGCTTCAGTACGCAGATTGACGTCGCCTCGTCGAAGTCACCGCGCCGACAGACATCCTCACATGGAGCCGGGCAGACGCACCCCAAAGCGAACGGCAGGGGAATGGTCTCCTTGATGATACGAATGGCTTCGCCGTAGTCCTGGTTAGCGATACGGTTGACGAAGCCTGGGATGTTGCAGCCCGCCGGGCAACCTAGCTCACACGGTCCGAAGCAATCGCCACAGTGTTCAGAGATCAACATCTCCAGCGTGAACTTTCGCGTCTCCCGCACGATGTCGCTGT
>JAWLCP010000051.1:0-17826 GCA_041687115.1 Anaerolineae bacterium
TACCGGTCCGTGACACCCATCGCCCTCCAGCAGCAGATGCTCGCCTTCTTCCACCCGGGCGGGTCGGTGGCCGATGTCGGATGCGGGAGCGGGCGGGATACCGCCTGGCTGGCCGAGCGGGACTTCTCGGTGGTCGGCTTCGATGGCTCCCCGGCCATGCTGGCGGAGGCGCGCGTTGGTCGGTCTGTTCTTTGCCTGCGGTAGCCAGACAAGCGATGAGGGTTTGCTTACATAGGACGTGCGGGAAGACCGGGGGAGCCAGACGACTCTTCCGGTCTTTCACACGCCTTGGAGACGCCCGCCCAGCTAGCCGCATAGTTTTGCGTGAGCCCTGACATGATACTTCCAGGATAGTTAAGTAAGACTTCCATGGGAGGAAAACAGATGTCCCAGGCCCACCGTTACACCTTCCCTGCCATCCGCGGGATACAAGCCCAGCGTGAGTATTACATCTCCATGTGCCCCTTGCGCCTGATCCCCAAGCTCTTCCTATTCGATGAGGAAGAGATCCAACCCGAACTCCGTGCCCAGCGCGTCCTGAACAAGGCACGCATTCCGCAACTGGTCTCCTACATGGTCGACAACCCAACCGAGTACGTCTTCTCCGCCCTGACCGCCTCTGTCGATGCGGACGTGGAGTTCACCCCCGCTTCTAACGACGAACAGCACTTCAACGTCGGCTTCCTCCACGTCCCGATGGCGGCCCGTTTCGTAATCAACGACGGGCAACACAGAAGAGCGGCCATCGAGGCCGCCCTGAAGCAGAAGCCGGAGCTCGGAAACGAGAGCGTCGCCATCGTCTTCTTTGTCGATACGGGTCTGCACCGCTGTCAACAGATGTTTGCCGACCTGAACCGCTATGCTGTCCGTACCACCCAGTCCCTGAACATCCTCTACGACTATCGGGATTCATCGTCTCAGCTCGCCCGGGAGATCAGCCAACGCGTCCCTATGTTCACTGGACTCACGGAGATGGAGAAATCGACTATCTCGAACCGATCGACCAAGATCTTTACATTGAGTGGAATCCACCGTGCTACCCGAGAACTCCTTGCCACCCACAGCGACAACCTATCTCAGGACGACCAGCGTAGGCTGGCGATCCAGTTCTGGAACACAGTCAGCCGGCACATGCCGGAGTGGCAGCAAGTGCGGCAGGGCAAGCTCTCGCCGGTCGACTTCCGGCGGGACTACGTATCCGCTCACACCATTGCGCTAGTCTCGCTCGGTCGGGCCGGTAACGCCCTGCTGGCCCAGCATCCCACAACCTGGCTAGATCGGGTTGCTAAGCTTCAAACCGTAGACTGGCATCGGGGCAGCACGAGCACGTGGGAAGGACGCGCAACAATGGGGGGGCGTATTTCCAACTCGCGCAACAGCGTCCTATTGATAGGTAGTCTCATCAAGAAAGCTTTGGGGCTATCTCTTTTGCCCGAAGAAATGAAGGCAGAGAACGCAATCGCGACGAATTCCTAGCAGGATAAGGAGGGGGTAGCGTGGCGCCCACCCGTTTAACCAAGCAATTCCTCGCTGAGCTAAGCCAGCGGGTTCGAGCCCTATATCTGGAAGACATGATCCCCTGGGTTGTGGGCTACAGCGGTGGTAAAGACTCAACGGCAACCCTACAGTTGATCTGGCTCTCGATTCGCGAGCTGCCGCCCGGACAGAGGCAAAAGCCGATTTACGTGATCAGCACTGATACGCTCGTCGAACAGCCTATTGTGGCCGCATGGGTTAACCGGTCTCTGGATCTAATGAAGCAGGCTGCCGTGGCGGAAGGTCTTCCGATCCACCCGAACAGACTAACCCCCGCTGTCAAGAAGACCTTCTGGGTGAATCTGATCGGTAAGGGGTATCCCGCCCCCCGCCGCAACTTTCGCTGGTGTACAGATCGCCTCAAGATCGAGCCCTCCAACCGCTTCATCATGAACGTGGTCGACGAGCATCGTGAGGCGATCGTCGTACTCGGCACCCGCAAGGCCGAAAGCCAACAGCGGGCGGCAAACATGGAGGAGCACGCCAGGAAGCGCATGCGAGACTCTCTCAGCCCTAACGCTGCCCTTCCCGGCTCGCTCGTCTATACGCCCATCGAGGACTGGTCGAACGATGAAGTCTGGTTCTACCTCATGCAGGTGCACAATCCATGGGGCATCTCGAACAAGGACCTCATGGCCATGTACCGCGGTGCCAGTTCCGACAATGAGTGCCCTCTTGTTGTTGACACAAGCACGCCGACCTGTGGTAACAGCCGCTTCGGCTGCTGGGTTTGTACGGTGGTCAGCGCCGACAAGTCCATGGAGGCCATGATCCAGAACGACTGGGAGAAGGGCTGGATGACGCCCCTCCTGGAGTTCCGGAATAGGCTAGCTCCGCTCAACGAGAACGGAGTTCTGGACGACTGGACGCGTAGGGATTTCCGTCGAATGAACGGGAAGATCCTGCTTCAGCAGAAGGGCCGCAATAAGGGGCGGCCGGTCCACGGGCCGTACACGAAAGCTTGGCGCGAGCGCTGGCTGCGCGAGTTGCTCGAAGTGGAGTTGGAGATCCAGCGAAACGGTCCGGGCGAAATGAGGGATCTCCGGCTTATCACTGACGCAGAGTTGCGTGAAATTCGCCGCATCTGGGTTGAGGAGAAGCATGAGTTCGATGACGCTCTCCCCCGGATCTACCAGGAGGTCACAGGTCGCCCGTACCAATATATGGATGACATTAAGACCGGCCCCTTTGGGCCAGCCGAGTGGCGGTTGCTTCAGGAGATTACCGAGGGCGATCCAGTTTTCTTCCAACTACAGGCCTCGATGCTCGACGTTGAGCAGCGCTCGCGGGGTATCATCGGCCGCAAGGGGCTCCTGGACGAGCTCGAGGACCTCCTGGAACAGGCGTGGTACAGCGATGAAGATGAAGCGGTAGCCGAGCTCCGGAAACGAAAGGCACGCCGTGGCGAAGATGCGCCGGACGACGTGGATGAGGAGTTCCCCGCTGAAGAAGGGCTTGAAATCGAATGATCATCCGGGCAATCCGACTACGTAACTTCGGTCTCTACGCTGGCGAACAGGTCTTCCGACCCTCCACTTCGCTCGATGGAGCCGGTTCGATCACCCTGGTCGGCGGCCTGAATGGGCGCGGCAAGACGAGCTTGCTGGAAGCTGTGCTGCTCAACTTATACGGCAGTCGATCCCCGGTTGTAAGGGCAAGCGAGGACGCTTACACCACGTACCTGGAAAGCCTCATTCACAACGGAGCTGACCGAGCGGAAGGTAGCGCTGTAGAGCTCGACCTCGAAATACCGGGCGACGGAGACTCTCACTCGCTCCTTCGTATTCGCCGTTCCTGGCGCGTCGCCAACAAGCGAGCGTCAGAGAAATTAGAGGTCTGGCGCAACAGCCGTGAAGACGAGCAGCTCGCCACCAACTGGAATACCTACGTCGAAGAGCTCATTCCTTCCGGTGTCTCCTGGCTCTTCTTCTTTGATGGCGAGAAGATCGCAACGCTGGCCGAGGAGGAGGAGACTTCCGAGTCGCTCCGCATTGCGATCCGTTCCCTGCTTGGCCTTGATCTCGTGGACAAGCTCATCACCGACCTGGATGCCGTCATTCGGCGCAACAAGGCACGACTCCGTGACGCAGAGGGCGCTGAAGTTGTCGCGGCGATAGAGGCGGAGGTCGAAAGCCTGGAACGGTCGGCTGACGTAATTCGCCAACAACACGCCAGCAAGAACAATGAGGTGCTGCGTGCGGAGGAGGCCCGCCGAAAGGCTGAGGAGGAGTACTACCGGGCTGGTGGTACTCTGGCTGAGTCCCGGTCCAACCTGGAAGGCCAGCGCAGGGAGCTAGAGGGCCGCCTGTCCGAGATTCGCAGTGAGATTCGGCTGCTCGCGGCCGGTGCGGTACCTCTGCTACTGGTGGTTCCCCTGCTGATGCAAGTCAGCATAGCGGTGGAATCCGCTGCAGCCGTACACCAAGCGAGAGCAATACTCCCACTTGTCCAGAAGCGAGACGAGACCCTTCTCAATAAGCTCTGGGAGCATATCCCTGACTTAACCAAGCTTGATGTGATCAAGAGGTTCCTTGAGGAAGACCGGGCGGAGATGGAGACACTGGCAGCCCGGACCCCGCCAATTGATCTCTCGGCCGTTGGACTAGGGCAGCTGGAAGCGCTTCTCATGGCGGGACGGACAGACCTCCGGGAAAGGGCGTCCGTACTAGTTCACGAGTACCACGAGACCGAGGATCGACTGGAGCAGGTGAATCGGCATCTCCTCTACCAGTTCGACCAGGCTGCCGTCAACGAGCGCCTTGCAGAACTCTCGAAGGCCGCTCATGAGCTTGCCACCAAGCAACTTGAGAAGGAACAGCTGCAAAAGCGCCTGCACGAGGTGGAGGGACAGCTCGGCGTTGCCCGACAGCGCCATCGGTCCGCACTCGAAAAGTTCCACCAACAGCTTGACGACCTGGACGACGCGAAGCGTAACATCGCCACCGCCATGCGTTCTCAAGAGACCCTTCGGGCCTTCCGGAAGGAAGTTACGGAGCGTAAGATCCATGCCCTTGAAACCGGTGTCATGACCGCCTTCGCTGAGCTGACGCACAAGACCACCCTCGCCCGAAGGGTTCGCATTCACCCGGAGACCCTTCAGATCACCCTCCATGTCGAGTCGGGCGATGAGGTACTCAAGTCTCGCCTCTCTAGCGGTGAGAAGCAGATGCTCGCCGTGGCAATCCTCTGGGGGCTCGCCCGTGCCTCTGGGCGGGACCTCCCCGTGATCATCGACACCCCGATGGGTCGCTTGGACTCATCCCACCGGATGAATTTCGTCACTCGGTACCTACCGAATGCGAGCCACCAGGTCATAGTCCTCTCCACTGACACGGAGATCGTAGGAGCCTATCTAGACTCGCTCGAAGGAGCGGTCGGACAGCGCTACCACCTGCGCTTTGACGAACAGCTGGTCAGGACTACAGTCGAGCCGGGGTACTTCCCAACTAAGGAGGGGATCACGGCATGATCGTCAAACAGTTTACCCTCTCAAACGTGGCGAAGGACAAGCTTTCGCGGCTGAAGGGCAGGACCGGCATTGACCAGTGGAATATCCTGTGCCGCTGGGCTCTATGTCTCTCCCTGCGCGAGCCCAACCCTCCGGCGGACTATCAGATCCCAGCCGACAGCAATGTGACTCTGGAGTGGCACACATTTGCCGGCGAATACCACGAGCTCTATGAGGCTCTGGTAATCCAGCGTTGCATCAACGATGGTCTGGGTACCGACCCAACCACGCTGGCCAAGTACTTCCGCCTCCACCTTCATCGCGGCATAGATTACCTGGCAGCCACCCAGACGGTACGGAACAGTACGGATCTGCTCCAGCTCATCTTGGGAGACCCCCAGCGTGACGAGATCGAGGAGGATGTAGATGCCACTTTACCTTGATTACAATGCCACCACCCCGGTAGACCCCAGGGTGCTAGATGAAATGATTCGGGTATACAAAGAGGACTTCGGCAACGCTGGTAGCCGGACCCACGTTTTCGGCCAAAGGGCCAGTAAGATAGTGGATACGGCCCGGGGCCAGGTCGCCGGCCTTCTGGGGGTAGACAAAAGCGAGATTGTCTTCACCTCTGGTGCAACAGAGGCCGACAATCTCGCCATCTTGGGCTTAGCAGAGTGGGGTGCGGAGAACGGCAAGAGGCACATTATCTCGACACCGATCGAGCACAAGGCCGTCCTGGAGCCCTTACAACATCTGGCGAAGCAGGGGTTTGAGGTTGAGCTCGTGCCGGTGGGGGAGAGCGGTCGGGTTGATGCCGAAGAGCTCTGCCGGCGGGTACGACCTGATACGCTCCTCGTCACGGTGATGCATGCCAACAATGAGACCGGGGTCATTCAGCCGGTCGATGAGATCGGTGAGTTCCTGGCGAAGACCGACACCTACTTTCACGTAGATGCAGCGCAGACGTGCGGGAAGCTCGTGGAGGAGCTCAGGGCGCTGAAGTATGACTTTCTGAGCGTCTGTGCTCACAAAATGTACGGGCCGCAGGGCATTGGAGCGCTGGTGGTCAGGCGCCGGGGCTACCGCCGGCCGCCGATAGAGCCGCTGATGTACGGTGGGGGACAGGAAGGTGGGCTAAGGCCTGGGACGGTGCCCGTGGCTCTCGTGGCCGGGTTCGGTCTTGCAGCGGACCTCGCAACGAGAGAACATGACGCTTGGAGACGACACTGCCTTTCCATTCAGCAGACCCTGATTAACCAACTTGATAACATTGAGTATCGGCTTAACGGGGATCGTGAATACGTTATGCCCAACTGCCTTAACGTCAGCATCATGGGTTTGGACTCGGAGGCTGTTATGTTAGCTTTGCAGGGTCAGGTGAGCCTGTCTAACGGATCAGCTTGTACCTCTGCAGACTATCGGCCAAGTCACGTGCTCGTTGCCATGGGACTCGACCGTGAACGCATTGAGCAAGCCTTAAGACTCTCGTGGGGACCCGGGACGGACCTCAACATAGATATCTCGCGCTTGCTCAAGCAACTATCATGAAACAAAATGTACGTGGAGAACCGGGAGAGCCCCTTGCAGGGCTCTCCCGGTTCTCCCTTACCCATGCCTTAACGCTTCGCGGACATATGTTGCAGCGAAGTGACCCCAATACTGCCGCAGGTCCTCAAACAGATCGTTCGGGTTTCGGTGTAGGCTCTCCGCCTTTGCATACGCCATGAATAGCACATCCAAACCAACCTCAACTCGCCGGGCTAACCGAAGGACATCCTCGGCGCTGATCTGACTGGCCGTCTTGTCCGCCAGACCCTTGAGTGGTGAGTAGACCTCCCGGATGAAGGGGTGGCGGTGGTTAATCTTAACAGTGACATTGCTATTGAGATGGACCACCTGGAATAGCTCTTTACCCGACCACTGTCCATCCAGAATTGTGATGGGCATATCCCTGATCAGCTGCTTAATTCCCGCCGCTTCTTCGGTATCTGGTCGTAGACCTAGATCCTGGATAATCTCGTCCACCAAGAGGTTTTCCGCATCAGGCGTCACAGTCTCTCCACCGATTCCCCTCGGTGCCGTCTGTTCTACCTTCTCGACCACCTTCATCGCTTCACGATGATTTACCGTCGTCTGTCGCTCGCGTTGCTCCGCCTGATCCCAGTCTTCCTGAATCTGTCGTCTGGCTTCGTCGATCGGTTTCTCCAGGAACCGCCTGAGTTCCTCTCTTAGCTTGGCTACTGGCTCGGCGCCACGTTTGACATGACGTACTTGGAAGTACTCATCTAGGGCTGCAGGAAAGGACACCTCAACACCGATGAATCGGTCGGGGTTCTCAATCCTAGACGGAAACATCCTGGGTATGACATCGTAATAGATCTCACGTCCCTGGCGAAGGATGCTGATCTTGCCCTCATTCTCAGGGATGTAAAGATCCTCAAACTGCCGCCCTCCCGGTCCCCTCTTAGGCCTGAGAGCCAAGGGATATAGGGTAACGGTCGCAGACACTTCATGCCCATCGATTGAGAACTTCCCCTGATCGACGATCCTTGCTCTTACATCGCTACCGACCACTTCTGTGACTCTCGGGTTTTCCAGAAGAAACAACGGATCATAGGGAGCGATAGTCCTTCCGTTAACCCCAATTGTGATACCTTGGCTGAGAAACTTCCGGTATGCCCTACCTATAAACTTGATTAGATCACGGAGCCTCTCGTCGATGGAGGTTCCGTACCGCCCTCCATCTATAAGGCGATCAACCTTCGACCATACCACTAGAGTACCGCTACTAAAGGGCTCACCGTGCTCATCAAGCATTTGAGCCCTATACTGTTCTGGAAAGCCCGTCACGATCTTGGCTTCAATGTAATCTTGCTGACCAGCCGCGATGAGATCGAGATCGATGAAGGTATGATAAACCTCCGTCGCTCCCATCGGAATAGTCCAGATGTCAACCCGCCGTGCGTGGCTGAGCGCGGCCAACTTTAGCCCCACCCCAAAACGCCCTAGCCCGTTGCGTTGGTTATATCGAGTCGAAAATCCCAGAGACAAGACGTTAGCAAGGATTCTCGGCCTGATACCCACGCCATCATCTGCGAAGGCTATACTTTCAATCCGCTTCGGCCCCTTCTCTTTGGCGACGTAAGTCTGCACTCGGATGGTTCGAGCCTTGGCTTCTATAGAGTTATCAATCACCTCACCAGTGGCCGTTCCCAGATCAAATCCTGAATCGCGCCAACTCTCGAGAGCTCTGTCCACCTGAATCAGACTCGCCACCATTTTCTCTTCGTTACTCACAGCCACCACTTGGCCCCCCCTTATGCCGAGCTCTGACTACCATCCCTATCTAGATCGTTCATTATAGAAAGGGGCGGACCTGTCGGCTTAGTTTCACCAGGACTGCTTTTTTCTTTGGGGTCACGACGTGCTGAGTGGAGAAAAAGAACCCTCGCCTGGTGGCCGAGGGTCTGAATCCCAACCTTTATGGACGACGAAGCCGAGAAACCATGGCTGCTATGCCGCCAGCCACTGCGTCCATGCCTTGCGCCTAGTGTGACTGATCCGCACCTGTGCTTGGCGTACAGTAATGCCCAGCCTCTCAGAAATGTCTCTCGAGGACTTCCTGGCGGCCAAATCGCGAAGAATCTGGATCTCGGCCAATCGAAGCTTGGCCGAGTTTATAAAGTCATAGAGGATCACCACTTCGAAAAGAGGGTCTTCAGCAGCGTCAGACGCCGCTTTTCGGTCGCCGTCGACGTCCAGACCCTCAGGACTCACAAACTGAACTCGCCGTTTCTTTTCGCGGCGAAGCTTCTTGCCGGCAGCGCGCCAAGCCCTCCAAGCCAAATCTCCGGGATCTCCGGTGAGGTGAGGGTTTCGAGCTAGATAGTCGAGAGCCCCGTCGAACCGCTCCACCAGGTAGTAATTCAGGCGGCCGTTGTTACGCAGCTTCTCATACTTCTCCTGAACACTCTGATACGCTAGAACCCATTGGTCACCCATGTTCGTTTTCCTCCTTAGTTTTTGCTGTGATCCCCCTTACGGAGTCATCACGGCCAAAGGAAATGCCGATGCTGAGTTTTGCTGCAGTGTCACGTTTTGGATGTCATCGCCACCAGGTCGAGGACATCCCTCAGTCGTATTGTAGCACACTTGTAAGATCAATGGCACTTCATTGAATACAGGGGCACACAAGCTTCTGACGTTTCACGCTGACTGAATAGAATTCAGCTTGAGGTATGCCCAAAACCGAACCTGTCCGTTCTGAAGGGGTTAACGACGCTGCCCCCGAAACAATCTGGTGGTAGACTATACAGGAGCTCGATGGGAGTGACAAGCAACGATGCTTAGGCAGCTACCCGTTCGGCCTTCTTACCGTAGTGACGACAACGATCTGATTCGAGAGTTCTATCGCCCGTGTCTATCCGAGAGCGAATTCTACAAGAGAGCTGTGGGGTTCTTCTCCAGTACCTCGCTGGCGACTGCAGCTAAAGGCCTTCACTCATTCCTACGAAACGGCGGTCAGGTCCAGTTAATTACCTCTCCCCATCTTTCGCGAGAAGACATCGAGGAAATCCAGTCAGGCTACACCCTCCGCGAGACAGTAATCGAACGAGCCGTGCTCCGCACCTTTGACGAATTCATGAGCGACCTGGAGCAACAACGGCTCAGCATCCTGGGCTGGCTTATCCAATACGGCCGGCTGGACATCAAACTCGCCGTCGTCGACGACCTCAACCATTACGGCATCTACCACGAGAAACTCGGGATATTCTCGGACGGAGAGGACTTCGTCGCCTTTACCGGCTCGCCCAACGAGTCCGTCTCCGGCCTCGTCTCCAACTTCGAGTGCATCGATGTCTTCTGCTCATGGAAACCGGAAGACCGAGAACGAGCCCTCGAGAAGAAGGCGAACTTCGAGAAGCTCTGGGAGAACAAGACCAATCGCCTCAGGGTCTACCCCTTCCCCGAAGCCGCTCGGCTCAAGCTGCTACGCCTACGCCAGGACAAGCCCCCCGAGCACGACCCCGAGGTGTCGTTTGAGGAGGTCCCGGTCATGCAGCCAGGTTGCCCTCGTGTCCCGGAGACAATCGAGCTTCGAGCCTACCAGGTCGAAGCCATTGACAACTGGATCAAGAACAGGGGCCGCGGTACCTTCAAGATGGCGACCGGCAGCGGCAAGACCATCACTGCCCTGGCCACTGCCGCCAAGCTCTATGAGATGATCGGGCTTCAGGCCCTGATCGTAATCGCCCCCTACCGGCACCTGGTCACCCAATGGAGCAAGGAATGTGAGCGCTTCGGAGTCCGCCCGATCCGTTGCTTCAACGACCGCCACGAGTGGGCTGATCTGCTCAAGAACCAGCTCTATAACCTTGGCGCTGGCAAGCTGCCCTTTGTTACGGTCATCACCACGAACGCTACCTTCGCCTCGCCAGCCTTCCAGGCCAACTTACCCTTCTTCCCGGCCAAAACCCTGATAGTGGGCGACGAGGCACACAATCTCGGCGCCCGGCACATTCTCAATGCCCTACCCGCCAACATCGGCCTCCGCTTGGCCCTGTCTGCCACACCGGAGCGGTGGTTCGACGACGAAGGCACAGAGGGGATCTATGACTATTTCGGTCCTGTCCTGCAGCCCGAATTTACCCTTAGGGACGCCCTGGAACGGGGGGCTCTTGTCCCCTACTACTACTATCCCGTACTCGTCTCCCTGACAAATGAGGAAGCGGAAGAGTACGCCAAGCTCTCCCTTCAGATCAGCCGCATCTACAACCGAGCACAGGAGGACACCGACGTCGCCCAACGGCTCACCGCCCTGCTGAACCGCCGTGCTCGGCTGATCGGCTCGGCTGCGAACAAGCTGGTTGAGCTTCGCCGTATCATGCAAGACAGACTGGACACGACCCACGCCCTCTTCTACTGTGGGGACGGATCAGTCGAAGAGCCAGCGACTGGTGAGACCATGCGCCACCTGGAGGCGGTCAGCCGGCTTTTAGGACATGAACTCGGCTATCGGGTCGACACCTACATAGCCGACACCTCGCTGGATGAGCGGGAGGACCTGCGCCGCCGGTTTGTCGATGGACAGTTGCAGGGGTTGGTTGCCATTCGGTGCCTGGACGAAGGCGTCGATATACCTATCATCCGGTCAGCTTTCATTCTGGCGAGCAGTACCAACCCACGGCAGTTCATCCAGCGTCGTGGTCGTGTTCTTCGGCCTCATCCCACCAAGCAGACGGCCGAGATCTTCGACTTCATCGTGATTCCACCCCAGCAGAGCGGCATCGATCGAGAGATCGAGCGCAAGCTGTTACGCCGAGAGCTCCAACGCTATGTAGAGTTCGCTGACTTGGCCCTCAACGCAGGTGAGGTGCGTGGTCTTCTTACCGATCTGCAGCATCGATATCACCTGCTTGATGTCTAGCAACACACGAGTGGAGGGGTGTCCCACGTGAATAAGGACCTGATGAAAGACGTCCAGGAACCGATCAACCAAGCGGCCCCCGAAGTCCAGAAGATCATCCGCAAGGTCCTGGAAGCCGAGCGGCAGAAGCTGTACCTGGACCGGCCCCACCTTGTCCAGGATGTAGTAAACATCATCAAGGAGGAGGTCAAGTGAAACTACTTAATCTCCAGATGAGCAACTTCCGCCAGTTCTACGGCGAAACACCAAAGATCTGGCTGTCCGATGGCGAACGGAACATCACGATCTTCCATGGAGCCAATGGGTCTGGGAAGACGACCATCCTCAATGCTATCACCTGGTTGCTCTACGGTGAGTTTACAGCCGCCTTCACGGAGAAGGACTTTCTGATCAACAAGAAGGCCCTCAAGGAAGCCCGTGTGGACGATCAGCTCCAGTGCTGGGTAGAGTTGACCTTTGAGCATCATGGCAAGAAGTACATTCTCAAACGTGCACGTCAAGTCATCAAGGTTGGTCATCCGCATGGCTACGAAAATGCAGCGGAGCGGGTGAGCCTATACACGGTTCGTGAAGACGGGACCTTCCGGGAGATCTCCCCCGATGAGATCCCCGACGTGATTGGCCGGATTCTGCCGGAGAAGCTTCTTCCCTACTTCTTCTTCGATGGCGAGCGGATTGAGAGTCTGCAGCGCTCGAACCGGCAGCCAGACGTCATCGCCGCCACCACAATGCTCGTGGGCGAGGAGGTCATCAACCGAGCTCTCAAGCACCTCAACGAGGCACGGAAAAACCTCGAAGCCGACCTAAAGAAGATCGGTGACGCGAAGACCTCCGACCTTGTTGACGAAAAGGCCAAGTTGGAGGCCGAGCTCCAAACCCTTTTAGAGCGGCAGCAGCAGTGGGAGCGAAACCTAGCCGGCTACGAGAAGGAACGGGATAACATCGATAAGGCCCTGCGCGAGCTGGATAAGGCCAAGGAGGTCCAAAAGCGGCGAGATCTGCTCATCGATCAGCGAGACGACCTGCAGCAGAAGCTCGCATCCAGCCAGGCCTCGCTCTCCAACCTCGTTTCGGCCCAGGGCTATCAGGCTTACTTGCCGGGGGCGGTCCACTCATTCCGTGAGATCATCACCAGCCTTCGCCGCAAGGGAGAACTCCCGGCCTCGATCAAGGCGACCTTCGTTGAAGAGCTGCTTCGGTCGGAACGCTGCATTTGCGGGAGACATCTGACGCCGGGGGAGGAGCCATACCGCGAGGTCGAAGTCTGGCGCAAGCGGGGCGGCATGTCCGACGTGGAAGAGGTTGCCCTCCGAATGGAGGCAGAGATCAACCAGGTCGATCGTGAGGTACCAGCGCTCTTTGCACGGCTTGACCAGGAGCAGGAAGCCCGTAAGCTTGCCCGTGAACAGCTCTCCAGAATCCAGGATGACCTGGATAGGATCGGCGAGGAGCTCAGGGACAGTCGGGAAGAGGACATTGCAGCCCTTGAGAACAAGCGCGGGGCGCTTGAGACCGCTATGGATCGAACCCGGCGCCACCAGATCGACGACCAGAACGAGATCAGGGGCCTGCGATCGGAGATCTCGGATCTTGAGTCGGAGATCACTCACCGCCGCGGCATCAACGCCCAGCATGATTTGGCCAATCGACGCCTGATCGCTTGCCGGGAAGTGATTACCGCTCTCCAGGAGGTTCGGGCTCGCCTTCGGACCAACTTCCGCGAGGACCTGACCGAACGGATCAACGATCTCTTCTCCCGCATGTCCTATAAGCCATACAGAGCGATTCTTGATCAGGATTACTGTCTCTCCCTGGTAGATGGACCTGCCAGCACTCCGGTCGGCCCGTCCACAGGTGAAAGTGCCTTGCTGAGCCTTGCCTTTATAGGTGCCGTAATCAGCCAGGCTCGCGAGCTCACAGCTAAGCGGGACCGCTTGCCGGGGCCGGATAGTAGCGTTTTCCCGGTCGTGATGGACTCCCCATTCGGGAACCTCGATCCGATCTACCGCCGGCAGGTGGCGAAGAACCTTCCCGCCCTGGCGAACCAGGTCGTGATCATGGCCAGCAAGACGCAGTTCCAGGGCGACGTCGAAAACACTATGCACGCCAGGATTGGCAAGGAGTACGTCCTGCGCTACCACTCCCCCCGACCTGACGCTCATGAGGACCAGATCGCCCGCCATGGGGTGACCTATGAACTGGTCAAGCGTAGCCCAGATGAAGACGAGTGGACGGAGATTGTTGAGGTGAATCGCGTTGGCTGATCGCCGTATTAGGGTTCCCAAGGACAAGGAAGCGCTCATTGTTAAGTTGACCAAGAGCGATGATGGGACTGGCGGTATCTTCCAGACCCGTGCTCACCTCATGACTTTTGCCGCCGTGTACGGGTTCAACAAAGGCGCTCGCGTTCCGTTTCCTGACTCTCTGGAACCCATTCGCCAAGAGGTCTTCGCCCGGCAGGGCCACGATACGATCATCAACCTGCTGGCCCTTGCTGCAACGGAGGACCCGAAGTGCCTCGCACAGACCGATGAGGCCGAAAACCTACGCGCTACAGTCTTCGAGGAATACGCTAACGGTGGGCTAGATCGCCTGCGTAGTGAGCTTCACGGGGTCGATGATCCCCTGGAGCACCTTCTACTCCTGATTCAGCAGGAGCGCCGCGGAACGGAGTCCAGCGAGGAGTTCGACCTCACCAAGTTTCTGTGAAAGGCAGAGCAAACGCACGCACCTCATTCTGCAGGTGCGTGCGTTTGCGTCGTCCGACCAGGGCACTTAGCTGGCCGTAGTTGTCTTCTGCCTTGAGGCAAAGTAACTCCTGAGAGCATACTCTGCCTTAGTTAGCAAAGCCTGCTGCACAGCATGATCTGCACTCAAGACCTGATGCGAAAGACGTACAAATGCACCAAGCCCGGTCCCTTCGGTTTCTAGAATGGATCCGCGCATGGCCTTGATCGGGCCATCCCACAAAACCCGAACCACGGCGCTCTCACTCAGAGACTCCGGCCTCGCCATCTCTGCTGTAGCATCTTCTGGCTCTAGCCCTGAGTTTGCCCTATCCAAGTAATAGGCCCGGAACTCCCGAGCAATCTCCGAGATAGGTACCCTCTTCTCATCACGATGGCGCCAGAGGATCTGAAACAAAGCAGCCTTGTACGAGTAGGACATCCGGTCAAAGACTCGAAGGAGGGTAGAGCTAGTCCTCGCGGGTGAGGCTCCACCCGTGGATCGCCTCTTTCTAGGTGACGCTTTCCCGGAAGCCCCGTTGGAGCCCTCTCGTGCGTTCGCTATGTACTCCTGGAGCAACGCCGATAGCTGTCCCTTGATCCACTTTTTGGCATCATCGGCATTGACAAATTCCTTAGTCCAGTTACCGAATCCACCTTCCCTGATCTCATCAATAAAGTCGAAGAGATCGGGATCGTCGACATCGTAGTTGAGGGTCTTGTTACGGCCATTTCTTGAGTAGAACCTCTGCTCACTCAGAGCCTCTTTGCTGACCAACACAAACGTAGGGATTCCGGCTCGCCTCGCTGTATCATACTCGAGTCGAGTAGCCGACTTGTCGGTGCCTTTCGGCTTAGAGCCATACCGGCGGTCCAAGATCAGGATAAGCAGGTCGGATTTCTTGACCTCGGCTAGACATGAATCGTAGGTACTCTTGCCGGGGTCCGCCAAGAAGTCGTTCTCTTCAAATGCCACGGGTTTATGCCCAAGCTCTTCGATCAAGTCTCGAACGGTTTCGCGCAATGTCTTCAAATCCTGGCTCGTTGAAGACAAGAATACCCTAGTCTGGGCCATGGCCCTTCACCTCGCTCAGTAATCCAACCCTATTGTGACTATTCTAGGCTCGAAAACACATTCCTGCCGCGGACATTTCAGTCCATGAGGACTTAGGTGATGCCGAAAGAGGGATCATCCACATGCGGGGAAGCAGTCTCACCTAGCAGAACCCGCAACACATGGTCTCACTGTCGTGGGACTGCCCCAAGTCCGAGACTGCCTTAAGCACCTGCAGTCTCGGCGAGGGGGGATACTGGACACCGTTCTCCGGCGGACCACTCACCCCCCTACCTCTCCCACTGGCCCGTAGCCACGAGGGCCGCCTTCAGCCGCTCATACAGCTCCACATGGCAGTATGGCGACCCCGGCCGGCGATCTATCAGCGTATGGAACCCGTCCGTCGAGACGTATATCGCCCCGTCCACCGGGGTCAGCTTCAGCGTCACGCTCACTGCTGAAGCCGCGGCCTGCGTCCCCGCAGCAACAGCCCCGCGCAGCGGGTACCGCTCCAACAGAGGCGTCCAGTCGAAGCTGTAGACCCGCTGGAGGAACTCCTCCACCTTGGCATCCTTCACCGCCTGGGGCGTGTCCCGGCTCATCCAGGGATCGAGGAAGGCCTCGCCTGGACGCTTCTGCCCAGCCTGCAAGACCAGCACCGTCAAAGGCGGCCACCCCTTGTCAAGGCAGAGGGCACGAACCACCTCCAGGACCTGCGGTACAACCCGGGGATGCGTTCCCAGGGCCTCAGCCACCTTGCCGTACGTGGTTGGCCGTCCAGCCCGAGCGGCATCCACCAGGAAATGCACCACACCAGGAACCAACTCATGCACAGTCGCCATGCCAAATCCCTCCTCACCTACTTCGTGGGATACCGCTCCAGCAGTGGCGCCCAGTCAAAGCCATGGACCCGCTGTACAAACTCCTCGACCACGGCCTCCCCCTCACCCTGCGGGGCCTCCTCGTCCAGCCAGGGCCCCAGGCAGGAGAGACTCGGCCCCTTCCGCCCAGCCTGTAGCACCAGCGCTATCAGCGGGGGCCACCGCTCGGCCAGACAGGCCTCCTTGACCACCTCCACGACCTTCGGCACCACCCGTGGGTGCGTCCCGAAGGCTCGGGCCACCTCCCCATAGGTCGTGAAACCGCCCTCGCGGGCTACCTGGACCAAGTACTGCACCACAGGCGGAACCAACTCGGCAATCGTTGCCATCGAAACCGCCCCCTGCTAGGACTTCATCAACCGTATGTACTGCTCCAAGAGCCCGAGGAACCCCGGCTCGTAGCCCTCATCTACATGATCCACGTTCCAGAGCCCCGAGCCCCGGACCGCCGGGCGGTCGGCCCAGCGGCCCAACCAGTGCGCACTGGCCGGGTCGAGCGGCTCCCGCTCCCAGTTGGAGAGCAGGCCGATCGCATTCGCCTCGATCACCTTGCGATCGCTCGCTTTGCTGGGCGGGTCATCCACCGATACCCAGAGGAAGGGCATCGCCCGTATGTACTGACTCACCAGTTGCTCCACCTGGCGCTCCATCTCCCGGAGGGGGCCATCTGGTGGTCGATGTGGCCGGCCCCATTCGGCCGCTGCTGCGGCATCGGCCAGGCCCCGGTTCACCAGCGCCGTGCCTACGTGGAGCCGGAAGATCGAGCCCCGGTGATTCCCGCCCCCGCTCCCCGCCCGGCCCCGATGCTGGGCCAGCCGGCCCCAGAGCGTTGACTTCGACCCCTCGGATACGGCGTGGGTGCCGACCCGCACGACCCGGGGGGTCTTGCCGTCTGCCCGCAACTCGCCAGGCTCAAAGAAGAAGTAGATGCCCCGCTGCGGCAGCCCCACCCTGGCCCTGGGGTCCGATAGCAGCCGGGCACCGCCGACCCGCTCGGCCAACTCATCCATGAGGGTATAGAAGCGGTCGAGATCCGCCTTTCGATCCATGCACTCACCCCATCAGAAGGGATTGCTTTCTTCACACTGAAAGAATTTCTGTGTGATTCACCACAATCCTACACCAATGAGGTGAGAACCGTATGTCGATGGATCAAAAACCGATCGCCCTGATCAGCTGCACGAAGTCAAAGACGGCCTACAAGGCACCGGCCCGGGTGCTCTACAGCGAGTCGGCGCTCTTCCGCAAGGCCCTGGCGCATGTGGAGCCGAGCGCTGCTGCGGTCTACGTGCTCTCGGCGCTCCACGGGCTGGTCACCCTGGACCAGGTACTGGAGCCCTACGAGCTGACGCTGAAGGCCATGTCCCGCAAGCAGCGGCAGGAGTGGGCTGCGCGGGTCCTGGGCCAGATCCGTGAGCGCTACGGACCTGACCTGGGCGGTATGACCTTCGCCTTCCACACGGGGGTTGAGTATCGCGAAAAGCTGGCCCCCCTCCTGGAGCGGGCCGGGGCGACCTGCATCTGCCCGGTCGAGGGGCTGGCGATCGGGGAGCGCATGCAGTTCTACGACCGGTCGGGGACCACCCCAGCCATCGCACCGGCTCGGGTGCATGCACCATCCGCGGCACCCGGGCCCCGAGCTACATCTACGCGATCTTGATGGACCCCCGCATCCGCCAGATCGACTGGTAGCAGCCCGCCCTCGATCTCGAATCGCCGAGAATGCTCTAGAATCATCTGGACCGTTCTAG
>JAWLCP010000052.1:0-17305 GCA_041687115.1 Anaerolineae bacterium
CTGCGACTCGGAGGTATGTTGTCGTGAAACAGGCACTGTCAATCACACGCAAGGAGTTGGAGGGCTACTTCGGCTCGCCCATGGCCCTCATCTTCGTGGGCGTCTTTCTCGCGGCCACGTTGTTCTCGTTCTTCTGGGTGGACACGTTTTTCGCCCGCGGCATCGCAGACGTCCGGCCTCTCTTCCGCTGGATGCCGGTGCTGATGATCTTCCTGGTCGCGGCGCTGACGATGCGTCAGTGGAGCGAGGAGGAGCGGTCAGGGACGTTGGAGGTGTTGTTGTCGCTGCCGGTCTCGCCCATCCAGCTCGTCATCGGGAAGTTCCTGGCGGTGATGGCGCTGATCGGGCTCGCTCTCGGGCTGACCCTGTTTCTCCCCATCACCGTCGAGTTCCTCGGGAACCTGGACTGGGGCCCGGTGGTCGGCGGGTATGTGGCGGCGCTATTGCTGGCGGCGGCCTATACCGCCATCGGCCTCTTCGTATCCTCTCGGACGGAGAACCAGATCGTGGCGCTGATCCTATCCGTGCTGCTCTGCGGGCTCTTCTACCTGGTCGGGTCCAGTGGGGTGACGGATTTTTTCGGCGATCGGGTGGGCGAGATCTTGCGGGCCATCGGCTCTGGAAGTCGCTTCGAAAGCATCGAGCGCGGCGTGATCGACCTGCGCGACCTGCTCTATTATCTGTCGCTGACGGGCGTCTTCCTGACGCTCAACGTCGCGTCACTGCACAGCAAGGGCTGGAGCACCGGGGAGCGGACGCGGCCCTACCGGCGCGCGATCACCTTGACGTCAATTCTCGTGGTGGTGAATCTGGTGCTTGCCAACGTCTGGGTCTTCCCTCTGCGCGCTCAGGCGCTCCGGCTTGATCTGACGGACAGCCGACAGTATACGCTCTCGCAGACGACTCGGGATCTGCTGAGCAGCCTGCAGGAGCCCCTGTTGGTGCGCGGCTACTTCAGTGAGAGGACGCACCCATTGCTGGCGCCGCTCGTCCCCCAGATCCGGGACATGCTGCGCGAGTACGAGGTCGCGGCCGGGAACAGGATGAACCTGGAGATCATCGACCCGGCGGAGCATCCAGATCTGGAGGCCGAGGCCAACCAGATGTACGGTATTCGCCCCAAGCCCTTCCAGATCTCCGGCCGGTACGAGCAGTCGGTGATCAACTCCTACTTCGACATCCTGATTCGCTACGGCGACCAGCACGTCGTGCTTGACTTCGGCGATCTGATTGAGGTGCAGTCGAGGGCCGGGGGCGTTGACGTCCGCCTGCGTAATCTGGAGTACGATCTGACCAGCGCGATCCGGAAGGTGGCGTACGGCTTCCAGAGCGTCGAGGCGGTGCTGGCGGCGCTGGAGGATCCGGCCGAGCTGACGATCTACGTAACGTCAGAGTCCCTGCCGGGGGAGCTGTCCGAGGCTCGCGCGACGATCGAGGAAGTGACCGAGAGTATCGCCCGCGAGTCGGACGGGAAGTTCACCTACACAGTGATCAATCCGGATGCGCCGGACAGCCCTGTGACCCGGCAGCAGCTGTACGATCGGTACGGAATGCAGGCTTTTGCCACCTCGCTCTTCTCCAGCGAATCCTATTACCTTCACATGGTTCTGCAGGTGGGTGATCAAGAGCAGGTGATCTACCCATCGGGAGAGATGACGGAGGGGGACATCCGCTCGTCGATTGAGACAACGCTCAAGCGGTTGTCGCCCGGCTTCCTGCAGGTGGTCGGCGTGTGGACGCCGCCGGCGGAGCCAGAGCAGGACATGCTCGGGCAGACGCAGCAGCCAATCTCCAGTTGGCAGCAGATCAGAGAGTCGTTGGGGCAGGAATACGAGGTGCGCAGCGTCGATCTGAGCAGTGGTCAGGTGCCGGGCAACGTGGACGTACTGGTCGTCATCGCCCCCCAGAGGATGACCGATGAAGAGCGTTTTGCCATCGATCAGTATCTGATGCGGGGCGGATCGGTGGTGGTGGCGGCCGGCAACTACGGCATCCACATCGATCCGATGATGGGCGGCTTGGGCCTGAAGCCCCTGGAGGGGAGTCTGCGGGGGATGCTGGCCGAGTACGGCATCGACGTGGAGGAATCGCTGGTGATGGATGCGCAGAACGAACCCTTTCCCGTTCAGACAACGCGGGACGTAGGCGGGATTCAGGTGCAGGAGATTCAGGCCATCGACTATCCTTTCTTCGTGGACGTCCGACAGGACGGGATGGCGTCCGATAGCCCCATCGTCTCCAACTTGCCGGCCGTGACGCTGAATTGGGCCTCACCGATCACCATCGATGAGGAGAAGAACGCCGACCGCGAGGTCACGAAGCTGCTTCACTCGAGCCCGCAGTCCTGGACCCGGATCGATACCAACATCCAACCCGACTTCAACGCCTATCCTCAGCTCGGGTTCCCGGTGGGGAGCGAACAGGAGCGTCACACGCTGGCCGTCTCTGTCCAGGGCGCGTTCGAGAGCGCCTTCAAGGACAAGCCATCTCCTCTTGCCGAGAGCGAGTCGGAGGAGGAGGGCGCGGCCCCTGAAGAGGAGGAGTCGCCTGCGCCCACGCCGCGACCCTCATCCCTGGCGAAGGTCGACTCATCGCCGGAGACGTCCCGTCTGATCGTCATCGGCAGCGCCGAGTTCGTGGACGACGTCGTATTCGAGATCTCCTCCAGTCTCACGCGAGATCGGTATCTCAATAGCCTGCAGCTCATGCAGAACTGTGTGGCCTGGTCCACCGAGGATCTCGCTCTGCTGGACATTCGCTCGCGGGGAACCCAGACGCGGGTCCTCGCTCCACTCACCGAGCGAGAGCAGTCGTTCTGGGAGGGGGCGAACTACGTGGCTGCGCTGCTGGCGCTTGCAGTCGTCGGCGTTGTCTGGAACTCCCGCCGTCGGAATGAGGAACCGATGGAGTTGCTGCCGCCGGAAGCTGTCGCTGCTTCGACGCAGGAGGTGACGCAATGATCAAGAGGCACCATCAGATCCTGGCTGGTATTCTGATCGCCCAAATCGTGTTGACCGCCATTGTCTTCTGGCCCCGACCGTCGACGGCGGGCCAGGCAGAACTGCTCTTTGCTGATCTGGAGGTGGGAGACGTGACCGTGCTCAAGATTGAGGACGCCGAGGGAAACGTGGTCACGCTGGAGCAGGTCACGGGCGAGTGGGTGCTCCCTGGCGCAGATGAGTACCCGGCGAATACGGATGAGGTCAATTCGTTCCTGGAGAGCTTGGCGGCGTTGAGCACGGGGCGGCTGGTGACCCGCAGCGACACCAGTCACCGTCGGCTCCAGGTATCTCCCCGTGAGTTCGGACGGCGTATCTCGTTCGAGACGAGGGCGGGAGTGGAGCACACGCTTTTCCTCGGGAGCTCCCCCCAGTACGGCGCCGTACATTTTCGCGTCGAGGGCCAGAGCGAGACCTATCTGACCGACGAGGTCTCAACCTTTGACGCCGCTGCGACGCCCAGTGCCTGGATTGACATCACCTATCAGAGCGTGGCGCAGGCGGACGTCAAGCGCGTGACCCTGGAGAACGCCAACGGCACGTTCGTCTTCGAGAAGGATGACGAAGAGGGCTGGATGATGGCCGATCTGGGCGAGGGTGAGATGCTGGACGAGGCTCAGGTCACCGCCGCGGTGGGCCGAGCCAGCTCGGTCAGCATGAAGAGGCCGCTGGGGAAGGAAGAGCGCCCGTCCTATGGCATGGACGATCCTAGCGCGCTCGTCACGCTGGAGACAGATGAGGGCACGGTGACTCTGCGCGTGGGAGCCAGGGACGCGGATGATGCCAGCTACGTCGTTAAGTCGTCGGAATCGGACTACTACGTGGCAGTGGCGGAGACCAGCGTCCAGGCGCTGGTAGAGAACGGGCGGGATGCCTTCCTTCAGGAACCGCCCACCCCGGAGGGGGAGTCCAGCGATTCGTAGTCACAATTCCCAGGCCGTCGCAGGATTGGCAGACCGCCCTGGTCCCTTCGAGGCCAGGGCGATTCTGCGTCTGGTCGGGGGTCCTGGTCTCCTTCCGTCGGACGGGACGTGAGGGGCATCTGATGAATGAGGCCGTCCCCAACTGTGCAGTCGGGGACGGCCTCACCTGGCGGGTGGGGATGCGCCAGCAGGTCTTTAGGCGCCCCCGCCGCGACTCGAACGCGGAACCTGCGGATTCGAAGTCCGACGCTCTCTCCAATTGAGCTACGGGGGCAGGTATAACGAAAGCCGGACCATGATCCGGCTTCAACGAGGGGTGAGTGACGGGACTCGAACCCGCAATCGCCTGGGCCACAACCAGGTGCCTTAACCAATTAGGCCACACCCACCTTGCCTTCAAAATTCTACCACGAATCGAGAAAAGGAGCAAGCGATGTGTGGGCGAGGGGCTGGCGTGTGGCGTTCACAATCTCTTGGCGACGAGCAGCAGCATGGTGGTCTGGCCCACCTGCTCACGCACGATGCGTGGCGACAGCTCTGTGTGCTCCAGCCAGAGGCGGAGTGCGTCAGGGGGCGGCTCGTTCTGGCCCGTTACGCGATAGAGCCGGGAGAGAAAGGCGGCGACGATCCCCTGGCCGTCGAAGCGAGCGCCAACGGCGACGACCAGGCGACCCTCTGGACGTGCGGTCCGCGTGACCTCTCGAAGGGTCGTAGGATCGATGATGAACTCAGTGGGAAAGGTCGCTATGAGAGTGTCAAAACACCCGTCGTGGAAAGGCAGCGCCTGGGCCCGGGCGCGCACAAGAGGGACGTCGATGTCGGCTCTTCGCAGTCGCTCCCGTGCCAGATGTCCCATGTTGGGCGAAAGGTCGAGCCCCACCGGACGGAAGCCCTGCTCCTCCAGTGCCGCCAGGAGGTGTCCCGGCCCATGCCCTAGCTCCAGGACCCGCTCGCCGGCTGCATGGCGGAGTGTCGTGCGGCCCCAGGCCTTCCAATGACCGAGCGAGACCAGCCAGGCCACCAGATCGTAGCTCCATGCGAGTTCGTTGTAGAGCAGGCGGAAGAAGAGCCGCAGGAAGGCGCGCCAGACACTCTGCACGGCATCCTCACAAGAAGACCCCGCCGCGGGAATGGCGACGGGGTCGTATGATCTTCACCACGGGTCGATCCCGGGATCCTCCGATCAGCCGCGACCGCCTGGGACGGCAGTCATGACCGCATGGCCATGCCTACAGAATGCGGCCGGGCGTCCTCTCGCGCCCCACCCGGAAGCGTAACCGGATGTCAGCGTACCGATCGGCCTCGTCTACGATGAGCCGGGGGCGCTGACCGGGATGCGAGCTTCAGCATCCTGCGCCTCCGGTTTGACCCAGGCTGCCAGCTCAACGGTGAAGCGATCGAAGAAGCTGCTGGACGGCAAGTCATCCTCAGCGTAGTCTACCTCCACGATGTGAGCCCGCAGACGGAGCATCTTCGTCTCGAGGATCACGTCCTTTCCCTCCTCCGCCAGAACGGGCTCGCCCTTTGGAGCCAGCTTGGTGCGCAGGGCCTCATCGTTGAAGGCGTACTGCGACATGAACACCTTGGTCACGGTGCGGATGTCGTTCTTGTCGAACAGCCAGACCTCAAGGGCAGTGACCTTATCCGGGACGTCGGTGCCGATAGTCTCCGAGATGCCGACGCCGCACTCGCCCATGAACTCGCCGGTCTCAAGCTCGATGCTGAACGAGGGGTCGTAATGATCATCGCCGAGCACGTAGGTCGTCACGAACTGGGCGTTGGGGGGCTGACCTTCCCAGGCGACCTCCTCACCAACGGCGGCCTCCTTGGCCCCCATCGGTCGGGGCCTGGCCTCTGGACGCCCTGGAACTGCACGTCGCTCGAGGAGGCGGCTGTAGAGATAGAGGCCGCCTCCGACCAGAGCTACCACGAGCAGCCCGATGCCGCAGACCAGCGCGACCGGTTGGAGCCTCGTCCCCAGCGCTGCAGGCTCCTCCTCGGGGGCGGCGGGAGTGGTCTCCAGATCGCGAGAAAGCCTCCTGACCGCGAGGGCTCGCTCCCCATCCTGGCCCTGTTCCACCCTCTGCAGCGCTCGGGCAAGCTCTTCCTGCTCCCAGAACTCCTGCCCCAGCCTTTCCTGTGCCTTCTCCAGGTTACCGGTCTCGGCATAATCCTCGGCCACCAGGAGGATGTACGCTTCCTGGAAATCGGCTCTCAGGTGAGCGGGCGTGGCATTGGTCCACTGCACAGGCCACAACCACCATCCGGTAACCAGCCCAAGCAGCAGACCTGCCACGGCCGCGCCGATTGCGGCTGCCAGGACCTTGCGTTGCTTAACGAACTCTAGGATGACGTCCATCTTTACCCCCTTGGCCTCTGCAATTGGGCGGAGACTATGCGCTCGTACGATATACCGCTCTAGTACACAATCAGTTTATCATAAGTTGGCCTCTAGGGCAAATGAGCGCGCAGATCATCTATTCATCTGTGGGGGCCTCCGGCAGATCAGCGATAACGAACTCCTCTTCACACTGCTGACACTTGGCCCACCCCTGACGCACCTCGGTCAGTAGCCCGCCACACTCGGGACACGGCTGCGGTAGGGGTCGCTTCCACACCGCGAAATCGCAGGACTCTGGGTCATCGGGGTCGTAGTTGGAACAGCCGTAGAACGTGCGCCCGCGGCGGGTCCGTTTCTCCACCAGGTCACCCCCGCACTCGGGACATGCGACGCCGGTCTTGACCAGAATGGGCTTGCTGAACCGGCAGTCGGGGAAGTTGCTGCAGCCGATGAACTTCCCGTAGCGTCCGTAGCGGTAGACCAGGGGATGGCCGCATTCAGGGCACGTCTCACCCGTCGGTCGATTGTTGATGTCCACGTCGGGCATCTCATCCTGAGCCTGGGCGAGTGTCTCTGCGAATGGCTCGTAGAAGCTGCGCAATATGGGGACCCACTCGCGCTCTCCAGTGGCGATCAGGTCGAGATCATCCTCCATCTGAGCGGTGAAGTCGACATCGACGTAGTCTGGGAAGTATTCCACCAGCAGATCGTTGACGATCATGCCGATCTCGGTTGCGTAGAGCCGCTTGCGCCGCCGCTCCACGTAGGCACGCTCCTGGATCTTGGAGAGGATCGGCGCGTAGGTGCTCGGGCGTCCGATCCCGTATTCCTCCAGGTCGCGCACCAGCGTCGCTTCCGAGTAGCGCGGGGGCGCCTTGGTGAAGTGCTGGTTGGGCAACAGCTGTACCAGGTCGAGAAGCTCGTTGACCGTCAGCGGAGGGATCTCCTCCCGCTTCCGTTCCTCCACGCTTTCATCGTCCTCGTCCCTCTCCTCCTCGTAGACCACCAGGAAGCCGGGAAAGCGAAGGGTGGAGCCGCTGGCGCGGAGAAGGTAGGGCCTCTCCTTCGGGTCGTCTGACAGTCCGGCCAGGATCTCGGCCGCCACCGTGTCGTAGACAGCGTTGGCCATCTGACTGGATACGAATCGACGCCAGATCAGCTCGTAAAGCTGGTACTGGCTATGATCCAGGACCTTCTTGAGCGACGACGGTGTCCGGAAGGCGCTGGTCGGGCGGATCGCCTCGTGCGCCTCCTGCGCCGCCTTGGCCTTCGTCGCGTAGCGCGGGGGCTCCGGGGGTACGTATTCCTCGCCGTGCTCGCCGATGACGTACTCCCGTGCCTCCGCCTGCGCCTGCTCGGCCACCTGGGTGCTGTCGGTGCGCATGTAGGTGATCAGGCCGACCGGGCCGTCGCCCAGATCGATGCCCTCGTAGAGTTGCTGTGCCACGGCCATGGTGCGTCGGGTGCTGAAGCCCAGCTTGTACGACGCTTGCTGCTGCATGGTGCTGGTCGTGAACGGCGGATACGGCTTTCGGCGCCGCTCCCCTTCTTTGACGTCGGCCACCGTGTACTTCGACCGCTCCAGCTCGTCCATCACAGCCTCGACCTCTTCCTCGCTGTGAAGCTCGACCTCCTCGTCTTGGATACGATGCAGACGGGCAATGAAGGCCGGCGGGTGGCCCGGCTCGGGCTCGTGCTTGGCCAACTCCGCCTCCAGCGACCAATACTCAAGGGTCACAAATCCCTCGATTTCGCGCTCTCGCTCCACGACGAGCCGGAGGGCCACCGACTGGACGCGGCCTGCAGAAAGCCCGCGGCGTCCTAACTTGTCGCGGAGCAGAGGGCTGATGGTGTAGCCGACGATGCGGTCAAGAATCCGCCGCGCTTGCTGAGCATCCACGCGCTGCATGTCGATCTCTCGAGGATGGGAGAAGGCATGCTCAATCGCCTCCCTGGTGATCTCGTGGAACTCGACGCGGTGCACGGGACGCCAGCGAATGGCCGGTTCCAATACCTGGAGCAGGTGCCAGGAGATAGCCTCCCCTTCTCGATCGGGGTCGGTTGCCAGGTAGAGCTTGGACGATTCCTTCACGGCGTCCTTCAACTCACGTACGACGTCCTTCCGCTTGGAGGGCACCACATAGCGAGGTGTGAAATCGTTGTCCATGTCGACGCCCATGCGGTTGGAGGGGAGATCGCGCACGTGTCCAACCGAGGCAAGCACGTTGTACTCGCTGCCCAGGAAGCGATCGACGGTGCGTGCCTTCGCCGGCGACTCAACGATGACCAGGCCAGGCTGTTTCTCGCGCCTGGCTCTGGCTTTCGACATTACGGTGTGCTCTTCTGGATCCAGGCCCTCGTGAGCGGGTGTGTTACCCATACGGAACAGCTTGGTGCCGCACTCCGGGCAGATTCCCTTTGTGGCCGGCGTGCCTTTGATGGTATACACCGGCTCAGGGTTCTTCATCTCACGTTTGGCCTTACACTTGACACAATAAGCTTTCATAAAGTGACTCCGACACTAACCCGCGTCTCAGATCCTGCTTACCCTGACCCAATGAGACCCTCCAGGAACCGAGGTTTCCTGAGAGGGCCTCAAGCCGGTTTCGGTAGGCTCCCTATCTGTCTACAGATAGTCGTTCATTCGGTCCCGTTCCAGGCGGCGTACCATGTCCCGGACCTCTTGCTCCCGCCTCATCGGACAGACCAGCACAGCGTCCCCTGCGTCCACGACGATCATGTCCTCCAGGCCGATGGTGGCGATGAGTCGCTCACCGCTAAAGATCAGCGATGCCTGGGTGTCGATGCCCACGTGCTGGCCTACGATGATGTTTCCACGGTCGTCCTGATTCCCAGCCCGCGCCAGCAGCTCTGCAAGGCTGCCCCAGCTTCCAACATCTGACCACCCAATGCTGACCGGGATCACCGTCACGTCCTCAGCGTGTTCCATGACGCCATAGTCGATGGACTGTTTGGTCACCTGTGGCCAGACGCGCTCGAGCGTGGGGGTGTAGCCATTCGTTCCCAACGATGTCTCTACCTCGGCGAGCTTCACGTAGAAATCGGGCATCTGCGCCTGGAACTCCTCCATGATCCGTTCGACCTGCCAGATGAACATGCCGCTGTTCCAGGTGTACTCGCCGCTCTCCATCATGCGGAGGGCCGTCTCCTTGTCCGGTTTCTCCGTGAAACGCTCGACGAGGTAGACGTCGAAACCGTCCACCCTCGTCAGGGCCTCTCCCCGCTCGATGTACCCGTACCCGGTCGACGGCGACGAGGGCTCGATTCCAAGGGTTACGAGGTAACCCTCTTCTGCGATCTCATCCGCCGCCTCGAGCACGTTTCGGAAGCGCTCCACATCTGCGATGAAATGATCCGCCGTCAGCACCGCCATGACGGCGTCCGGGTCGTGGCGACGCAGATGAATGGCACCCAGGCCGATGGCGGGGGCCGTCCCGCGTCCTACCGGCTCGACGATGAAGTTCTCTGTTGGCAGCTCCGGCGCCTGATCCGCGAGGTCGGGCACGTGTTCGCTGCCCGCGACGACAAAAATCTGTTCCGGCTGGAAGAGGGGAGCGATTCGATCGATCGTATGCTCGAACATCGTCCGGCCCCCGACCAGCTTGAGCGATTGCTTCGGCCGGTCGCGGCGGCTGACGGGCCACAGTCTCGTCCCGGTTCCGCCGGCCATGATCAGGGCGTAGTAGGCCATGTCCTCTCCTCTGTACCTTCCTCAATCGATCACGTACTCGACACCAGATTCGCGGGCGACGACGTACTTCATTCCGCCCACCTGACGCACCATGCCCTTCAACTCCATCATGGCCAGCGTGCTGGTGACCTGGGAGACGGGTAGGCCGCTCTGCTGCTGGAGCTCATCCACGTGCGTTGGCTCTGCGGAGAGATGTTCCAGCAGGGCAGCCTCCGTCTCGTCCTCCGGCAGCACCTGCCGGGCCTCCGTCTGATCTGCCACCATGGTGAGGTTCAGCTCTTCCAGAACATCCTCCGCTTTCGTAACCAGCTTGGCG
Organism: Anaerolineae bacterium; assembly: GCA_041687115.1. Taxonomy (GTDB): domain Bacteria; phylum Chloroflexota; class Anaerolineae; order B4-G1; family B4-G1; genus SKLM01. Next base: position 10,292 of record JAWLCP010000052.1, read on the forward strand.
CCGTCCTGGATCAGCCTGTTGGGGCCGATGCTCCCCTGGGTGAGGATGCTTCCCGGCACAGCAAACACGTCACGGCCCTGCTCGGCTCCGAAGTCCGCCGTAATGAGCGCGCCGCTCGATTTCCCCGCGTTCGTCACCAGCACACCCAGACTGAGCCCGCTGATGATGCGATTGCGTGGGGGGAAGTTCCTCCCCTCCGGGCGGGTGCCCACGGGATAGTCGCTGACCAGGGCTCCGTGCGCCGCGATCTGGCTCGCCAGCTGCCGATGCTCCGCCGGATAGATGTGATCGATGCCGCAGCCGAAGACGGCGATGGTGCGACCACCGGCCTCCAGGGCTGCTCGATGGGCCACCCCGTCAATGCCGCGCGCCAGGCCGCTGACGATCGTGATGCCGTTGCGCGCCAGGGCCCCGGCCAGACGGCGGGTCACCTCACGACCGTAGGTCGAGGACCGGCGGGTGCCGACCACGGCCACTGCCCAGGCATCGTCCTCCCTCAGCTCCCCTTTGACGTACAACACCGCAGGTGGGGCGTTCGTCTCAAGCAGAAGGCGCGGGTACTCCGGGCTCTCCCAGGTGAGCACCTGAGCGCCCACGGCCTCGATCCGCTTCAACTCTCGATCCAGGTCGAGCTCAGAACGGGCCTTCAACAGATTCCCTATCGATCGGCCGTCCACCCCAACGCTCCTCAGTTGCTCGGGCGAGGCGTGCCAGGCTCGTTCGATGCTGCCATACGTGTCGAGCAGCGCCCGCAATCGCAAAGGTCCGATCCCTCGGACCTTGTTGAAGCCAACCCAATATCGCAGGTCGCTCACGTCGCCTCCTCCCCCAGCATCCCAGGCAGCAGATGGACGATCATCTTGCGCGCCTCCAGGTCGAGCTCGAGAATCACGTCCTCGATGGCCGGGAGCAGAACCTCGCCTCGCGGCCCGCGCACGAGGAAGACGTCGTGGGCGCCGCCCCGCAACACCTCCGCAATGCGGCCCAGCCACTCGCCGGTCTCGGTCTCCACGTCCGTGCCCTCCAACTGGAAGTAGTAGTACTCCCCCTCCTCCAGAGGCACAGCATCCTCGAGAGGAACCTGGACGAGCATCCCGCGCAGCTCCTCGGCCCTGTCACGGTCGTCGCACTCTCCTAGCTTGACCAGCAGGATGTCCTTGTGTGGGCGTGCGGACTCTACCGGGTAGGGTTCCACGTCGTCCGGGGCCTCGGGATGGGCGAGATAGAGGACCGCGTGCTGGGCAATCCTCTCGGGATAGTCCGTGAGGATTTCGACCCGTATCTCTCCCCCTATGCCGTGCGGCCGACGCACTCGTCCCACGACAACATAAGAAGGCTCAGGGTTCTGTCCGCCACCTGAGCCTTGCTGGTTGGTATCTGGTTGTCTGGCCATATTCATCCACGCTTGACGTTCATTCGTCGATCGTGAATCTGCCGCAAGCGGTGCCTGACTGGTCTCTATACGATCTCCAGGTTGGCGCGCTTGTCCTGCTTGGCGGCGAGCACCCGCACCAGCCGGCGCATCGCGTTCGCGGTCCGTCCCCCTTTGCCAATGACGCGGCCCATGTCGTCGGGGCCGACGCGGAGCTCTAGGATGACGGAATTCTCGCCTTCGATCTCGGAGACGTGGACCTGATCGGGATGATCGACGATTGCCTTGGCAACGTACTCGACTAAGTCTTTCATCGAAGAATCCATGGTTGCCCCTCCTTACCTATTAGATGACGTGGACGGAAGTCTGTATGGAGACGCAGTGGAGGAGCAAGTTCCACTGCGGTGGTGAGTCTTCGTTCGTGAGCCGTTTCTCTAAGGAGCGGAAACTCGAGGTCGAGCCTGCCGCAGGTGTCCGAATCCCTCTCTGACCAGCGCCTAGGAGCTATTCCTCTTCCTCGTCTTCCTCCTCAGCCGCGCTCGTCTCTGACTCCTCTGCCTCCGGTTCTTCGACCGCGGGCTCCTCCGCCTCAGCTTCTTCGGCTGCAGGCTCCTCCAGCTCCGCTTCCTCTGCCTCCTCAGCGATTTCAGCGGCTTCCTCGATCTCAGCTTCGGCTACCTCTGCAGCCTCAGCTACCTCTGCAGCCTCAGCTTCCGGAGCTTCCTCGACTTCCTCCTCCTCCTCTATCTCAGCCGCTTCTGCTGCTGGTTCCTCTGCCGCTACCGCTTCCTCTGCCTCAGCCGCCAGTGCCTCCTCCGCCTCAGCCAGCAGGTCGTCCAGAGGCTCGCCCTGTCTGAGACGTTCGAAGCGCCCCAGGGTGCCGGTCGTTGTCAGCAGCCGGGTAACCGATTCGGTGGGTTGCGCTCCGACGCTCAGCCAATGCAAGGCTCGTGCCTCATTAATCTGCAGCGTCTCCGGCTCCGTGCGTGGGTTGTAAAAACCGATCTGCTCGATGAATCGGCCATCGCGCGGGGATCGCGAGTCCGCCACCACCACGCGGAAACTGGGCTGCTTCTTGGCGCCAACGCGGCGCAATCGAATTTTGACCATACTCCTCCTCTATCGTCGGTAGATCCAAAACTGCGCTAGGGGGACTGCCAGATCCCCGCCTACCCAAACATTCGCATCAGCCGCTGCATCTCGCCACGCCCTTGCCCCAGCTGCTTCATCATGCGCTGCATCTGGCGGAATTGGCTGAGTAGCATATTGACCTCCTGCACGGAGGTCCCACTGCCGCTGGCGATGCGCTTCTTACGGCTGCCCTTGATAATGCGCGGATTATGCCGTTCCTCGGGTGTCATAGAAAGGATAATCGCCTCGATGTGCTTGAACTGCTCGTCGGTCGCCTCGGCAGAGACCTGCTGGACTGCCCCGCGCATGCCGGGGATCATCTCCAGAAGCTGCGTCAGCGGCCCCATCTGCTTGACCTGCTGGAGCTGTTCGAGGAAGTCCTCCAGATCGAAGCTGGCCTCGCGGATCTTGTGCTCCATCTCCTTGGCCTGCTCCTCATCGAAGGTCTGCTCCGCCCGCTCGATGAGCGTCAATACGTCTCCCATCCCCAAAATACGGGATGCGAGCCGATCCGGGTGGAAGACCTCCAGCGCCTCCGTCTTCTCCCCAGTGCCGAGGAATCTGATGGGGACGCCGGTGACCGCTCGCATGCTGATCGCCGCGCCGCCGCGTGCGTCGCCGTCAACCTTGGTCAGAATAAGCCCCGTCAGGCCAATGAGGTCGTTGAAGCCTCCCGCGACGTGCACCGCCTCCTGGCCCGTCATCGCGTCGGCCACGAGAAGCGTCTCCACAGGATTCGTGACTCGCTTGACGGCCTGCAGCTCGGACATCATCCCGTCGTCGATCTGGAGTCGACCGGCGGTGTCCAGGATGACCACGTCACGGCCGCGCCGGCGCGCCTCCTGGACGGCGTGGGCGCAGATCTGCGGCGGGGGGCTCTGGCTCTCGCCGTAGACAGGGAGGTCAAGCTGGCGCGCCAGCACCTCCAGCTGCTTACCCGCGGCGGGGCGATACGTGTCGCCGGCGACCATCATGGGCAGGCGCCCCTTCTGGTGAAGGTGTTGGGCCAACTTGGCCACCGTGGTCGTCTTGCCGGAGCCCTGCAGGCCGACCAGCATGATCACGTAGGGCGCTGGCCCGGTGAGCTCAAGCCGGCCCGGTTTGCCCAGGGTCTTCACCAACTCCTCGTTGACGATCTTGACGACTTGCTGAGCCGGACTGAGGCTCTTCGTGACCTCGGCTCCGACGGCCCGCTCCCGGATCCGACCGACGAAGTCCTTCACCACCTTGTAGTCAACATCCGCCTCGAGCAGGGCGAGACGGATCTCCCGCAGCACCTCGTCGACGTCCTCTTCCCGCAGGACGCCGCGCTTGCTCAGACCGCGAAAGACGGATTGTAGTCTGTCGGTAAGGCTCTCAAACATTTCTTACAGGTGATACGACTGATTCACGAAAATGCCACACGATTGTAACGGGAAAGGTGGGATCCGTCAAGTTTCTTGACCCCGCACGACCGCGCGGGCGTCGACCGCGGCGGCCCCTGCCTCGAACACGAGCAGCGGGTTGACGTCGATCTCCACGATCTGCGGACACGCGACCAGCAGGCGCGACATCGACATCAGTGCCTCGACGATGGCATCGACGTCCGCGGGAAGTTCACCTCGCACCCCTCGTAGGAGCCGACCCCCCCGCAGTTCGTCGATCATCCGTTCCGCCTCCGCCCGGGTCAACGGTGCGAGACGGAAGGCGACATCCTCCAGGATCTCGACGTGGATCCCGCCAAGCCCGAACATCACCACCGGTCCGAAGCTGGGGTCGCGTTTCCCGCCAACGATCACCTCGTGCCCGCCGGGGAGCATCTGCTGTACCATGATGCGCGGGCCCGCATCGGGGGCGTGGTCGTGCAGCGCCGCCATAAGATCCGCGAATGCGATCTGAAGCTCCTCCGCGCTCCCCACGTCGAGCGCGATCAGACCGGCGTCCGACTTGTGTGCGGCTTCGGCGGAGAGCCCTTTCAAGGCTACCGGATAGCCGATGGCGCCGGCGGCGAACCGCGCGCCCTCGAGGCCCTCCGCCACGGCCCACTTGGTGGTGGGAATGCCATAGGCGGCGCAGAGGTCCAGCGCTGCGTCCGCGGTCAACACGCCCCCACGGGCCAGCAAGGCCTCGACGGCATCGGGGCGTTCGCTGGGCGGACACGGTAGGGGAAGGAGTTGGGAGGGATGTGTATGCCGATCCCTCGAGGCGGCGAGCGCGTGCACTGCTGCCTCGATCTCGGTGAAGATGGGGAGCAAGCTCTCATCCTTCAGCGCCTCCACCTCATCTCGCTGGGCAAAGGCGCAGAACGCAAGCGGCTTCTCCAGCCCGCGGCTCAATTCTCCCAGGTGACGTACCAGCCGACGCGACGCCTCTGCCTCCGACCCGGAGCTGTAGGTATGCACCAGAAGAAGCGCGTGGGGGTCGAGGGTGTGCAGGATCCTCTCCACGATCCGGCTGTAGAGGTCGAAGTCGAAGATCGCGCCCAGGTCCAGGGGATTGGTGGGCGTGATGACGTCGGCACGGAAGAGACGGCGTACCTGGTCCAGGAAACCGTCGGGGATAGGCATCAGTTGGAACCCTTCTGCCTCCGCCACGTCGGCCGCCACCACGGCGTGTCCACCGGAGCGGGAGACGATGAGCAGATCGTTGCCTCTCACCGGCGGCAGCGACAGCCCCTGGGCGAGGGCCACCGCCTCGTCGAAGGTGGCCGCCCTGGCGACCCCTGCCTGCCTCAGTGCCGCGTCGACCACGCGGTCGTCGTTCGCCAGCGCCGCCGTGTGCGAGAAGGCGATCTGGGCGCTGGCGGCGCCCCTGTTCGCCTTCTGTACGATGACGGGCTTGGGCGAAGACGCGGCAATCTCCAGCAGCCGGCGCCCCTCCTCCATGCTCTCGAGATACAGGCAGATCATCTCGGTCCCGGGGTCGTCCAGGAGGTAGGTGAGATAGTCCACCTCGTCCAGATCGCCTTTGTTGCCCATGCTGACCACCTTGTTTGCCCCTGGCCCCCTCTCACTGAGAAGAATCAGATAGGTGATGGAGACGCCTCCGCTCTGCGCGAGCACCGAGACAGGGCCGAGCTTCGCCGCCTGCGGCTGGATGCGGGCGAAGGGCAGGCAGAGACCGTTCTCCATGTTCACCACGCTGATGCAGTTTGGGCCGACGAAGCGGATCCCCCAGCGGCGCGCGACCGCGGAGACCTGCCGCTCCAGGTCCCGTCCCGCCTCCGAGAACTCCGAGAAGCCCCCCGACTCGATCACCGCCCAGTGGATCCCCTTCCGCCCGCAGGCGGCGAGCAGATCCGGCACCGTCGCCGCCGGGGTGAGGATGACGGCCAGATCGACGCCGGCGGGTAGTGCGTCGACGGAGGGGTGGATGGGGATGCCGTGGATGTCGCCGGCGCGGAGGCCCACCCCATGGACGGCTCCCTCGTAACCGAAGGCGAGGAGATTGTCAATGATGCCCGCCGCCAGGTTGTCTGGCTGCTCGGAAACGCCGATGACGGCGACGCTGTCGGGATAGAAGATCTTGTCCACGTGTGACCTCCGATGGGCTCATCCCTGCGTGAGAGCGCTTTCGTGGGTAACGGCTGGGACGTCCCAGCCGATCGGAGCATTCTAGCAGACGACGGGTGAAACGGCAATGGCGTCTTACCCAGGCAAGAACGCCAGCCACGTTTCACCCAGGCAAAAACCCTACCCACCCGCTTTACGCAGGCGAAGGGCCAGCCGTTTACCCGGGCGAGACGGCAGCCATGGTCTGATATTCCGCTGCCGTGTGCCGGTGCAGACGCACGTGCGCGCTTCGATCTGTTCCGTTTCTGTGGTAGAATGAGATCGGGCAGTCACATGACCGACGGCGCCGGACACATAGGTCCGCATCGGTCCATCTCCTGCTGGATTGCGGCCTATGGAGCTGGCATGCCGAACCGGTCCACCGGAACGGGATGAAGGCGATGACAGGGCGCATGGGGATTATGCATCATCCGGAGCTCGTTGACGAGACGGCGTATGTCGCCCCCAACGCGACCCTCGTCGGCGAGGTGCGGATCGAGGCGGAGGCCAGCGTGTGGTTCGGATGCGTGCTCCGCGGCGACAACGAACCGATCACCATCGGGTCACGGTCCAACGTGCAGGATCTGACGGTCATCCACACCGATGAGGGCATCCCCTGCACGCTGGGGAGGGGAGTGTCGGTCGGACATCGTGCCGTGGTACATGGCGCGACGATCGCGGATGGGGCGCTGATTGGCATTGGCGCGATCGTGCTCAACGGGGCCACTGTAGGGGAGGAGGCGCTGATCGGGGCGGGGGCGGTGGTGACCGAGGGGCAGACCATCCCACCCCGGCACCTGGCGCTGGGTGTGCCGGCGGAGGTCATACGGGAGCTCACGGATGAGGAGGTGGAGCGGCTGCGGCACGCAGCCGCTCACTACGTCGCCCGTGCAGAGGCGTTTCGAACCCGTGCAGAAGGAGCAGGGACATGGTAACTGGAGAGTTGCTGGAACGGAGCGAGCTGTTCGCCGGGCTGACCGC
>JAWLCP010000053.1:0-17168 GCA_041687115.1 Anaerolineae bacterium
GGCAATGCGAGTCGGGCAGCGGGTCCGAGCCATCCCCTCACCTTCTGAGGGGCACGCTCCGTGCGGCCTGGCTCGACGACGAGAATGACCGGCCCGCGGCAATATGTGATTTATCTATTGACAACTTACACATAGTGTGCTATACTGTGGCCGAGTTGGGATTTGCGAGCAGTCAGTGGGGAATAGGGGTGGCAGGAGGAGGACGACGTCGCCGAGGGCAACAGCGTGGGTATTCGCGCCGGGCGGTGCGGTTCCTGGAACCGACGCTGCTGCTCCTCCTGCATCAGAGCTCAGGCCACGGCTACACGCTGATCGATGGGCTAGCCAGCTACGGCCTGGAGGAAGTGGACACGAGCGCGGTCTATCGAGCACTGCGCGGCATGGAGGAAAAAGGCTGGGTGGTCTCGAGCTGGGACGAGAAGCGGACACAGGGCCCCCCGCGCCGTGTGTACCGCCTGACCGCGGCGGGCGACGAGATGCTTCGCTGGTGGACGCAAGACCTGGAGGAGACGCGGGGGATGATCGACGATATCCTGGGCGCTTACCGGGAACACATGGCGGAAGGCGAGGGCGAGCACCATTGACACGCGGTGTTAGAGCCGGAGGGACGAGGCGCTGGAGGATGAGCCACACTGGAAGTTGTTGCGGACTGCTGACGGGGAAGATATAGAAACGAGGGACACGATGACGACTGAGGAGCGAGTTCTCGAGGCACTGCGCGGGGTGATCCACCCCGAGATGGACCGGGACGTGGTGACACTGGGCATGATCAAGGACGTGACCCGTAAGGACAGCGGGGTGCGGATCACGCTGGCACTCCCCTTCAAGGAGATACCCATCCGAGAGGATCTGGTCCAGAGCGTGCGCGGGGCCGTGACCGCGCTCGATTCCGATCTGGACGTGGCAGTGGATGTGGTCGAGATGAGCCAGGAGGAACGGGCCGCGTTCATGACGGAGGCCGAGGGCGGTCCGAAGCCGGCACAGGCGGTGAACGAGATCGATCACGTGGTAGCGGTACTGAGCGGAAAGGGGGGCGTAGGGAAGTCTTCGGTGACGGCATTGCTGGCGGTGGCGCTGAGCCGCGCGGGGAAACGAGTCGGTGTCCTGGATGCCGACATCACCGGGCCAAGTCAGCCGAAGATGTTCGGTCTCCACGAGCGACCGACAGGCGGCCCTCAGGGAATCTACCCCGTCCAGACGGACCAGGGCGTCAAGGTGATGTCGATCAACCTGCTGCTTCCGAGCGAGGACGAGGCCGTGATCTGGCGAGGGCCGCTGATCAGCAGTGCCATCAAGCAGTTCTGGAACGAGGTGATGTGGGGAAAGCTCGACTATCTAGTGGTCGACCTCCCGCCGGGCACCTCGGATGCCTCACTGACGGTCATGCAGTCGATCCCGCTCGGGGGAGTAGTGCTGGTGACGTCGCCGCAGGACCTGGCCGGAATGGTGGTGCGCAAGGCGGCGCGGATGGCGGCGCATATGAAGGCGCCCATCCTGGGTCTGGTGGAGAACATGAGTTATGCGACCTGCCCCGAGTGCGGGGCCCGGATCGAGGTATTTGGACCGAGCCAGGCCGCCTACACAGCGACGGAGCTGGGTGTGCCACTCCTGGGGCGGATCCCACTCGATCCGGAGCTTTCGCACCACTGCGACGTGGGAAGGATCGAGGCATACGGAACGGAGGTCTTCGAACCGATCGCGGAACAGGTGGTGGAACGTCTGGGAGCGAGGAAAGGTATCTCTGAGGAGAATCACGGGTGAGAACCTATCTTGACTGCTATCCCTGCTTTCTGCGCCAGGCGCTGGATGCGGCACGGATGGCGGGGGCAGACGACCGGGAGCAGAGAACGATCCTCGGACGGGTGCTGGAGGTGCTGAAGAGCACCCCCATGTCGAGCACGCCTCCCGAGATCAGCCACCAGGTTCACCGTATCGTGAGGGAGGAAAGCGGGGACAGCGATCCATACCGGGCCGCCAAGGCAGACAGCACGCGGGAGGCACTGGCGCTCTATCCGTGGATGGAGAGACTGGTGGCCGAGTCGGATGACCGCCTGGAGACGGCGGTACGGTTGAGCATCGCGGGCAACATCATCGACATGGCGGCGGATAGGGAGTACGACCTGCGTGAGGAGGTGATGCGGGTGCTCGAGGACCCGTTCGCGATCGACGACGGGAAGGCCTTCCGCGCAACGCTTGAGACTGCCGATGAGGTGCTCTACCTGGCGGACAACGCAGGCGAGACGGTGTTCGACCGGCTGCTGATCGAGACGATTGAGACACCGGTGATCTACGCGGTGAAAGGGCACGCTGTGCTTAACGACGCCACGATGGAAGACGCGCGGGCCGCCGGTGTGGACAAGGTGGCAGAGTTGGTGAGCAACGGATCGAATGCCCCGGGCACTATCCTGGAGACGTGTTCGAAGCGGTTCCGCCGCTTATACGGGGAGTCCGAGGTGATCATTGCCAAAGGGCAGGCGAACTACGAGACGCTGAGCGAGGAGGGGTCGCGCCTCTTCTTCCTGCTCCAGGCGAAGTGCCCGGTGATCGCCAGGGATCTAGGCGTGCCGGTGAGAAGCCTGATCCTGCACCAGGGGTCGGAAGGCAAGGGCCGTCGCGGATACAACAAGGAGAACAGGCTGTGAAACGGATCGGGATCATCATCTGTCACCGCTACCACACATGTGCCGGCGGGAAGTGTCTGCGCTCGCTGCGAAACCGCGAAGGGGGCTTTGCGCTATACGAACATGAGGAGGTTGAGCTGGTGGGCTACGCCACGTGCGGCGGGTGTCCTGGCGGAAACGTGGAGTACGCTCCGGCGGAGATGAAGAAGAACGGCGCGGAAGTGATCCACCTGGCCACCGGGCTGGTGGTGGGCTACCCGCCCTGCCCGCGCCTGCAGGCATTCTGTGACTTCATCCCAGCCAAGTACGGTCTGGAGGTGGTGATCGGCACGCATCCAATCCCGCAGAATTACTACGTAACGCATGAGGCCCTGGGCACGTGGCGATCACCGGCGTGGCAGGAGCGCATTGCGCACGTGCTGACCGACGAGGGAATGCGACTGGCCTATGACTGAACCAGGCGGGGTACGGACGCGCCATAATCGACTGTGGCCAAGAAGGAGGTGAGAGGTATGCCAGGGTTTGACGGAACAGGGCCACGGGGCGAGGGTCCGTTCAGCGGGCGCGGGGAGGGGTACTGCGCTGTAAAGCTGCCCGACGCGCCGGGAGAGCTGGCTGTCGGCTACGCCGGCCAGCAGGGCCGGCCCGTGCGGGTGGGGACATCGCCGGGACAGCCAGGACGTCCGCTGCCGACGCGACCGCGCTGGTCACCCCGTACCGTATGGCGAGATCCCACGTTCTGGCGAGGGCGACGTCGCGGCGGGGGTCGAAGGCGATGGGTGCGCTAGCTGCGCCCGGGCGATGGAAACAAGCAGCAGGATCTGGCACGCCGACGGACCGGCGTGCGGACCGAGAGACAGGAGGAGGTGAGATACGATGCCAGGGTTCGATGGAACTGGGCCAAGCGGTAGAGGACCGATGACCGGGGGTGGGCGGGGATGGTGCAACCCCACCAGCCCCGTGCCGAGAGGATACGGTGCCTACCGCCCGCCGCTGGCGGCGCCCGCGCCGCCGGTGTACGGCGTCCGTCGACCGGTCTACGGCCGTGGTCGCCCGCGCTGGGGCCCCGCAAGGGGCTTTCGCGGCGGCCGGGGCCGAGGACGAGGACGCGGCGGGTGGTAGCGAGACAAGCACCGGACAACGAGAGCTGATCAAAGGAGAACTGGAGCACGTACTGCTGGCGGATCGAAGATCCGCCGAAAGCAGAAGGATCGAGGAAGTGAGGAGCCTGACGTAAGGCACTCTCGTAAGGAGGTATGAGAACATGCCAGCAGGAGATGGAACTGGGCCTATGGGTATGGGATCAATGACGGGACGAGCCGCGGGGTACTGCTCCGGGTACGACGTGCCGGGCTACGCGAACCCAGGGCCGCGCATGGGTATGGCCTGGGGCCGTGGCTGGGGTGGCGGCTGGGGCGGCGCCTGGGGCCGGGGTCGCGGGTGGCGAAGGGGTTATTATGCCACCGGCATGCCCTTCTGGGCACGATACGGAGCCGGCTACGCACCGGCGGCCGGATATCCGCCCTACGGCCCTGCGCCGACGAAGGAGCAGGAGATAGCCACCCTGCGGACGCAGGCTGACTGGCTGCGCGAGTCGCTGGACGCGATCACCAGCCGAATCCAGGAGCTCGAACAGGAAGAGGCCTAAGGGGCAGGCCACCCACAAAGATCTTCGGGGCGGGTGTTGCCGCGGTCAACGTCCTCATCCGCCCCGAGCCCCCTACCGGACGAGGGGCATCCGCCCCTCGTCCGGTCGGTGAGAGAATTATACGTCTCGTCAGGAGGAGTGCAAATGAAGATTGTGGTCACAAGCAACGGAGCAGATCTGGACGCACCGGCGAGCCCCATCTTCGGGCGGTGTCCTGCCTACGTCTTCGTGGACACGGAGAGCATGGCGTACGAGGCCGTGGAGAACCAGGCTATCGGGGCTGGCAGCGGGGCGGGCATTCAGGCCGCTCAATTCGTGGTCGGGCAGGGCGCACAGGCGGTGGTGACCGGCAACGTGGGACCGAATGCCTACAGCGTTTTCCAGTCAGCCGGGGTTCCGATCTACCTGTTCGGTGAGGGGACCGTTCGAGAGGCCGTGGAAGCCTTCAAGTCGGGTCGACTGCAGTCGATCGCCGACGCCAGCGCGCAGGCCGGTATGGGCATGGGCGCGGCGGGAGGGGGCGGCATGCAGCCGGGGATGGGCATGGGACGGGGCATGGGCATGGGGCGCGGTATGGGCCGCGGCATGGGCCGTGGCATGGGAATGGGGCGCGGTATGGGGCGGTTCGGCCAAGGGTACGGGGCGAGCGCGCCGCCAGCGTCAGGGCCGGGAGCGCCGAGGCCGGCGGCGCCGGGTGGGCAGCCGGGAGCCACGCGACAGCAAGAGGTGGCTGCATTGAGGGCGACGGCCAAACAGTTGCAGGATCAGCTGAGCCAGGTGATGCATCGATTGGAGCAGCTTGAGGGAGAGGAATAACGTGCCCGGTCAGGAGACCGAGGACAATCACTGAGTGAGAGAGCGGGAGCGCCGGAAAGAGGAGGTGCGAGACCAGAGACACGACCGGATACAGATTACGCGGGGTAGGACAGCCGCGAGAGACAGCGACGCGCCCCGGCAACGGGCGTGCAGAGGACTGGACCCTCGGTCCAGGTGAAATCAACCATCATAGACAAAAGGAGCCAAACATGAGACAGGCTGACATCGTCGTCGTGGGGGGAAGTGCCGCCGGCCTGACGGCCGCCATCACGGCACGGCGCCACTATCCAGAGAAATCGATCCTCATGGTGCGCAAGGAGGAGCAGGTCCTGATTCCGTGCGGGATCCCGTACATTTTCGGAACAGTGGGCTCACCGGAGAAGAATCTCATACCGGACGCAGTGCTGGAGAAGAACGACATCGAACTGCTGATCACGGAAGCGACGGGCCTGGACACCGAGGAGAAGGTCCTGGATACCGAGGTGGATCAGATCGGCTACGGCCGGCTGATTCTGGCCACCGGCTCGAAGCCAGCCGTGCCTCCCATACCGGGGACCGATCTCGACGGGGTGTACGCCGTGGAGAAAGACGTGGGGTATCTGAGGAACCTGCAGCAGAAGCTAGAGACCGCCGAGGACGTGGTCGTCATCGGCGGGGGGTTCATCGGGATTGAGTTCGGGGATGAGATCAACAAGACGGGCAATAAGAACGTCACGATCGTCGAGATGCTGCCGCACTGCCTGATGTTGGCATACGACGAGGAGTTCTGCGTCACCATGGAGGAGGTGCTCGAATCCCGGGGGGTCAACGTCAGCGCTCCGGCACGGGTAGCGCGCATCGCGGGGGATGGGCACGTGGAAAGGGTGGAGCTGGCAGACGGGACAGCCATCGACGCCGACATGGTGATCATGGGAGTAGGTGCGGTGGCAAACGTGGACCTGGCGAAAGGCGCAGGCCTGGAGCTCGGGCCGACCGGCGGGATCAACGTGGACCGGACGATGCAGACATCGTCTGACGACGTGTACGCGTGCGGCGACTGCGCGGAGAAGATCTCCTTCTTTGGTGGGAAGCCGTCGGGCCTCAAGCTCGCCTCGATCGCCTCGACCGAGGCGCGCATCGCCGGCGCCAATCTGTTTGCCATCAAGCGCGAGAACGTCGGCACGGTAGGCGTCTGGTCGACGGCGGTGGGTGATCATGCGCTGGCCACCGCCGGGTTGACGGAATCGATGGCCGAGGACTTGGGGTACGACGTGGTCTCCGTCGCGATCGACGGGCCGAACCGCCACCCTGGCACCATGCCTGGCTCGGCGCAGACCAAGGTGAAGATGGTGTTCGAGCGGAACTCCGGCCTGGCGCTAGGCGGGCAAGTGATGGGTGATGCCACCGCGGGCGAGATCATCAACGCTATCTCGGCGTGCGTGCAGAGCCGTATGACAGCCGAGGAGATAGCGGTGTTCCAGATCGGCACCCATCCGGCGCTGACCGCCTCGCCGATCGCGTATCACGTGGTGAACGCGGCGGAGATGGCCCTGGCGAAGATGCACAAGTAATTTGGGGCGGATCCATCCTCGGGCCCCCTCGTCTTCCGCCACGGCCGCGTGTGGGTGGGATGAGACGCGTGGGGAAATGAGGGGCCGCAGGCCCGCCGATGACTGAGTTGCAGGCGAAGAGGGAAAGCGACGGAGAGAGGCCCATCGTGGAAGAGGCGAAGGCCTGCGCTCTGGCAAGCGCAATCGCCAGGCTGGTTGGACGCGTCACGGGCTTCATCAACCGACAGAAGCGCAACTACCGGGTGGCGGTCACTCGATCGGCGGTGAACGAGTTCCTGTTCAACCTGACGGCCCCATATGACTCCATCTACACGGTGGCGCTGGGAGCCGGGTCGGTCGAGCTGGGGACGGTGAACAGCATCGGCAATGGAGTCGCGGCCCTCATCGCCGTACCGGTGGGATGGCTCGTGGACCGGTACGGGTTCAAGCGCTTCTTCGTGCTGGGGACGGGCCTACTGGCTGCCGCGGCGCTGATCTACGCCGCGGCGCCGAGCTGGCACGCCATCGTCGGCGCGACGATGCTGTACACGATCGCGGTGCGGCTCACGGGGACGGGGTGCAGCGTCATCAGCATTGACTCCGTAGCAAACGAGGATCGCGTGACGGCGCAGAACGTGTGTGCGGCGTTCCGCTCCGTGCTCTCGATGCTCGCCCCGCTGCTCGCGGCCCCGGTGGTGACCGCCTTCGGAGGGATGACGCTGGAGGGCATCCGGCCCCTGTACACGATGCGGTTCGTCGGGTATGCCCTCGTTTTCCTCCTGGTGGCAACCCAGTTGAGGGACATCAGAGGCACGTCCGCAGCGGGGGCCACGCCCGGTCTGGCGAGCGGGCTCCGGCAGCTCTTCGAGGGGAGAAGCCCCTTGAGGAGATGGGTGGTGATCTCTTCTATCACGTCGCTTCCGTTAGCGACGACGCTCCCGTTTCTTCAGGTGTACGCCCACGAAGTGAAGGGGGCCGATCAATACCTGCTGGGCGCGATGGCAACGGCGACCATCGTGACGCGGCTGGCGTCCGGGATCCCCCTGGGCCGGCTGGCAGACCGGATCGGGCGGAAGAAGGTGATCTACCTTCTCACGCCTGTGTGGTATGCGTCCCATCTGCTGCTGATCTTCTCCTCCAGCCCACTGACGCTGATCCTGGCAGGAGCGCTGTGGACGTTCTACTACATCGACTCCGGCATAACGGGGGCAATGGCGCTGGAGTTGGTCCCGGTGGAGGAGATGGGCAAGTGGAGCGGCCTGCAAGCCCTCTTCCGAGGGATGGTCACAATCCCCGGTCCCATCCTGGCCGGGCTGATATGGGAAAAGCTAGGCCCTAGCTACGTGTTTCTGGTTCCGCTGGCGGTGGACCTGTTCATCAGGATTCCTCTGCTGACAAGCGTCCCAGAGACGTTGCACATGGCGCAATCAGACCGATGAGGGTTGGCTACCATGAGGAGGGCACAATACAAGCAGACTCAGTGAAGACAGACTCATGCTGAGGTGAAGGCCGGATTTTCAGCTCTAGCTCAGATCTACGATCCAGGCCTGGCAAGAACGGGTGGTCCAGGCCAAGTGAGAGTATAGCAGGCCTGATAGAATCGGAGCTAAGTCCGTTCCGTCGAAGTCATCCATCGGGTTACGGCTCAAGTCGCGGACTTGCGCCCAAGGCAGTGGAGGTAGGCAGATGCCAAATGAGAGTACGGTGTTGATCTATGGAACCAATCTAGGCGGCTATCGAGCGGCGTATGCGCTTGGCAAGCGCGGGCACAAGTTCATCCTACTCAACCGCGGCTCGTACGTGGATGAGGAGAAGTATCAGGCCCTAGCCCAATTGCCTCTCGACTTCTGCTGGATCTGCGGACATATGCCCCAGCGGGCCTTCAAAGCCAGCGGCGCGATGCAGGACTGTTACAACGCGCAGCTGCTGGCGGTGTCCGGCGAGGCGGGGCATTTCCACGTCAAGTTCAAGAAGAGAGACAAGCCGGTGAACAACTTCGCGTGCACGGAGTGCGATCAGTGCATCGAGGTCTGTCCAGTCGAGGTGGGTGAGGGCAAGGCGATACGCGTGGTCCCCGAGGCGGGGTGGGAGAACTGCTACGTGATCGACTTCGAGCACTGCACGCGCTGCGGCGCGTGCGAGGAGGTGTGCCCCACGGGGGCGCTCAAGGTCGAGCGGCCTGAGGAAGTCGTGGAGGCCGACGTGGGAGCGATCCTCCTGGCCGATGCATTCGAGGAGCCGAGTGATGACGACCTGCGTGACTTCGGGCTGGGGCAAGGCCCCAGCGTGATCCGAAACTCCGAGGTGGCCAGGCGCTCACTGCTGACCAACTTCGTGCGTGACTCGGTGCGCCTGCCGTCCGGCAGGATGCCGCAGACGTTTGCCGTCATCGTGACGCCGCACTTCAACCGGCCGGGGGTCGAATACGAGAACTACAACCTGAGCGTGAGCGCCATCTACCGGGCCATCCGTCTCAAGGAGATCCTACCGGAGGCGGAGGTGACCGTCTTCCTGCACGACTACCGGGGGACGGGCAAGGGACACCATCAGTGGTACATGAAGGCGCTGGACGCCGGGGTGCGGGTTGAGCGGGCGGAGACGCTCAGCGTCGTCCCCGACGAGACGGTTGAGGAAGCTGCAATCCATTACACGTCGTTAGAGGGCGAGTCGCGGACGCAGAGCGTTGAGCTTGCTATCCTGGTCACCGGGCAGAGCCCGCCGTCGCAAATGGAGGAGCTATCACGGCTGACCGGCGTGCAGGCAGACGAGAATGGGTTCTGCCGCCTGCGGCCGTTCTCGTGCTGCGAGACGGACGTGGATGGGGTGTTCGCAGTTGGAGAGCTGACGGGCCCCAAAGGGAATCCGGAGACGGTATGGGACGGCTGCGCAGCGCTGACGGAGATGCAGCGGTATCTGGGGGAGAAGAACGTCGCGCCCGGCGCCGCCCCATCGCTGCGCGACGTGGCGGGTGAACCCACGCGGGTTGGCGTGTTCATCTGCAGTTGCTTCGGCCAGTTCGACGACCGCATGGACCTCCCGGGACTGGTTGAGCGCGCGCGGGCCCTGCCGGGCGTCAGCCACGCAGAGATCATTGAGGGATGCTGCACCGGGCCGACCATCCAGGCGACGGCGGAGCGCATCAAGGAATCGGGGGTCAACCGGGTCGTCCTGGCGACGTGCACGCCGCTGCAGAAGAAAGGCAAGTACGACAAAGCCGTGATGACCGCGGGTCTCAGTCCCCTCCTATGTGAGTACCTGCGCTTCAGGGAGGACGTGATTCAGGTCCACACAGATCCGGAGGGGATGTTGATGAAGTCGCTGGCGCTGATCCGGGGCGCAGTGGAGAAGGTCAAGCGCGGGAGACACGTCAGTCCCCTTGTGGACACGTTCGATGGACGGGCACTGGTGGTGGGTGGCGGGCTGGCCGGGCTGACCGCGGCCACGGAGATCGCTGCGAATGGGTTCCCGGTGGTGTTGGTGGAGCGCGAGAACGAGCTGGGCGGTCAGACGAAGTACCTGGACGAGGAACAGCGGGAGTACGTGAAAGGGCTTATCTCCAGCGTGAACGCCTCCGACAATATCGCCTGTTACACGCAAGCGAAACTGGGCCAGGTGGAGGGATACGCGGGGAACTACCACGCGGTGATAGAGACCCCGACGACCCCGGTCTCGGTGGACGCCGGTGTGATCTTCGTAGCGACAGGGGCGCAGGAATCCCTGCCGCAGGGTTTCCTCTACGGGGAAGATCCGGCCGTGATGACGCAGGCGGAGCTGGCGGAAAGAATGAAGGGCGGAGAGACCGCCGACCATGTCGCAATGATCCAGTGCGTGGGATCGAGAACCCCGGAGGTACCCTACTGCTCCCGGCTGTGCTGCAACCAGGCGCTGGAGCACGCCATCTTGCTCCGGGAGCAGGGAGCCGAGGTCACAGTCTTCTACCGCGACATCGCAAGCTATGGAAAGACGAACTACTACCGACTGGCCAAAGAGGCAGGGGTTTCGTTCATCCGCTTCCCGGGAGACGACGTGGAGACCGGGTATCCCGAGGTGCGGAGGAACGGGGCCGGGTTAGAGGTCGTCAGCGAAGGGGAAAGCCATCCTGCGGACTGGGTGGTGTTGAGCACGGGGATCGTGCCGGACGCGGAGAACAACGAGGCCCTCTCTGAGCTGCTGGGTTATCCGCTGGACTACGAGGGCTTCTTCTCCAGCGACATCAGCAACTACCCGTACGAAGAGGCAATCAAGAAGCTGACCAAGCCCTTCGAGCTGGGGAGCAACGGCATCTTCCCAGTGGGACTGGCTCACTCGCCGCGGTCGTTCGAGGAGACGATTCTGACGGCAAAGGACGCGGTTGGTCGCGCGTTGGTAGTCATCGGCAAGAATAAGATGCCTCCTCCGAACAAGATGTTCGTCGCCGCTGTACACGAATCCCTGTGCATGGGATGCGGCGTGTGTGTGGACGTCTGTCCCTACGGGGCGCGAGTCATCGACGAGATCGAACGGGTGGTGAAGATCCGCCCCTTCCTCTGCGATTCGTGCGGTTCGTGCGTGGCGATATGTCCAAACAACGCGTCCTATCTGCAGGACTTTAAGGGTGAGCAGTCCGTAGCCGCGCTCGATGCTCTACTGGTGTGAGGTGAAATGTGAGCGAAGAACGAGAGTTCGTACCGAAGATCGTCTACTTCATGTGCAGCTGGTGTGGTACTGGCGGGGCGGAGACTGCGGCGGCCCATCACCTGCGCTATCCGGAAAACGTGATCCCATCTCGGGTCAACTGCACTGGCGCCCTGCCCGCGGTGCACGTCATCCGCCCGCTGATCGAAGGGGCAGACGGCGTGGTGATCAGTGGATGCCATCCAGGCGACTGCCACTACGACGACGGCAACTTCCGCGCTCGAAGGCGTGTCGCGCTGGTGAAGAGCCTGCTGGACACGCTGGGTCTCGAGCCGGAGCGCGTGTGGTTCCGCTACGTGGCACACGGCGAAGGACGGCGGTTTGTGGACACAGCCGCTGAGTTCAACGACCACATCACGAGGCTAGGTCCCAACCCGCTGAAGACAAGGAGCGACACATGAGTGACAACGGTATTGTATTGGCAGCAGAGGACGGCGTTGAAGCGGCGTTCATCGGCTGGCTGAAGGAGACGTTGAACAAGAACATCTTTGACGCACTTCTCATACCGGTGGGAACGCCAGCCGGGGATTCGTTCGCCTATCTACTGCTGCAAGAGCCGGCCATCCTCGATAGCGCCTCCCCGTTACCGCCGGTGATGCCCGTCCAGGGCGGGAAGGCAATCGGCCGCCTGACGATGCGCGAGAATCCGAGCAAGCGAATCGCGGCGGTGGTGCGGCCATGCGAGGCGCGGGCGGCTATCGAGCTGAGTAAGCTTGAGCAGGCACATCTGGACAATGTGTGCCTGATCACCCTAGACTGCCCCGGGGTGCTGCCGCTGGCGGACTATCTGGTGGACCCGGTTGCCGGTGCGGCCCGGTTCAAGGAGGCCTCCGCGCAGTGGGACCGCTCGCCAATGCGCCCGACATGCCAGGTCTGCGATCACTTCAGCCTCCGTCAGGCACCCGGCTGTGACCTGCACGTGGGCACGCTGGGATGCCCAGACGGAACGGCGGTCGTCGTCGCAGGGAGCTCCAAGGGAGACCACGTCCTGGAGCAGATGGACATGGGTGGCCAGGACGAGGACGAGCAGGCTGACTTCCTGAACACGGCGGTGACGGACTGGGGCACGCAGGTGGAGCAGGTTGAAGAAGCACAGACGGAACGACGCCGGCAGGCGCAGGAGGACCTACGCGAGGAGATTGCGGGGGCGGAGAAGCTGCTAGGCGTGTTCAGCAGCTGCATAAACTGCCACAACTGCCAGCGGGTGTGCCCAGTCTGCTACTGTCGCCAATGCTACTTCGAATCTGCAGCGCTGAAGCTCCCGGCGGAGAACTACCTGGCGCGGGCAGAGCGCAAAGGGGCCCTGAGGTTCTCGCCGGACACCCTGCTGTTTCACATTGGACGGGCATCGCACATGGCGCTGTCCTGCGTCTCGTGCGGCGCGTGCGAGGATGCCTGTCCCATGGACATCCCGGTTGGGCAGGTGTTCAGCCTGCTGGGGGATCGAGCGCAGAAGGCACTGGGATATGTGGCAGGGACGAGCCTTGAGGATCCGCTGCCGTTAGTGTCCTATGAGATGGATGAACTCCACGAAGTGGAGCAGCCCTACGTGGAGGTCTACCCAAACCAGGAGGTGCAGGATGCCTGAGGGAGCAACTTCGTCAGCCTTTGCATCGGAAAGGCTACAGATCAACCAAGGAGCAGAGGAGACGGTGCGAGAGCTGCTGCGCTCCCTCCTGGAAAGCGGCAAGGTGAACGCCGTGCTGGCGCTGGGAAGGACCGGGGGCCCCAGCGGGGGGGTGGCATACTCCCTATTTAGAGACCCGGAAGCGTTCGGAGCGGATGGGGATGCGCTTCCCCTGCTCCCGTTCATGCCGGCCAACGCCGGCGGGCTGCTCTCCCGCCTGACGTTGGAGGGGCCGGTCGCCGAGCCGGTGGCAGCTGTGGTCAAACCCTGCGAGCTACGCGCATTCATCGAACTGGTGAAGCTGAGCCAGGGAAACCTGGACAACATCCTGCTGATCAGTTCAACGTGCGGTGGCGTCTACCCACTCGACATGGGTATCGACGGGAGTCTGGAGAAGAAGCTGCCCACATACTGGGAACGGATGGAGCAAGGTGAGCTGGACGACGACGTGCGCCCGACGTGTCGCGCGTGTGAGAGCTTCGTTCCCGAAGGTGCCGACATCACCGTGGCGCTGCTGGGGGAGGCAGATCTCGATACGCAGTGCACGCTCCACCTGAACACGGAGAGGGGAGCCGCCTTCGCAGGCGACATGGAGGGGACGACCGTCTCGGGAAAGCGGGACAGCGAGGCGCTCGAGCGCTCCTTGGATGAGCGCAAAGCGTTCCGAGAGGAACTCTTCGCCGGGGTCGGAGTCGGCCTGAAGGACCTGATCCACACGTTTGGGCGCTGCATCGGGTGCCACGGGTGCAAGACGGTGTGTCCGATCTGCTACTGCCGCCTGTGCTATTTCGACTCTCAGAACTGCGAGCGTCCAGCGGGATTCTACGAGGGCGAGCTGGCCCGAAAGGGCGGGCTGCGGGTGCCGTCCGACACGGTGTACTTCCAGCTTGGGCGGATGGCCCACATGGCTATCTCGTGCGTGGGGTGCGGCATGTGTACGGACGTGTGTCCGGCGGACATCCCGGTCTCGACGATGTTCTCCAAGGTGGGAGCCGCCGCCCAGGCCGTCTTTGACTATCAGCCGGGAAGAGACGTGACGGAGGAGATTCCGCTGCGGACGTTTGAGGAAGAAGAGTTCACTGAGGTGGCGACATAGGGGGAGATATGGAAGAGCAAGCATTCACACCCACGATTGTAGGATTCCTATGCAACTGGTGCACGTACGCTGCCGCCGATTCGGCCGGGGTGTCCAGGTTCAAGATGCCCCCTTCGGTCATGGTCGTCCGCGTGATGTGCTCCGGTCGAGTCGACCCGCTCTTCGTGCTCACCGCGTTCCTCCTGGGAGCGGACGGGGTGCTGATCAGCGGGTGCTGGCCAGGTCAGTGTCACTATCAGACGGGGAACTTACAGGCACGAAGGCGAACGACGCTGCTCAAGTCGATCTTCGACACATTGGGGCTGGAGATGGGGGACCGCTTCCGGCTTTCATGGATCTCATCCTCGGAGGCTCCGCGGTTTGTCCAGGTGGTGAAGGAGTTCGACAAGCAGATCACGGACCTGGGGCCCAGTCCCATCCAGGACGAGCTGTTTCTGTAGCTGTGCTGGGCGGCGGAGTAGGAATGGATCCGGAAAGACGGATGGAGGCGCCCGGGCGGGGGCCGTCCGTGACGAGGAAGTTGCCGATCACGTTCAAGGAGCGATGACCAATGCGTGCAGACCCAACGCCGACCAGCTTTTCGGATGAGATCGCTGTCGCTCCCGGCGCCGAGAGCCTGCGGGCGTGCTACGCCTGTGGGACGTGTGTGAGCCGATGCATCATTCCCTGGCGCGACCGGGCATACAACCCCCGCCGGGTGTTTCACAAGGCCCTTCTGGGGATGCGCCGGGCCGTGTTTGAGGACATGACGATCTGGCACTGTACAGCCTGCGATCTGTGCTACGCGGGCTGTCCGCAGGAGGTTCACATCTCGGATATCATCGGCGCCCTGCGTGAACTGGCGCTGGAGGCGGGGTACACGTCGCCGCTGGAGACCGTTGTGGTAGACCCCATCCTGTGCTCCGGGTGCGGGAACTGCGTGGAGCTATGCCCGTACGAGGCGCTCTCCCTGGCGGTCCACGAAGAGAGACGTGTATCGACGGTGGACCACAATCGCTGCATGGGCTGCGGTAGCTGCGTAGCTGCGTGCCCCAACAGCGCGATCGGGGGCGGATCGTTCGCCGACCAACCCGTCCTCGAAGAACTGATTCAGGGACTGAGGAGGAACAGATGAGCGAGGACCGAGTAGTGTGGATAGATGGCGAGCGCTGCACGGGGTGTGGCGCTTGTATTGAGGTCTGCCCTGTGGGGGCTATCGCTCTCGTGAACAATGTGGCACGCGTCGACGAGGAGTCGTGCACGGGATGCGCGGTATGCATCGACACCTGCCCGCAGGATGCGATTCAGCCGGTGGTGGAAGGAGAGCTGGTCCCCGTGGAGGACCGCGGACTGACCGATCGCCGGGCCAGTGGGCAACTGGCCCCCGCCGTCGAGCGCCCGCGGTCCCTCGTGGACACAGCCGCACCGGCGGCGGCGGCCGTGGGGCTGGGGCTTCTAGCGCGAGCCGCCGACGCGCTGGCCGGAGTGGTGAGCCGCTGGCTGGCTGCTGCACCGGAAGAGGGTCCGACGCCTCCCACGACGAGAGACGCGACAGATGCACCCCGCAGGGCAAACGGGCGTGGACGCCGCATGCGGCAACGGCGACGCGGACGCTAGGGAGAGAGCGCCGTCAGGAGAAGATGGGGATGGGCGGCACGAAGCTGACGGTGGAACACGTCGACGGCATGCGGTTCCTGATCACGGCGGAGAAGCATAAGGTGGTCACGGACGCGGCGCCGGAGGACGGGGGTGGAGGCACAGCGATGAACGCACCCGGGCTCTTTGCGGCGGCGGTTGGGGCCTGCGTGCTGGAGTTCGTGCTAAACTCGTGCAGGCTGCACGACGTGCCGGTGGAGCAGTTGAGCCTGACGATGACGTTCGATGAAGTCCCAGGCCCCCGCCGCATCGGTGCATTGAGGGCAAGCCTGCGCATCGAGCCGGAGCCGCCGCGGAGCGTCAAGCGCCGGTTGGTGGGGGTGGCAAGACATGCGACGCTGGTCAACACGCTGGCACATCCGCCGCAGCTGGAAGTCGCCTTTGCAGGAGAACAGGGAGGTGCCGATGCCGATCTATGAATATCGGTGCCGTGAGTGTGGCACGACGTTTGAGAAGCTGGTGCGCGGCAGAGGGGCAATCACCTGCCCCGACTGCGGCAGCTCGTCGCTCCAGAAACTGCTCTCGAGAGCCACGGTGCTGACTGGGCGGACGACGCGGCCCGCGGGCCATACGTGCTGCGGTCGCGAGGAGCGGTGTGACGTGCCCCCCTGCTCGACGGAGGGTGCGTGCCCACACGAGTAGTGAACGCCGCGAACCTGCACTGAAAAGACGTGAAGCAGTCGTGCAGCTTGGCAGCCGGCCTTGTGGATCCACTAAAGGAGCGAACAGATGTCGCAGTGCCGTGTTCGTCTGATTCTGTGGTTACTGTTGGTGGCGGTATCTGTCATTGGGGGAATGGCGGCAGACGTCATCCTGAGCACGAAACCGTTTCCGGCAGTTGTGCGCGCCGTAGGTGTCATAGGCATGGCAGCGGCCCACTTCCCACTAAAGAGGACGGGCAAGCTGTTGCAGCTGCGGGGAGAGACGGAGCAATGGGGGTGCACAACCCGCTTGATTACGGATGATATCTACCGGTGTGTTCGACACCCTCACCACGTGGCGGTGGGGGTCTTCATGACCTCGCTGGGGCTGCTGATCGGGCACCGCTGGTCGTTCCTGTTGATCGTAACGACGCAGTGGCTGTGGGTTATTGGCTTCTTGTTCCTAGTGGAGGAGAGGGAGTTGCGCGAGAAGTTCGGGGAAGCGTACGAAGCCTACTGCGAACGAGTGCCTATGCTCCTGCCCAAGCTACGGTGCGCCGTCACGGTCCTCTCCGAGCCCTTGGATGGGTCGCAGAGCAGATCACCTGGAAGGACTACAGGATGAATGAAACGAGAGTCGGTTTGATCGTCAACCCCGTGGCGGGGATGGGCGGCAGCGTCGGGCTGAAGGGGACGGATGGAGACATGCACGAGAAAGCCCTGGAGCTGGGCGCCGAGCCTGTCACGCCCAAGAGGACACGAGATACGCTGGCCCACATCGAGCGAGAAGACGAGATCGCGTTCCTGGCGGCCCCGGGTGAGATGGGGGCCGTCTACCTCCGTGAGATCGACGTCCCGGTCCGGGTCATCGGGGACATTGG
>JAWLCP010000054.1:0-17137 GCA_041687115.1 Anaerolineae bacterium
CAGCTCGGCGATGCGGCGCATGATGAGATCTGTGTACTCGTGGAGTCTCTTGCTTCGTACGTGACCGGTCTCAGGTAGGTGGAATGGCTCCCCGACGGCAATACGCACCCGGGTGCGACGGAGACGAGGAAGGTTGTGCTTGATCTTCTCCGTACCGGCGATTCCCACCGGCAAGAGGGGCACGTCGGCACGGGTCGCGATGTAGGCAGCCCCGGCTTTGCCTCTCTGGAGCGCGTGGCTCTCATTCGCCCGGGTACCCTCTGGGGCTAATCCCAGCACCTCTCCTCGTTCCAATACCTCCAGTGCCTTACGTAAGGCTCGACGATCGACCTCGCCCCGACGTACCCAGATCGTGTCAGCAGCTTCCAGTATGGGCCCGAACAAGGGGTTCGACTTGTGCTTGATTGCAGCGAAGGGTCGGACTGTGTGCGGCAGCATGAACAGAAGCATCGGGAGGTCAAGAGCTGACAGGTGGTTGGTCACCAGCAGGTAGGGCGGCTCGGCCGGTATATTCTCCCGTCCAACGATCTCCAGACGGGTAGTGAGCTTTGTGATGATGAGGGCGATGATGCGTAGAAAACGATACGTCAACACGAACCTCCCGATGGCATTATGTCCCCGCGACGCGCCCCAAGGCGATCACCCTGAAGTCATCGGGGAAATCTCCGTGGGCGGTAAGCAGAACAGTGAAAGAGGCCGTCGCTCCGGGTGCGAGCCCTTCGTCGATCTTGATCGTGTGCTGGCGGAACCCGGTTACCGCCCGTCGGGCGTCATACAGGGTCACCACGAGGTCTACTGACCTGGCAATCTGCCCTGCGCCCACGTGCTTGACGGTGCCGTTCACCTCGAACTGAGACTCTGAGGGCCTGCCGTGGACTTCGATCACCGAGATCGGTACATAGGTGTCGGCCAGGCCACCGGCATCGTCAGCTCGTGCGACCGTCATCTGATAGCTAGCCCAATCCGGCGGCGTCTTGAATAGGACGCCGAAAGGGGAGCTCGCCCCGGGCGGAACCAGGTCCGCCGCAGCGAATGTGTCGTCCTCGGCGACCGCTTCACCGACAGCGTCAAAGAGCGTCACCTTCACCTGGACGTTCGTAAGGGTGACGGCCGTCGTATTGGTCACTTCTCCCAAGCCCCACAGGCTGCCGACCGGAGTGTTGTAGAGAGCTGCGCCCTCTACCTGAACCGGCTGGGGCGTGGGCGTGGGTAGTAGCAGACCGGGTGTCGTCTCACCTGAATCCTCGTCGACGGGGATGATCAATTGGTGCCCCACCTGCAGCAGTTGAGGGTTCGCAATGCCGTTGGCCCTCTGCAACGCATCCACGGCCACGCCGTAGTCGAAGGCGATGTCCTGCAGGGTGTCTCCCCGCTGGACCACGTGCACGACAGGTGTGGGAGTGATCGTGGGCGTCGCCGTGTCAAGCGGGGGCAGGGGCGGCACTGTGCCGGTTGGCCGGTACGCCGACCTGCTGGAAGAGGGGGTTGCTGTTATCAAGGAAGCTGACCCTCGAGTAGGCGATGGCGTCACCACCTGTCCACAGCCGGCCAGCAGAAGGGTTACCCCCACAATGAGGGAAGATATCAGTCCTATCGTACAGAGCTCTTTCAAGTGTTCGCCGATTGGCCTTTCACCATTCATCGCATACCTCAACGCCGGCGATTATACCACATCTGTTGTTAGCTGCTAGAGCTTAACGAGCCTGGAAGACCTCCTCCTCGCCGTTTCTTATCCCCGCGTGGTGTCCTCGCTTCTAACACGTGGTCCGATCGAAAGAGGCGGTCTGCCACAGATTACGGCACACACCTCGTTTGACTTCTGATGGATTTGACGGTATCTTATGGCAGGTTGACTGATGCCGGAGACCACGTCGGCGTTCTCAGGACTGGCACAACACACGGAGGTGACCCATGGTCGAGGATCTTCGGGAGCAGGTGATTCAGCAGGAGGAAGCTGAGTTTGAAGAAGAAGATGAAGGCTTCGCCCAGGTGTTGCTCGGCCTGCAACCATGGCAGCGCTTGACGCTGGCTCTGTTGCTCTTCTTCGACGTGGCGCTGTGCGGGTGCATGGGCTTGGTGATGATGGGACGCGTCATGCCAGCGTTCTAGTCCGCCTCCTGGCACACACAACCCGAACACGATCCCGGTCCGGTAGAATCGCATATCGGGCTCCAGCCGCTGAAGTGGAGGTCGCTGGCCTCTCAGCGGCTTTCGCATCTCTCAGACCGGCGAGCTAGAAGGAAGATTCGATGAATAGCGATACAGCCCTTGTCTGGATCTCGGCACCGCGAAAGACGGCACAGGCCCACTTCCCTGATGGTCGGACACTTGAAGCACCAGCTGGCACACGGCTGGAGCACTACTTCCACGCCGCGCTGGGAGAATCCGCGGTGCCTTTCATTGCAGCGCTGGTCAACGGTGGCCTGCGAGAGTTGACCTACAGGATGTGGACCGATGCGGAAGTCCAACCGCTGTTCCTGTCCGACTCCGATGGTATCCGCATCTACCGGCGATCACTCTCCTTTCTGCTTATCACCGTCCTTCGGGAGCTGTTTCCAGAGGCCTATGTCTTCGTGGATCATTCCCTGCCCTTCGGGGGCTTCTTCTGTGAGGTCGGGGGGCGAAAGCCTTTCGACGAGGAGGAGTTGGCAGAGATTGAAAGCCGCATGCATCAGATTGTGGAACACGATCTCCCGATTCGACGGGAGCGGGTCCCGCTTGACGAGGCTATTGAGCTTTTCCGTGAGCGCGCTGAGATGGACAAGGCCAAACTGCTGAGCCGCCGGGAGAACGACAGCCTGAAGCTGTACAATCTGCGGGATTCACGCGACTATTTCCACGGCTACATGGTGCCCTCGACCGGCTATCTCAAGTACTTCACCCTTCACAGGTGGCCACCAGGGTTCGTGCTGCAGTACCCCCGCCGGACCAATCCCACGAAGCTCGTTCCCGTACGCGTCTACCCCCAACTCACAGCTATCTTCCGAGAGTACGGCAAGCGGCTCCGCTTGCTCGGTGTAGATTCTGTGAGTGGGCTGAACGAGGCGATCGCGAGCGACCGCA
This sequence comes from Anaerolineae bacterium, assembly GCA_041687115.1. Lineage (GTDB taxonomy): Bacteria > Chloroflexota > Anaerolineae > B4-G1 > B4-G1 > SKLM01. Next base: position 3,064 of record JAWLCP010000054.1, read on the forward strand.
TACGCGAGATTATCCTTGTCTCCGAGGCCTTACACGAACAGCGTATTGCCCAGATTGCAGACCAGATCACTCAGCAGGAGGGTGTGCGCCTGGTGCTGATCGCCGGCCCCTCTGCTTCCGGCAAGACGACGTTCTCAAAGCGCCTTTCCGTTCAGCTGCTGGCTCAAGGGATTCAGCCTTTCCCCCTTGCCCTTGATGACTACTTCGTCGACCGAGACGAGACGCCCCGAGATGTGAATGGCAACTTCAACTTCGAAGCCCTGGAGGCTCTCGACATCTCACTCTTCAACGAGCACCTCCAGGCGTTGATGCGTGGAGAAGAGGTGCGGCTCCCGCGGTTCAACTTCAAGACCGGCAGGCGAGAGGGCGGGGAGAAGGTCCAACTGGGGCCGGACCACGTGGTCATCGTTGAAGGGATCCACGGGCTGAACCCGCGGCTCGTTGCTGGCGTGCCGGAGGATCGGGTCTACCGTATCTATGTATCGGCTCTGACCCAGCTCAATATCGACCGCCACAATCGGGTTCCGACGACCGACACACGCCTGATCCGACGCATTGTGCGCGACGCGACCTACAGGGGCTATTCGGCCGAGGACACGATCGAACACTGGGAGATGGTACGACGGGGGGAGAAGGAGTATATCTTCCCTTACCAGGAGCACGCCGATATCATGTTCAACTCGGCACTCGTCTATGAGCTGGGCGTGCTCAAGAAACTGGCGGAGCCGCTCCTCCTCCAGGTCAAGCCTTCTAGCCCGCGCCGCGTGGAGGTCAAACGGCTGCTGGCTCTGCTGCGATGGTTCGAGCCTGTCGGGACGGAGCTAATCCCCGACAACTCCATCTTGCGGGAGTTCGTTGGGGGGTCTATCCTGCGTGATTACGCACCCTGATGGGGCAGAAGGGAAAGGCATGCGAGCAGGTCACCTGCTCCCTGCGATTCCGCCCGTGCCTGCCTTCGGTCCACCGCTGGATAGGGATAGGCTCCGTTACTCATCTGAATGCGGAATGACACAGATGAAGCGTAGCGGACCCTCTCCTGTGTTCCGATAGCCGTGCGGCTGGCTCGGCGGGACGTAGAGCGCGACGCCGGGGCGCATCACCTCTTTGCCATCGGGAGTTTCTGCTATCCCTTCGCCCTCCAGCACAAAGATCTCGTGCTCATAGGGGTGCTGATGCGTCTCGAAGACAGCTCCTGGCTGGAACTCAATGACGCGCATGGCGAAGTTCGGTGCACCCTCGGGCTTCCCGATGACCCAGCGGATGGACTTATCCTCGCCCACCGGCTCTTTGGGAACGTCGCGATAATCTCGGCTTAACATATGTACCTCCAGAACTATTGATCCGTGTATGTCCTCCGCTTCGCCTCCGTTCTCTGGCCCAGCCCTAGCAGAAGGTCGGGAAGAGCCCGGGTTGCCATCCGACGATAGGAGGTCGTTCCCGCGAACAGGTGGAGGAACTCCTTGATGATGCGCGGGTTTCGCACACCCAATTCGAAGCTTCTCCGCGGATACTTGTAGAAGAGGCGCGCCCAGCGCTGCCCCCAAAGTAGATCGCGACCGATCTCGCGGTCTACTCGTTCCGTGTAGCGTTGGAGATTCCCGGTCAGCACAGATTCGGCGGCGACTCGACCGCTGTCGACAGCATGGCGAATACCCTCACCCAATAAAGGATCCACCAACCTGGCCGCGTCGCCTGCCAGCAGAACGCGTCCCTGGCGAAGGGGCTCACGCTGTAGATAGATGGGCAGAGGGTGACCTTGTGGTCGTGTGGCGTCAACTTCAATTCCCAGTCGAGACATCTCCCGCCGCAGGAGCCTCCGCATATGAGGGTAATCTGCCCTACCCAGCACAATGCCGATGCCTACCGACAGATTCACTGTTTTCGGAAAGACCCAGAGATAACCTCCCGGCGGCGTCCCGAAGATGAACAGCGCTGTGTTGCGGTAGGTCTTTAACAGCTCATCACCGACCGGGACTTCGGCTTCGATAGCGCCTCCCTTCCACCTCTCCCGCCGCAGGCCCACGAGGCGTGCTACCCGCGAGTTTGCTCCATCGGCGCCGATGAGATAGCGAGCCCGAAAGTCCTCCCCGGAGGCAGTGGACACTTCCACGCCATCTTCGTCCTGCCGGACCATCGTGACAGGAGATCTGTCGTGTACCTCGGCCTGGGCGTGGTTCAGGATGTGAAGGTCGAAACGGTCGCGCATAACCATCGCGACGGACCGATCTGGAATGTCTGCCTCGATCTCCCGGCCATCCCGGAAGCGAAGGCGGACCCGCCGAATCCACTGCTCGACAACGCTCGACAAGCTGAAGGGGAAGCGATCGAGGACGCTCTTGGGGACCCCACCGCCGCAGGCCTTGTAGCGGGGCAACGCTTCCTTCTCGAGGACGAGGAGCCGCCGTCCGGCTTGGCCCAGCCAGTAGGCGGCAGAGGCACCAGCTGGACCTGCACCCACGACGATAACGTCGTAGCCCATTACTTGCTCTGGCGGGGTCGCTTCCAGATGCAGATCATCTGATCAGGCCTGAAGATGACCTGGACCAGCTCCCAGCCTTCGCCGCCGACCTCACTGAGCAGGTGCTGGATGGCTTCCGTAAAGGGATTGGGTCCCTCGTCGAAGTAGCAGGCTCCCTTGTCGTCGCAGTAGATTGCCGGAGGCACATCCTCCACTGCCCGGGGGAGATTATCCAGAATGTCTCCGGCACCGTGAACCGTGACTCGATAACGCCAGCCGCTCATAGAAGCTCCTATTTGTCTGGCAGCGTCCTGCTCCATTGCGAGTGCGCTCGATTATAGCACGCCATCGCGCAGGGGAGCAAACGGAGAGGCCCATGTCCTGGAGCGAGACGGGCCTCTCATTCCTTCGTCGGAGTGAGGTTAAGGCACCACAGCGCCGAACGGACAAGCAGGGACGCAGACCATGCATCCATGGCAACGATTGCCGTCCACGAACGGCGCCTCGTCCGGGTCGAGCCACAGAATTGCCTTGGTTCGACATGCTCTGCGTGCCGCGCACCTCTTGCACGCCCGGCATGTTCCCTCGTCGACGTGCGGAACCCTCCACGCAGGCGGGTGAGCGATCACTGTTTCCTCTGATGCTAGTGCGTCCAATCCGGACGGAGCTCTTCGCGTCCATGCAGGTGGCGGTCGACGGCTATGGCCGCCTCGACGCCCTCTGCTGCGGCGATCACCGCCTGCTTCACGTGGGTACACAACACATCTCCGACAGCGAAGACGCCCTCGACACTCGTTCGGAAGCTCTCACCCACCACCACGCACCCTTCTTCGTTGGTCGGCACTTGCCCATCCAGGAAATCGGTGATCGGCAGGTTCCCCTGCAGATAGACGAAAACACCGTCGACCTCGAGGCGCTCTTCCTCGCCTCGTTCCACGATATGCACAGCCTCTACCTGGTTCTGGCCCGTGATCTCCTTGATTCGGGTAGATGGGTGAATCGTGACTTTGTCGTGAGCCTTGAGTTCTTCCAGCAGCTCCTCACGGGCCTGCACGTCACGTGTGGGAGTCAAGAAGTGCACCTGGGACGCGAAGCGCGTCAGCGTCAGCGCTTCCTCCACTGCCTCGTCGTTGCTGCCTGCCACGGCCACCTCTTGGTTCCGGAAGAAGGCCCCGTCGCAGGTGGCGCAGTAGCTCACACCCCGGCCCAACAGACGCTCCTCCCCAGGGAAGCGCCTGGTGCGTCCCATCGCGCCGGTGGCGATGATCACTGCCCGTCCTTTGTGTCCTCCCTCACCCGTCCAGACCTGCTTCGGATCGCTCTTCAGATCCACGCGCAACACTTTCTCGTTGACAAACGTGGCGCCAAACATGCGTGCTTGATCCCGCATGCGGCACACGAGCTCCGAGCCGGCGACCGGCTCCGGAAGGCCTGGGTAGTTGGCAATCCTTGAGGCCATCCCCAGGGCGCCGGCGGTGAGTCCTTTGTCGATCACGAGCGTCTCGAGGTCGGCTCGGGCCGTGTAGATGGCGGCGCTCCCTCCCGCCGGTCCACCACCGATGATGATCACGTCGTACACCTCTGGACGGGCAGGTTCTTCAGCAACAAAATCAAAGTTCATCTTGGGCGTTTCCCTCCTATTGACCAGGATGATCCCCGAGGTAGCGCTCTGCCTCCAGCGCCGCGATAGCACCTGTGCCTGCTGCCGTTACCACCTGGCGATAGCGGGGGTCCTGGACGTCCCCTGCTGCGAACACGCCCGGTACGCTCGTATGTTGGCGCTGGTTCGAGACAATGTAGCCGTTGTCGTCCAACTCCAACTCGTCGACGAACAGGCTTGACTTGGGCTCCATACCGATGTAGACGAAGACGCCGTCCGTCTTCACCATTGACGTCTCCCCGGTCTTCACGTTCCGCACGCGTACGCCGGTGACGGTCTGATCGCCCAGGACCTCCTCCACGACGGAGTCCCACAGAAAATCGATCTTAGGATTGGCAAACGCGCGCTCCTGAAAGATCTTGGTAGCGCGAAGCTCGCTGCGACGGTGGATGACCGTTACCTTCTCGGCGAACTTGGTCAGAAAGAGGGCCTCATTCATGGCGGTATCACCGCCACCGATGACCACCACTTGCTTATCTTGATAGAAGAAGCCGTCGCAGGTAGCGCAGGATGAGACGCCGCGCCCGTAGAATTTGTCCTCGCCCGGTATGCCCAGACGACGATAGGCAGCGCCCGTGGCGACGATCACCGTCTGTGCCCGGCAGGTGTTTCGATCGGTCTGGATAGTGAAAGGCCGCTCGGAGAAATCAACCCCCGTCACCGTCTCTGGTACGATCTCGGCGCCGAATCGCTCCGCCTGACTCTGAAAGCGTCGGGCCAGCTCTCCACCATCAACACCGTCCGGGAACCCGGGGAAGTTGTCTACTTCCGTGGTGTTATTGGGCTGACCGCCAGGGAGTATGCCGGTACAGACGCGGGTGGCAATCCGAGCGCGACCTGCGTAGATCGCAGCGGTCAACCCGGCAGGTCCACCGCCGATGATGACCAGTTCATAGCGCTCAGCTGCCTTTCCTGCGTCCTCTGATTCCAGGTGTGCGATCTTCGGCTCGAACGCCATCGCCACTATCCTTCCTCCCCGGCAGCGAGCGCTGCCTGGAGCTTCTCCAGCACCATTGGCTCCGGTGCCGCCCCCTCTAAGTGTGTCGACTCGTTGATCACTGTGCGGGGGACTCCCATAACCTGGTACTTGGTGATCAGGTGGGGGAATTCCTGTGCCTCGACCATGTCAGCCCGCACCATCGGGCTGGCTACAGCCATGTGGTGCCCCAGCACCACTGCCTGCGGACAGTACGGGCAGGTGGGGGTGACGAATACCTGGATATGCACGGGCTCGCTCAACTTGACCAGCGCATCTAAGGTCTCCTCCCCGAGGTCTGGCTCACCGGTCGCGGCCGTCTGGATCGCCTCTAGCAGCGAGGTGAACTCGTAGCCCGAAGGAATACCGTAGAAGCGGATACCGTAGTCTTCCTCGCCGAGTACCGCAATGGCGGGAATCTTGTCCACACCAAGCTCCTTGGCCTTGGCTTCGTCGGCGACGAAGTCATAGATCTCTGCTGTTATCTGTTCGGACAGCTCGGCAACCTCTTCGACTAACTGACGCGTCTCCGCGCAGTATTGACACTCGAAGTCCTGCGTAAACATCACCAGACGGACTGGACCGACTAGGTCGCCCAGCTGCTGTTTCACCTGCTCTTTGATCTCTGCGTTGAGAAGGGACATCTGATACGCTCCTTGGGTCTATTCCATGCGACTAAGGATTGAACTGGACACTATCTCTACGATAGTCTGGACAAGGCCATCGCCAACGCGTCCGCGATCTCTTCCGCTGATGCGTTTGAAACGATACACTCCGTGGCGTAGGATCGTACCAACGAGATCGTCGCCTGATGGGCGGCGGATCGTACCGCAGCCAACTGCTGCAGAATCTCGCTGCAGTCGCGATCCTCCTCGATCATCCGTGCGACGCCTCGGGCCTGACCCTCAATGCGCCGGACACGCTGCAACAGTCTGGTCTTGGCCTCTGGATCGGCTAGCTTCACGTCATCCTCCCGTGGAGGCTCACGGCCCCCTAGCGACCCGTTCCTCAGATGGGGCCGGGACCACAGGAAGCGCTGGTGTTCTCTCTTCCACCAGCGCCACCGACGCCAAACAGCGACACGGCCTTCTTGACCTCGGTGCTCCCGCAATGGGGGCACTCCGGCTGGCTCTGCTGTGCAGCGGAGCGCACAAACAGGTCGAAGTCCTTGCCGCACTTCTCACAACGGTACTCGTATATAGGCATTCGTGCTCTATCCCTCCGTCTTGCTCGGGGTGTCCCGTACCCGCAGGCTCAGCCCGCGGATTCCTTCACCGATATACTTACTGGGGGTATACTATAACACATCCCTCGCGTATGTCAAACCGAGACTTGTTCATTGAACGGCATGTTAGTATACTTATCAAGCGTCTGCTGCTTGGCATCAGAAAGGGAGGACGATTGATGCGTCTGGCTGTACTCTCCGACATTCATGGTAACCTTCTGGCTCTCAAGGCCGTCCTGGCTGACGTACGGAGTCAGGGCAGCCCCGATGCGTACTGGGTCCTCGGTGACCTGTCGGCTTTCTGTCCGTGGCCGTCGGACACGTTGGCCCGTCTACGCGCGCTGCCCGATGCTGATTTTCTGCGCGGCAATACGGATCGCTACCTGATCACGGGGCGCCGTCCTGCTGCCCCAGTCGAGTCACGGCTGGACTGGGAACGTATGCCGGAGACGCTGAGGGTACGGGACGCCACCTTCCGGTGGGCCGTGGAACACATGTCCTACAACGACTATGAGTTTCTGCGCGACTTGCCGACGCAGCTGCAGCGGGACGTCCCTGGGTACGGCGAAATCCTCGCCGTCCACGCCACTCCGGAGGATGACGAGACCAACCTCTATCCGGACACTCCCCAGGATCAACTGCAAGTCTACACATCCCAGGTCGACGCGCGTCTCATACTCTTCGGCCACACCCATCGGCCTATGGATCGGTCTGTGGGCAGTGTGCGACTGGTCAACTCCGGCAGTGTCGGTATCCCCCTGGACGGCGACCCGCGCCCGGCGTATGCACTGCTCGATTTTGAGAACGGGGACTGTACGGTCACCGTGCACCGCGTGGCGTATGATCGTGACCAAGTTCTGGCGGAGCTGGAACGGCTTGACCATCCTGGACTTCCGTGGATCGGACGGATGATTCGAGAGGCGAGGCCGTGAGCGGACGGATTGGGAGGCATACGAGGTTCGGGGTCTGGAGAGATGCGGCGTAGGCAAATGACCGGCCGTTCGAGCTCTCTCTATGACGCACCCTTGGAGGAGCGTTGACCCGTCTGGAACGCGCTAGACAGGCATGGCAGGAGGAGACCGTGGAGCCAACGCTTGAGCGCTTCCCTGAGCGTCAGGACGAGTTTGAGACGCTCTCGGGCATCCCTCTTGAGCGTGCCTACGTGCCCGCTGACGTTGATGTTGACTACCTCGACGACATAGGCTTCCCTGGGCAATTCCCGTACACGCGCGGGGTCTATCCGACGATGTATCGCGGGCGGCTCTGGACAATGCGGCAATATGCCGGGTACGCCTCTGCCCAGGAGTCGAACGCACGCTACAAGTACCTGCTGGAGCAGGGGCAGACGGGCCTTTCGGTGGCCTTTGACCTCCCCACTCAGCTGGGCTACGATGCCGATGACCCACTCGCTGCTGGTGAAGTAGGGAGGGTGGGGGTCTCCATCAGCAGCCTGGACGACATGCGGCGGCTCTTTGACGGTATTCCCTTGGACCGGGTCAGCACGTCGATGACCATCAATGCCCCGGCAGCTGTGCTGCTTGCCATGTACGTCGCTGTGGCGAGGGAGCAGGGCGTGGATCCCCGTCAGCTGCGGGGCACGGTCCAGAACGATATCCTGAAGGAGTACGTCGCCCGCGGGACCTACATCTTCTCTCCACGGGAGTCGATGCGTCTGGTGACTGATCTCTTCGATTATTGTGCCGCCGCGATACCGAAGTGGAACACCATCAGCATCAGCGGATATCACATCCGTGAGGCCGGGTCCACGGCGGTTCAGGAGATCGCCTTCACCCTATGCAACGCCATCGCCTACGTCGAGGCGGCGGTCAACGCAGGTCTCGGCGTGGACACCTTTGCCCCACGTCTTTCCTTCTTTTTCAATGCCCACAACGACTTCCTGGAGGAGGTGGCGAAGTTTCGAGCCGCGCGGCGTCTCTGGGCCCGGGTGATGAGAGGCCGATTTGGCGCACAGGATCCGCGCTCGTGGATGTTACGGTTCCACACCCAGACCGCGGGATCCTCGCTCACCGCCCAGCAGCCGGAGCTCAACGTGGTGCGCGTCACCCTCCAGGCGCTGGCAGCGGTGCTGGGTGGCACCCAGTCGCTTCACACGAACTCGCGGGACGAAGCGCTGTGGCTGCCCACAGAGCAGTCGGTCCGTGTTGCGCTTCGCACTCAGCAGATCATCGCCCACGAGTCCGGTGTTCCGAACACGATCGATCCGCTGGCGGGCTCTTACGTTGTAGAACATCTCACGAATCAGATCGAGCAACAGGCCAGCGATTACATCGCCAGGATTGAGGCACTGGGAGGCGCGCTGGCAGCCATTGAACAGGGATACATCCAGCAGGAGATTGTCGACACGGCCTACCGTTATCAGAAGAAGATCGAGCGAGACGACCAGATTGTCGTCGGCGTCAACGCCTTTCAGACCGACGAAGAGAGGGCGGACCTGGAGCAGTTGACCGTCAATCCCGCTATCGGGGATCGGCAGCGAGCGCGCCTGGAGACATTGCGCGCTAGTCGGGACGAGGAGCGCGTGTCAGCGGCGCTGGCTCGAGTTGCAGAAGCCGCCCGCGACGAGGACTCGTCCCTCATGCCCGTATTCATCGCTGCGGTGGAGGTGGATTGCACGTTGGGAGAGATCTGCAGCGTGTTGCGAGAGGTGTGGGGCGAGTATCGACCACGGGTAAGTATCTGAGTGACGCCAATTCGTGGAGGCTGACTTATGACGCTGCCTATAGACCATGTGGCCATCGTGGTGCGCAGCCTTGACGAGGCCCTGACCTTCTACAGGGACGCGCTGGGCTTGGATGTCGCCGAACGCCGCGAGGTTCCGGAGGAGAGGGTCGAAATTGCGTTTCTCCCCCTTGCAGGCGGCCGGATCGAACTCATTCGACCTCTCAGCGATGAAGGAGGGGTGGCTCGTTTCCTGGAGAAGCGGGGTGAAGGGTTGCACCATATGTGTCTCGTCGTTGACGATATTGCAGCGGCTATGGAGCGGCTGCGACAGGCTGGGGCTGACCTGATCACGGATGAACCTCAGATAGGCGCCGATGGTACGCGATACGTCTTCATTCATCCCAAGTCCGCGCACGGCGTGCTGCTGGAGCTTTACGAGGAACCGGCATGAGCCAGCGCATCGAGAAGCTGCTGGCCCGACTCCGCACGGGTATCGCGAAGTCGGAGGGAGTCTTCAGGGCTCTCGATCGAGCGGAGTGGGAAATCGTTATCTACGAAGACCCTTATCCGTGGACAATACGAGACCTGCTGGCACACCTTCTCTCTGCAGAAGAAGGCCTGCTGCAGCTGGCCCAAGATGTCGCGTCGGGCGGCGAAGGCGCGCCGAGGGAGTTTGACCACCAGGCCTTCAATGCGACAGAGCAGAAGCGACTTGCGCACGTGCCGCCCGAGAGGCTTCTCATCGACCTGATCGCCGCTCGCCAACGCACGCTCTCGTGGGTGACGGGGCTTGAGGAAGCGGCCTTAGACCGAATGGGGCGCCATCCAGCTCTGGGAGAGATTACCGTCGAGACCTTTATCAACGCTATCTATGGCCATCAATTGATACATATGCGGGACTTGAAGCAAGTTCTTACTTGATTGTCGGGTGTCGCGATGTCACGCTATCGACGTGGTGGCGACAGGTCTGGTTAACCGGGATGCATCAAGTAGTCTATGGAGGAAGACATGGGAGATGATACCGAGATTCGTGTCCAGTCTGAAGCCTTGAAGGACTTCTGCGCGCGTGTGCTGCAACAGATGAATGTCCCGGCGGACGACGCACGCATCACAGCCGACGTATTGGTGGTCGCCAATTTGCGGGGCATCAACAGCCACGGGGTTGCCCGGCTTCGTCGCTACGTCAATGGCCTCCGGGATGGAGTCATGATCGCGCAGCCGGAGACAGAAGTAGTGGCTGAGACCCCTACGACCATCGCGTTCGATGCCGGGGGCGGCTTGGGCCAGCCGGTGTCCTACCGGGCGATGGAGAGGGCGGTTCAGAAAGCCAAGGAGTTCGGCGCAGGGTTTGCCACGGTGCGCAATTCCAATCACTTCGGCATCGCAGGGTACTACGCGATGATGGCGTTGGAGCATGACTGTATCGGCATCTCGACGACGAATGCTGCCGTGTTGGTGGTGCCAACCTTCGGGCGAGATGCGATGCTGGGCACCAATCCCATCTCCGTAGCCGCCCCAGCGGGCGAGGAGTGGCCCTTCGTCCTCGATATGGCGACCAGCACGGTGCCTCGAGGGAAGCTCGAGGTCTACCGTCGACTGGAGAAGTCCATTCCGTTGGGTTGGGCCACCGATGAGACGGGAGAGCCCACTACTGACACGGAGCGAGTGCTGGAAAACCTGAAGGAGCGTGCTGGCGGAGGGCTGCTCCCGTTAGGTGGCGCCGGGGAGCTGCTGGGAGGGCACAAGGGATATGGCCTGGCATTGCTGGTCGATGTTTTGTCCGGTGTCCTGCCTGGTGCGGCCTATGCAAACCTAGTCTATCCCCAGGATGAGGAAGGGAATCCGTTGCCTTCAGCCATCGGGCATTTCTTTGGGGCATGGCGCGTAGACGCGTTCCGCCCGGTCGATGAGTTCAAGGCTGCGATGGATGATCTGCAGCGGCGGCTCAAGAACGCGCCCAGGGCAGAGGGCCAGGATCGGATCTACATCCACGGCGAGAAGGAGTATGAGGAGACGGAGCGACGCGTTCGTGACGGCGTTCTGCTCAACCCGAAGGTGACGGCCGACCTGCAGAAGATAGGGGATGAGTTGGGCGTCGTGTACGATCTGGAGTAGGAGGCCAGGGCGCAGGACGAGGGGATCTCGCCTGTGGAGAGGAGGAACGTACTGTGAACGGTCTCGAACCGATGGCCAAGTTGCTGGTAGGAACGGGAGTCGCGCTGATTCTCCTTGGAGGATTGGTGTGGCTGCTATCCCGAACGGGGTTTTGGGGCCCACTCCCGGGTGACATTCGGATCGAGCGTGACGGCTTCACCTGCCTGATTCCCCTTGCCAGCTCAATCATCCTCAGTCTTCTGCTTACCCTTCTGTTGAACATCATCGTCCGGCTCATCAACCGCTGAGAGGAGGAAGGCGTGGCTCGAGTGCCAGGGTTTGTCAACGTGCTTCCGCTGTTCCCTGTCCTGTTGGCCCATCTCGCCGGAGTGGTGGTCGCGATCATCCTGCTCGTTCGCTCTGAGGGAAGGCGAACCCCGGCTACCCTTGCCCTGCTGGGGTTCGCGCTTCTCTCCGCGCTCGACCTCGCCAAAGCAGCCCAGGGGCCACTGATCGGGCTGCTGTCGCGCCGGACCGCGACCGGCATCCGTCTGGTCACCGCAGGTGTCGGCTGCTGCTACAGTGTGTTCGACGTGACGGCCGTTCTGTGCCTAATCATCGCCATCTGGCAGGCGATGCGGCGTCATTCGGCGAGGAAGGCAGAACCTCGGACCATGTCGACGCCTCGCGCGGAAGGATAGCCATAGCCGGTGAAGACGGCCGAGTTTGACTACGCGCTCCCACCTGAGCTGATCGCTCAGAAGCCTGTGACCCCTCGAGACACGTCGCGTCTCATGGTGGTGGACCGGCGCGAGAAAGCGATCTCGCACCACCGTTTCTACGATCTTCCAGAGTTTCTCGAGCCCGGCGATTTGCTGGTGCACAATGAGACCCGAGTGATTCGCGCCCGCCTATTTGCGCGGAAACCCACCGGGGGCAAGGTGGAGATTCTCCTATTGCGGCAGCGCAACGGTAGAATCTGGGAGGCATTGGTCGGTGGGAGACGGGTGCAGCCCGGCCTGAAGCTAACGCTTCTGGATGGCCCAGAAGGTGCTCCTGCGGACGCCACGGCCGAGGTGCTTGAGCGCGGCGAGCGGGCACTGCGTGTCTTGAAATTCGATCGCCCGGTACTTCCACTGGCGCAGCAGGTAGGGCTCACGCCGCTCCCCCCGTACATCCACGAGGCTCTGGAGGAGGACGAGCGCTACCAGACCATCTACGCAGTGAAGCCGGGATCCGCAGCGGCGCCGACTGCCGGGCTCCATTTCACGCCGGAGTTGCTGCATGAGTTGCGAGCGAAGGGTGTCCGATCTGAGTTCGTCACCCTTCACATCGGATTGGACACCTTTCAGCCCGTGCGCGAAGAACGGATCGAGAACCACGAGATGCACAGGGAGTACTGCTCGCTGAGCCCAGAGGTGGCGCGGCAGGTGAATGAGACGAAGCTCAAGGGGCACCGGGTCGTGGCGGTGGGCACGACGAGTGTGCGCGTCCTGGAGACGGCAGCCCTCCCAGCGGTCGGCGGCGACGCCGGTGCCTGTCCCTGGCGAGCGGTTGTTGCCTTCGAAGGAGAGACCGATCTTTTCATTTACCCGGGATACGAGTTTCGCGCGATAGATGCACTGATCACCAACTTTCACCTGCCGCGCTCCACGTTACTGATGCTGGTGACGGCTTTCGCCGGCCAGGAGTTGATCGACCGTGCCTATGCCGAGGCGGTTGACGGGCGATACCGCTTCTACAGCTTCGGTGACGCGATGTTGATCCTCTAGACCCGCCTCTCCTCCACTCCCAGCCAACTGCCACAGCGTGTCTCTTTGATCTTGTCACCGGTCCGACCCTCTGGGCGGGGAAGTGGACCTTGACTTCTAAAACGTTTTAGGATATAATGGATTTGGTTCTAAAACGTTTTAGAAGCCCTCTGTCGTTCGCTGGAGTTGTGTTCTATGCCGGTAACGCTTCAGGATATTGCCGACCGATTAGGTGTCTCCGTCCCGACTGTCTCGAGAGCGTTGGCTGGCTACTCCGATATCGCCGAGGAGACACGCGCGCGCGCCATGCAGGCTGCAGAGGAGATGGGATACCGTGCCAACGTCAGCGCGCGCCGGCTGCAGCAGCAGCGCACCGAGACGCTGGGTTTCATCATTCCCACGCACGGCCCCCGCTTTTCTGACCCCTTCTTCAGCGAGCTCTTGGCCGGCATCGGCAACGAAGCCGCCGAGCAGGAATACGACCTCCTGGTGTCTACCCGGGCTCCCGGGGAAGAAGAGCTGAAGACCTACGAGCGGATGATGATGGAGCGGCGGGTGGACGGCATGCTCGTCGTGCGCACTCGTCATCAGGATCAGCGGATTGCCTACTTGCTGGAGCAGGGGTTTCCCTTCGTCGCCTTTGGCCGGTCGGACCTCGATGGGAATATCCCCTGCCTGGACGTTGACGGCCGAGAAGGCATGCGTCGAGTCACCCAGCACCTGATCGATCTGGGCCACCAGCGTATCGCCTACATCAGTGCCCCCACGCATCTTATGTTCGCCTCGCATCGATTGGCAGGGTTCAAGGAAGCGCTGGAAGCGAACGACATGACCTGCGATGAGAGCCTGATTGTCGTGGGCGAGCTGACGGAGCGCAGTGGCCATGAGGTCGCCGCCCGAATTCTGACTCGAAATCCCCGTCCGGATGCGATCGTTGCATGCAACGATCTGATGGCGTTGGGAGCCATCAGCGCGGCGCGGGAATTCGGGTTCGCTGTCGGTCGTGACGTAGCGGTGACCGGCTTCGATGACGTGCCTCTTGCTGCGCATGCCCACCCTCCGCTGACAACTGTGCGGCAACCCATCTACACCATCGGGCGCCGCATATGTCGCATGTTGATCCATCTCTTGAGAGACGAATGGCTGGAGGACCAACATGTACTTCTGCAGCCTGAATTGATCGTCCGGGCATCGACCACTGGTGCCGATGCTACATAGGAAGGAGGTG
>JAWLCP010000055.1:0-17025 GCA_041687115.1 Anaerolineae bacterium
CTCGCACGGAGCGACGCTGCTGGGGCCGGGGCGGGTGCGTCACGCCGGGGAAGGGCCAACCCACCTCACCACGCGCCCTGACGTTGCGGAGCGGGTGTCGGATGTAGCCGCCGTCTTCGAACAGGCCGGTCTTGAGGTTCATATCTCGGAGAATCTGAACACGCTGGTGTGGGGGAAGTTGATCATCAACGTGGGTATCAACGCGCTGACTGCCATCCTTCGGGTCCCCAACGGTCAACTGGTGGAGATCCCGGCTGCAAGGAGACTGATGGCCCAAGCCGTCGAGGAAGCCGAAGCCGTCTGTGGGGCCAAGGGAATCGACCTGCCCTACGAGGATCCGCTGGCCCGAGTGGAGGAGGTGGCCCGCGCCACGGGCACCAACCGCTCGTCGATGTTGCAGGACGTCATGCGTGGCGCTCCGACGGAGATCGGCGTGATCAACGAGGCGATCGTAGACGAGGCGGAGCGGGTAGGGGTGAGCACGCCAGTCAACCGATGCCTGGCGACCCTGATCCGGGCCGTCGAGGACAGCTACTCGGTGAGGGTGGGTTCGGAGGCATAAGAGCCCAATCTCTCGATCAACGCAGATTGCTCATTCAGGGCGAGAGAGACCGTTTCCCCAGTAAGGGTGACAGAATCACTGAACAGTGACAGGGGGTCTCCGCCCATTCTACGAGTGTTCGAGCCCAGGAACGGAGGGGTCAGTGCAGTTCTCTATCTTGAGTCGGTTCGGCTTTGTTTGTGTTGCTGCTGTCGGCCTGCTATAATCCTGCTCGAAGTGATTGACCAGGAAAGCGTCCCTGCTCTGGAGCCCGAGAGTCCGTTGGCGAGGGTAGAGGTGTCGGGTAAGCAACCAACTGGCACAGAGCCGCGGAGGCCCTATGTGGATACCGGATAGAGACGAAGGTCTCCAGCGTGCGCGAGAGAGCGCGTATTGCGTCCGTGTGGAAGGTGTTCCAGGGGGTCTCTAGCTCTTGCGCTGGGTCCGAGCAGGGACAGGCGCGGGTGGTTTGCCTGCAGACAGACCCGGCGGCGTGTCTTCTACGCGTAGATGGGATGAGGATCTGATTGATGGAGAACAGCGAAGAACAGACAGCTGAGCGTCCGAAGCGGCGCCCTTCGTGGATCCGGGTGCGTGCGCCGGAGAGCGATTCGTATCGTTGGGTGAGGCGATTGATGCGGGTCAAGGAGCTGCACACGGTCTGTGAGGAGGCCCATTGTCCCAACATAGGGGAATGCTGGGGCAACCGGACGGCCACCTTCCTCATTCTAGGGGATACCTGCACGCGGAATTGCCGGTTCTGCGACGTGCAGACCGGACGCCCCGGTCCACTGGATCCCGAGGAGCCCGAACACGTCGCTCAGGCGGTGCAGGCGATGGATCTGAAGCATGCGGTGATCACCTCGGTGGATCGGGATGATCTTCCTGAAGGCGGGGCCGCGGCGTTTGCCGCCGTCGTGCGGCGCATTCGGGCGCTCCAGCCTGGGTGCACGGTGGAGGTCCTCATCCCTGATTTCCGCGCGGAGGTTGAGCCGCTGCGGACGGTGATGGACGAGCGGCCCGAGATTCTCAATCATAACGTGGAGACGGTGCCCAGTCTCTTCCGCACGATTCAGCCCCAGTGCCGCTACACGTGGTCCCTGGACGTCCTGCGCAACGCCAAGGAGCTGTGGCCGGAGGCGATCACGAAGAGCGGAATCATGGTCGGCCTGGGGGAGACGGTGGATGAGGTTCTGGACGTGATGCGCGACCTGCGCCGGGTCGACGTGGACATTCTGACGCTGGGCCAGTACCTGCAGCCCACACGGGAGCACGCGCCGATCATCCGCTACTACCGGCCAGAGGAGTTCGAGATGTTCGAGGAGCGGGGATACGAGATGGGGTTCGAGTGGGTTGAGAGTGGTCCCCTGGTGCGAAGCTCGTACAACGCGGAGGCGCAGGCCCGGGCGCTGTGTGGAGATCGCTGAGCGGGTCGGGGGTGGAAGCGGCTGAGGGTGGTGGCACGGGGGTGTCATCCTTCGACAAGCTCAGGATGAGTCGTGTCGGCTCAGGACGTAGCTCAGGATGCGGCTGAGGACGAGGGGGTTCGGCTCAGTGGTATCACCCGGGGTGTATGGCGGTGAGGTGGCCCGCGTCGTCGAAGTAGGTGCGGAAGCGACTGACGAAATCGGCGAGGGTGTAGGTATGGTTCTGCGGCCCTGGCTGCTCGAGGGCGTAGGTCGCCGCGACGCTCCCCACTCGGCCAATCAGGTCCCAGGGTAGTCCCAGGGCCAGCCCCTTGATGACCCCTGCCCGGTAGGCGTCTCCCACGCCGGTGGGGTCGTCGATGCATGGAGGGATGGCCGGCGGGATGTCGTAGGTGCGGTTCGCGGTCCAGATTCGGGATCCCTCCGTGCCGCGGGTGACGATGCAGGCCTGGCTGGGCGCTGCCTGGATCTGGGTGGCGCTCAGCGCGGTCTTGTCCCGCAGCATCTCGAACTCGTACTCATTGACCACCAGCAGGGTGGCGCCCTGCAGTCCCTGCCTGAGCTGGTCCCCGGAGAGCCTGACGATCTGCTGGCTGGGATCGTACAGGTATGGGATGCTCAACGCCTGGCATTCGGCAGCGTACTTCACCATCGCCTCAGGATCGTTGGGGGAGATGACGACGAGGTCGATACGGTTGTCCCTCAGGGTCTGCAGCGAGAGTTCCCGGGCGCGAGCCATGGCACCGGTATAGAAGTTTGCGATCTGGTTTCCGTCGTGGTCGGTGCTGACGAAGAAGGATGCGGTGAAGAGGTCCTCCTCCGTGCGGACGAGGGAGGTGTCGACCCCCCGGCCCTCCAGCCAGGCCCGGTAGGCGGCGAAGTCCTGTCCCACGGTCCCCATCAGCCGCGGGCGCTCTCCCAGCAGGGCCAGGTTGTAGGCGATGTTGGCCGCACACCCCCCGCGCTGCTTCTGCATGTCATCCACCAGGAAGCTGACGGAGAGCCGGTGAATCTGATCGGGAAGGATGTGCTCCGCAAAACGACCTGGAAAGGTCATCAGGTAGTCGTAGGCGATGGAACCGGTGACGACGACGTTCATGTTGTCTCCTCCGCCGCGCCCGGGGAGCGGCCGAACCGCGACTTCAGCAGGATCCCTAGCCAGCGGAACCCGGTGTGAAAGGCTCGCCAACCCACCAGCCCCTTCCCCTGCTCTGCCGTCCTAGGGTGGTAGGCCACCGGGATCTCTTTGATCTCGTATCCTCGCTTGAGCAACTCACAGGGAAGCTCGAAATCGAAGTCGAAATCCCGATCGCTCAGATGGAGGGAGCGAACGACATCCAGTCGGGCCAGCTTCAGGCCCACGGCGATGTCCGTAAGGTGCCCGCCGAAGAACTGATTGGCGAGCCAGGTGAGGAGGCGAACGCCCCAGTAGTTTTCCGCATACTCGTAGATCTTCCGGCCGCCCAGCGTTCGAGAGCCGAACACGGCGGCTGATGCCACGGTGTCCCCCGGGTTGATCGCCTCCACCATGCGGGCCAGGTCGGCGGCCTCATACTCGAGATCGGCGTCGAATATGGCGAAGTAGTCGCCGCGGGCCCGCCTGATGCCGGTGAGTATGCTGGCGCTCTTGCCGAGGTTTCGGGGGTGGAGGACGATCTCGACGGCCGGCAGATCCAGGGACTGGAGCAGCTCGCGCGTGCCGTCGGTGGAGCAGTTGTCCACGACGATGACCTCCTGCGTCCAATCCGGCCCCAGGTCCACGTGACGGGCCTGGTCGATGGCCTCGAGGATGGTCCTGCGCTCGTTGTAGGCACAGATGATGATGGATAGGTGGTTCGTACGGGTGGTCATAGGCGGTCGAAGAAATCAGCGAATGCGTTCAGTACGTAGGCGATGCGCTCGTCGTCCAGGCCCGGGTAGACGCCGATGAAGAACGAAGAGCGAAGGATGTGGTCGGCGTTGGGCAGCTCGCCGACGGTGCGGTGTTGGATGTGGCGAAAGCCAGGTTGTCGAACGAGGTTGCCCGCCAGCAGCAGGCGGGTCTCGACGTTCCGTTCCTCCAGGAAGGTGATCAGGTCACGACGCGAGAACGGCGCGCCCGATCGGACGGTCAGTGGGAGGGCGAACCAGGCAGGATCAGCCCGTTCGCTCCAGGTGGGGAGGAGGAGAAACTCCTCATAGGGTCTGAGGCCTGCGTACAGCTGGCGGAAGTTCCGCTTGCGGGCCTCCAGAAAGGCGGGGAGTTTCTCGAGCTGTGCCAGGCCAATGGCGGCCTGTACGTCGGTCATCTTCAGGTTGTAGCCGATCTCGACGTACAGGTAGCGGTGGTCGTACGGCTCTTCGAGCCCCGGAATCTCCCAGTCGAAGCGGCGTCCACAGGCCCCCTCCGGCGGGCTCTCGTGGGTGCAGCGGCAGTCGCGTCCCCAGTCGCGCAGGCTGCACAGGATGCGCGCGAGGCGGGGGTCACCGGTGGCCACGGCACCCCCTTCGCCGGTGGTCATGTGGTGAGAGGGGTAGAAGCTGAAGGTGGCCATATCGCCGAAGGTGCCGAGCAGTTGCCCGTCGTAGGTGGAGCCGAGGGCTTCGCAGGTATCCTCGATCACGTAGAGGCCGTGGTGCCGGGTGAAATCCATGAGCGGCTCCATGTCGACCGGGTTGCCCAGCATGTGGGCGAGGAAGATGGCCCGTGATCGCCCGGAGAGGGCCGGTTCGAGCTGAGCGGTATCGATGTTGTACGATCCGAGCTGACAGTCGACGAAAACCGGCACCAGCCCGTTCTGGACGATGGGCGCAGCGGTGGTGGGGAAGCCCATCGCGGCCGTGATGACCTCGTCGCCGGGCTGCAGTGGCCGCTCCAGGCGGGGCGATCGGAGGGCAGACATGGTGAGCAGGTTAGCTGACGATCCGGAGTTGACCGCCAGGGTGCGCTTCAGCCCCAGGAAATCCGCCAGACCCTTCTCGAACCCCTCGGTGCGAGGGCCGACGGTGAGCCAGAAGTCGAGTATGGCGTCCACGGCGTGGACCAGCTCGTGTTCATCGTACACGCGCCCGGCGTAGTGAACGCGGGACTCGCCCGGCACGAACCGACGGTCGGCGTGGGCCCGGCGATAGTACTGAGCCACTTTGTCGAGGATCTGCTGCCGCAAGGCCTCGTTGGGTTCCGCTTCAGGCGTCATCGTGTTTTCCTCTCTGCGCCAGACTCCGTATGGTCGACTCTAAGCCCTCCTCGAGGGCCGTGGTGGCACGCCACCCGATGCGTCGAGCGGTCTGCCCGGCATCGGCGATGAGACACATGGGCGTCCCTGAACGATAGGGGAGGGCCCCGGCGTGGATCTCTCCCTCTGCATCGGTCAGGCGCCAGATGTGATCCACGACGCGGCGGACGGTATGGCCAACCCCGGTGCCGAGGTCGACGCTGGCCCCCTCGATCTCGGGGGCTTCGGCGGCGGCCATCATGCCGTCGGCGACGTCGGACACGTAGACGAAATCGAGCTCTTGCTCGCCGAGCGTCATCGGAAAATCGTCTCCGGACAGGGCCGCGCGGATGGCGGCTGGGATGAGGGCTTCAACCGGCTGTCCGGGCCCGTAGACCTGGAAGGGGCGCACGGTGACGACGGGCAAGGCGTGGGCGCGCCAGTACATGCGTCCGTAGGCCCAGGCAGCCACCTTGGAGGCGGCGTAGGCGCTGAGGGGATCCAGCCCCCCGGCTGCCTCTCGAGCGCCGTACTCGTGGCTGGTGCCGACCAGCACCACCCGCTCGACGTCGGTCCGCCGCAGCGCTTCGAGCAGGTTCACCGCACCGCCGACGTTGACCATCAGCGTGAGCATGGGGTCGGCGGCTGGATCTGTGACGCCCACGGCGGCGAGGTGGAACACCACGTCGGGCTCGGCCTGGGCCACCGCGTCCTGCACCGCCTGGCCGTCGCGCACGTCGAAAGGGAGTGGATGGGAGCTGAGCTGAGGATCCCGGCCCGGTGAGGTCCCTGCGAAGATCTGAGCTCCGCAGCTTGTCAGCTGCCTCACCAGGTGGCTCCCGATGAAGCCGGCAGCCCCGGTGATCAGAACCCGTTTTCCCGCCCAGCCCCTCGGTCCCGCCACGGTCAGTCTACCGGGTGAGGAAGTCCCGGTACCACGCCATCGTCTCGCGCAGCCCTTCCTTCAGCGAGTAGCGGGGCGCCCAGCCCAACAGGCGCCTGGCCTTGCCGCTGTCGAGATACTGATCCTGGATCTCATTGGGAGCCTCGGCCAGGATGATGGGCTTGAGCGTTGGCTGGTCCGAGACGTCGATGATGGCCTCCACGACCTCCATCACCGTCCTGGGGTCGTCCACGCCGATGTTGAAGCCCTCGCCTCTGACGTGCGGAGCCTCCATGGTCTCGGCCAGCTTGAGGTAGGCGGCCAGAGCGTCCTGGACGTAGAGGTAATCACGCCGGAGGGTGCCGTCGGAGCGGATGACGGGCCGCTGACCGCGGATCACGCTTCGAATCGTGCCCGGGATCAGGCGGCTCCAGTTGAGGTCTCCACCGCCGTAGAGATTAGCGCACCGGGTGACGGCGACGGGCAGGTCGTAGGTAGCGGCATAGCTTTGCGTGATGCGATCGGCACAGGCTTTCGACACGTCGTACGGATAGAGCCCCAGGAGGGGAGTATCCTCGGTGTACGGCAGCTCCTCGGCGGAGCCATACGCCTTGTCCGAGGAGGCGACGAGGATGGAGCGGACATTGGGCGAGCGGCGAGCAGCCTCGAGCACCGTCCAGGTCCCCCTGATGTTCGTCTCGAAGGTGGAGAGGGGCGCTCGATTGGCGATCGGGACGATGGTCTGCGCCGCGAGGTGAAAGACCGTGTCGATCTCGTACTCGTTCAACGCACGCTCGACCAACGCATAGTCGGTGACGTCACCGGGCACGACGCGTATGCGATCCTGATATCCGGAGGCACGCAGCTGTGAAAATGGTATCTGATCGCGTATCAGCCCGGTGACTGCTGCTCCTCTATCAACCAGGGCGATGGTCAACCAGGAGCCCAGAATGCCGGTGCAACCCGTCACAAACACCGGCCGATCCAGCCAGTAGGAATCGGAGCTTGAAGGCATCATGGGTCTCAGTCCCAGATTCTCCAGGGCGCACTCTCACGCCACATCGAGTCCATCGCCTGGGCGTCCTTGAAGGTGTCCATTGCCCGCCAGAAGCCGGTGTGTTGGTAGACAGCCAGCTGGTGGTCGGCAACCAGGCGCACAAGGGGCTCTCGCTCGAGGATCACGTGGTCGCCCTCCCCGAGGTACTCAAAGATCTCTCGCTCAAACACGAAGAACCCTCCGTTGATCAAGGCCTCCACGAGGGGTTTCTCCTCAAAATGGGTGACGACGCCCTGCTCGTCGGTATGTAGCACACCGAAGCGGGAGAAGGATCTGACGCCGGTGACGGTGGCGACCAGACCCATCCTCCGGTGGAAGGCCAGCAGCTCGTGCAGATCGATATCCGCGACGCCATCGCCGTAGGTGGCGAAGAAGGTGTCCGCCTCAAGGTAGGGGGCCACCTTGCGGATGCGCGATCCGGTCTGGGTATGGGTCCCGGTGTCGGCGAAGGTGATGGTCCAGCCCATCTCTGGGCCAGGTCCATGGTAGGTGACGGTGGGCTCTCCGTCGAGTCGGAGGGTGAAGTCACGGCTCATGGCGTTGTAGTCGAGGAAGTAGCGCTTGATGTCCCTCCCCCGATACCCCAGGGCCAGGATGAAGTCCGTGAATCCTTGAGCGGCGTAGATCTTCATCACGTGCCAGAGGATCGGTCGCCCGCCGACCCTGACCAGCATCTTGGGACGATCGTCGCCCATCCGAATCCCCATGCCGCCGCACAGGATCACCACCGGGTGTTGCTCAGGTGTCACGTTCGTTCTCCAGGGATGCTTCTACCATCCTGCGTAGATTGAGGGCCAAGGGAGGATAGGCGATGCCATTCTCGGTGACGATGCCGCTGACGTAACGGTATGGCGTGACGTCGAAGGCGGGGTTCGACACCTCTACACCTTCCGGCACAATGGGTTGACCTTGATAGGTGAGCCCCGTGATCTCCTCCGCGGGCCGCTCTTCAATGGGAATATCGTCGCCGGTGGGCACCGAGAGATCGACGGTGGAGGTGGGCACACAGGGGTAGAAGGGAACGCCGTTATCGTGCGCGGCGAGGGCCAGCTTGTAGGTGCCGATCTTGTTGGCCACGTCGCCGTTGGCGGCCACACGGTCGGCTCCGACGACGACGATATCCACCTGGCCGGTGCGGAGGAAGTGTCCGGCGGCGTTGTCGGCGATCAGGGTGAAGGGAACGCCCAACTGCTGCAACTCCCAGGCGGTCAATCTGGCTCCCTGAAGACGGGGTCGCGTTTCGTCGACCAGGACATGGATCTGCTTGCCCTGCTCGTGGGCGGTGCGGATGACCCCGAGAGCGGTGCCGTAGTCGACGGTGGCGAGCGCCCCGGTGTTGCAGTGATGGAGAATTGTATCCCCGTCCTGCACCAGGGTCGCACCGTGCTGACCGAGCCGCTGGTTGATCGCCACGTCCTCATCGGCCAGCGCCTGGGCCTCCTTCAGCAGCACTTCGCGGATGGCAGCGGCGTCCTGCATGGATTCAGCTCGCCGCACCAGGCGCGACAGGGCCCAGGAGAGATTCACCGCCGTGGGGCGCGCGGCCCTCAGCGTCTCGGCTGCCTGGTGCAGGTCAGAGAGCAGCTCGGCCCGCTCTCCGGCTCGACTGCGGTGTGCGGCCAGCGCGAGGCCAAACGCGGCAGCTGCGCCTATGGCAGGGGCGCCTCGTATTGCCATGTCCCGGATCGCCTCAGCGACCTCTTGATAGCTCTCGCAATCCAGCATGCGGAACTCTGCAGGGAGGAGTCGCTGGTCGATCATTCTCACCCTCCCGTCGTGCCATTCAACACTTCGCATCTTGCTCCCTCCGCCTGATCGTCCTGGGAAGCGTGACGGACCGGATTCACGCTTCCACCCAGGTGTGTCGACACGGGGGCCTGCCCTCAGATGAAGAACGTGTTCCTTGATCGCGGCGCGATATGGTATCACGTGCCAGGGCAGTTGTCAACCGCTCCTGGTGCCAAGGCCTGGAAAAGCAGATGCGGCAGCGCGATCGCGCTGCCGCATCTCTCTCAATCGTTCGCGACGAACCGGGGAGGCTAACCTGGAGTAGCGATGCCCAGAATCTCTGACTTCTTGACCTCTGGCTTCTCCGCTGGCTTCTCCGCTACCTTCTCCTCCTCTGGTTCCCCTTCCTCGACTGCGGGTTCTTCCTCTATCTCTTCCTCGGCCAGTCTCAGCGGCACACCGTCGTAGCTCTCGATGGGGCCGTCCGAGGAGGGGTTGTCCCCGCGGTACCCTGTCCCGGCGGGAATGAGCTTCCCGATAATCACGTTCTCCTTGAGGCCGAGCAGCGGGTCCTCTCGGCCCTCCGCCGCCGCCTCTGTGAGCACGCGAATCGTATGCTGGAAAGAGGCCGCGGAGAGGAAGCTCTCCGTGTTCAGCGCTGCCTTGGTGATGCCCAGCAGCACCGGCATGGCCCTGGCGGGCTGCCCGCCCTCCTCCACAGTCCTCCGGTTGATGTCCTCGAGATCCAGGCGGCGGATCAATCGGCCTGGGAGCAGGTCTGTATCGCCGGATTGGGTGACCCTCACCTTGTTCAGCATCTTGCGGAAGATGATCTCGAAGTGTTTGTCGTTGATGTTCACGCCCTGGGAGCGATACACCTGCTGAACCTCGGAGAGCAGGTACTCCTCCGTCGCCTTGCGTCCCAGGACCTTAAGGATGTGGATGGGGTTCCTGACGCCTTCCACCAACTGCGCACCTGGCGCGATCTGCTGTCCTTCCTCGACAAGCATGCGACCGGTCTGAGGAAGCTTGTGTCGGACCTCGCGTCGCTCCTCGTGGATAAGCGTGATGTGTCGGTCCTCTACGACCACACGACCGTCCTTCTCGGCTTCGATCTGCTCCTCGTCCAGAGAGGCCAGCGGATCGCCAGCCTGAACGTCGTCTCCGTCTTCGACCAGGATGGTCCATTCCTCTTCGATCTCGTGCTCGAATCTCTCTGTTCTGGTGTCGACCACCACGATGTACCGCTGCCCACCGCCCTTGTGGATGTGAGCAATCCCACCGACCTCCGATATCGGCGCCTCACCTTTCGGGGTCTTGCGGGCCTCGAAGAGCTCCTCTGCGCGGGGTAGACCGACCGTGATATCACGGCCAGCTGCGACGCCACCGCTGTGGAACGTTCTGAGCGTCAGCTGTGTGCCGGGCTCACCGATCGACTGAGCGGCGATAATGCCCACAGCTGTCCCGACCTCCACCATATGACCGCGCCCCAGGTCGCGTCCGTAGCATCGAGCGCAGATGCCGTGGCGCAGCTCACAGGTCAGCGGGGAGCGGACCGTCACTTCGCCGATCTCATTCTTCTCGATGAGATCCACAACCTCCTCGTCGATTTCCTCATCACGGTCGACGATCAGCTCTCCGGTCTCCGGATGGACGACCGGGCTAGCTGCTATTCGCCCGATCAGTCGCTCATGCAGGGTCTGACCACCGATGTCTTCGTCGGCTCGGATCCGGATGCCGGCCTCGGTGCCGCAGTCGTGCGCGTTGACGACGACGTCCTGTGCGACATCAACCAGGCGGCGGGTCAGGTAGCCGGCGTCAGCGGTGCGGAGCGCGGTGTCAGCGAGCCCCTTGCGCGAACCGTGGGTGCTGATGAAGTACTCGAGTGCCGAGAGCCCCTCTCGAAGGCTGCTGCGGATGGGGAGCGGGATGATCCGCCCGGACGGATCCGCCATGAGGCCGCGCATACCGGCCAGCTGAGAGATCGGCCCGTATCCACCCTTGGAGGCGCCTGATCGCGCCATCACGGATACTGTGCTGCTTTCGGGCTGGGCTCGAGCCACGACGTCCGCCACTCGCTCTCTCGCCCGTGACCAGAGCTCCACTGTGCGGGTATACTGCTCTTCCTCCGTCAGCAGACCGCGGCGATACTGCCGCTCTACCTCGGCCACCGTATCCTCCGTCTTCGCGAGAATCGCCTCCTTCTCCGAGGGGATCACCAAGTCTGAGATGGCGATTGTGATTCCGGACCGGGTGGCGTACTGGAACCCCAGATCCTTGAGCCGGTCCGCCACCTCCGTGGTCTTCTCCCGTCCCAGCCTTCGGTAGCTGAGGGCGATCAGATCCTGAAGGTCCCCCTTCTCGAGCGGGCGATTGATGAAGCGAAGCTCGTCGGGCAGGGCGCTGTTGAAAATGGAGCGTCCCACGGTGGTCTGGATCGGTTCCTCCGGTGCTGGCTTGCCGTCATAGACCTGCGCTATCAACACCGGGGTATGGAGATCGACGTGGCCCAGGCTGTAGGCGAGCTCCAGCTCCTGCAGGTCGACAAATGGTTTGGGTTTCGCGTCGGCGTAGCGAGGATTCTCCATGGTCAGGTAGTAGATCCCCAGGCACATGTCCTTGGTCGGGCCGACGAGCGGCTGGCCGTTCGCCGGCTTCAGCAGGTTGCGCGTGGAGAGCATCAGCTCCCGGGCCTCTTCGACAGCCTTGTCCGAAAGCGGCACGTGGACCGCCATCTGGTCGCCGTCGAAGTCCGCGTTGAAGGCAGGGCACACCAGCGGATGGAGC
Source organism: Anaerolineae bacterium (assembly GCA_041687115.1). Lineage (GTDB taxonomy): Bacteria > Chloroflexota > Anaerolineae > B4-G1 > B4-G1 > SKLM01. The sequence continues at coordinate 11,618 of JAWLCP010000055.1, forward strand.
TGTATCGCTTTGCCCTCGATCAGCGTGGGTTCGAAGGCCTGGATACCCAACCGGTGGAGGGTGGGGGCGCGGTTGAGGAGGACCGGGCGGTCCTTGATCACTTCCTCGAGGACCTCCCATACCTCAGGGCGCTCCCGCTCGATGAGCCGCTTGGCGGCCTTGACGTTGGTGGCGTAGTTGTATTCGACCAGTTTGCTGATCACAAAGGGGCGGTAGAGCTCCAGCGCCATTGTCTTGGGCAGGCCGCACTGGTGCATGCTTAACTCTGGTCCGACAATGATCACCGAACGCCCGGAGTAGTCGACACGCTTGCCGAGCAGGTTGCGGCGGAATCGGCCCTTCTTCCCCTTCAGCATATCGCTGAGCGATTTCAACTCGCGCTGACCGTGCCGCGAGCGCGCCTTCCCGCGGCTGTTGTCGATCAGGCAGTCCACCGCCTCCTGGAGCATACGCTTCTCATTGCGGACGATCACGTCCGGCGCGCCAAGCTCGAGCAGTCGCTTCAGCCGGTTGTTGCGGTTAATGACGCGGCGATAGAGATCGTTGAGGTCCGAGGTGGCGAACCGTCCGCCGTCGAGCTGCACCATAGGGCGGAGGTCAGGCGGAATGACGGGCAAGGTGGTCAGGATGATCCACTCGGGCTTGTTGCCGCTCCTGCGGAGCGCCTCGACGGCGCGCAGCCGTGTGCGTGCCCTCTTGCGCCGGGTCTTGGATGTGTCGTGGCGTACCTGATGCCACAGCTCCTCGGCCAACTTGTCCAGATCGAGATTCGAGAGAATCTCGTGGAAGGCCTCGGCGCCCATCCCGGCCTTGAACACCTGTCCCCATGTGCTTCTCAGCTCTCGCAGGCGAGGTTCGCCGAAGCACTGGTACTTGGCGAGACCCAGAAGCTCCTCTCGATCCGCATCGAGCTCGGTGCGCCACTCCTCGACCTCGGCAGCTGCTCGCTGCTTGATCTGATCGATCTCATCCTGGGTTGCCTCCCGCCAGTGCTCGAGATCCTCCTGCAGCGGGGCAAGCTGTCCCTCTTGCTCGGCCTCGAGCTGGCCCTCGATGTCGCTGAGGTGATCCTGGATGGTGGCATTGAGTGCTGTCAAGTGCTCGCGCCCGACGACCTCTCCCTGTTCGGCGACTATCTCGCCGGTCGGTTTGAGGACCATCGGCGCCTGGAGAGTCTCCCCTTGGCGGTTCTCAAGCTTCTTCTGCAGCGACTGGGCCTCTTCAACGACCTGGTCGGTCGCCTCGGCGAGCTTCTCGTCGAACTCGCTGCGGATGCCCTCAATCTGCTCCTGGATGTTCGCCTCTTCCTCTTCCAGGCGTGCTTCCAGGGCCTCGATGCTCTCCTGGGCGGCTGCCTCGCGCAGCTCCTTCCGTTCCTGGAACTCCTCCTCCATCCGCTGGAGTGCTTTCTGGCGCGCGTCCTCGTTGACGTTGATAATGATGTACTTGGCGAAGTAGAGGACCCGGTCCATATCACGCTTGCGGATGCCGATCAGCTTGCTGAGGTGGTTGGGTACGCGACGCGTGTACCAGCTGTGTGCAGCCGGGGCAGCCAGATCGATGTGTCCCATTCGCTCGCGGCGGACCGAGGAACGGGTTACCTCGACGCCGCACTTGTCGCAGACGATGCCTTTGTAGCGGATGTTCTTATACTTGCCGCAGTAACACTGATAGTCCTTGGTGGGGCCGAATATGGCCTCACAGAAAAGGCCATCCTTCTCAGGACGAAGGCGACGGTAGTTAATCGTCTCAGGTTTCGTGACCTCTCCGTAAGACCAGGAATGAATCTCTTCCGGTGACGCCAGCTTAATGCGCAGACTACGGAAGTCTTGCGCCTCCAGCATACTGTCATTTCGGTTATTCATTATCCTTCCTGTTTCTCTAGGGAGTTCTCTAGCATAAAAGAAGCGCTGAAGGCTTCTCAGTGCTCAGCGCTTCGCGTAGAGGGTTAATCTAACCGCAAACCTACATTATACGGACTTCTGCTGCTTTGTCAAGTTGAGACGGCGGTATTTGGTGGATGCGGGGCTCTCTCCGGCTGCCGCCGTCAGCTCAGATATGCCAGCCCCTGATCCTCGACGCTGTCCATCACCAGATCGAGATGGCGGCCGCCTGTGACGGTCGGGACGTCTATTACCTTGACGTAGTGGGCGTATTCCGCCCTGTCAGGGAGAAGCTTCGGCAGGGAGTTGGGGGCTTCCTCGAAGAAGCGGCGGTTGAATACCGTTTTTGGGTCGCTCAGATAGAGGGGCAGGGGATAGATCTGTGACTCTACCAGGTCTTGGAAGAAATGAGTCCCGTACGAGACCTCAGGAGCGCCCGCTGTGCCAGTCTGAGCGATCTCGATCAAGGCGCGAGCGTTGTAGATCTCCGCATAGGTGACCTTGAGCCCCAGCTCGGCGTTGCTGGTCCCCCATCGTCCGGGACCCATCAGGATGAAGCGCTCCCCTTCCAGCCGCTTGTTGAGGCGCCCCACGACTCGGGCGACCTCAAGCCTGGTGGTATGATCCGGCGCCCGGGCATAGGCTGTGGGATCGACGTAGACGATGTAGCGGATGCGTTCGACCTGCCCGTGCGGCACCATTCGCTGGGTCAAGAAGATGACGTCATCCCGAGGCACCTCCTCGACCGGAACGTCTATCGCCCTTCCTCCTTCGTGCCAGCTCTGCGGACGACATTGGAGCAGGTGGAGGGTGAACTGCTCTGGCCTGTCTCTCGATATCCGCACCGTGAACTCGATGTCCACGGGTCGTCCATAGTGGCGCTCCAGCTTCCGGAGCACGCTGCGCATGAGCGTCACGAACTCTCGGTTCTTTGTCAACTGGTCGAAGGTGAGCACGAACTCCGTATCTTTCAACACCCCCGGGGCGTAGATGGGCTGCAGATAGCTTCCCTTGTCCTCCGATGCCAGCAGCCGGATGTTGGGATAATCGGGCTGCAGCACGTTCTTCACGGGGAGGGACTTGAATGCATTCGCCTTCAGGTCGATCAGGTCCACGAAGTGCTGCGAGTACTTGCGGACCTCCTGGGAGTTGGTCTCGGGCCTCAGGTGGGGGTGGCTGAGGGCTACCATGCGGGGATAGTCGTTGGCCACCCGATCCACCGCGCGCGTGCCCAGTCCCCACACCAGGCGCAACAGACCGTCTTCGGGTCGAATCCTCTGGCTCCAGCGGAACGGATTGCGACTGAAGCCGACGCCTGCCAACGTGGGAAAGAACCAATCCCTGTACCGCTCTCCCTGCACCTTCTGAATGAGGATGGCCATGCGCTCATCGTAGTCCACCAGTCCCATTCGCTGGCGATAAAGCAGCGCGTCCGGGCTGAGGACGCTGGCGTAAACACGGCGAATCGCGCCCATCAAGGCCTCCAGATTCTCCTCAGGGGTCCCCTGATTGGGGCAGAAGAAGCTATCGTACTTGCCGGCGAAGGAGAACCCGAAATTGTCCTCCAGGAGGCTGGAGGAGCGAACGATGAGCGGGGCGTCTTTCACCTCGGCGAGCAGATCGCGCAGGCCAGTGACGATCCCCTCGGGGAACCGGCCTCTGACGTAGGCTTGCTGTATGTGCGGATAGTCGGATTCGATCTCCTCCTGTCCCTTGTACTTCTGGTTCATGAACTCATCCAGGTCGTTGAGGGCGTGGAAATCGTAGTAGACATCGGCCCCGATGAAGTAGGAGTCGGGGATCACCACGTCGTGGCGAGGACCCGGTGAATCGCCGGACCCCTGTTGCTGGAGAATCTTGGCAGCCAGCATCATCCCCGCCGCCTTCCCGCCGATCTTGCCGCTACCGATGCGACGTCTGCCGATGGTCTCGAAGTCCTGGGCGTCGAAGAATCGCTTGGCCAGGCTGATGAACGCCATCTGATCACTGATCATGCTCTTGGTGAGCACAACGGTGATCTCTCTCAAGTGATGGCGGATCTCCCGGCGCTGATCAGGAGGAAGGGTAGCGTATTCCCTGGCCTGAGCGAGCAGGATGCTCTGCGGGGCGAGCTCCGGGTTGAAGGACAGAGAGACGGTGGGGGATGGCGCGCCTTCCGCCAGGACCTCCCGCACGATCTCCTCGAACAGGGCGTGGGGCAGGTTATAGGCGAAGTAGAAGTCCGTCAGGTGGTCGCGAATCTGCTCCAGTCGCTCCTCCCACACCTGCATGGGCTCCTCGGCAAAGGGATCCCGGAGCCCCTCGCGCCTCTGCGAGATCACCGCCTTCTGCTTGGCCTCCGCCTCGAACGTCTGGCGGTCGATGACGCCGCGCGTGAACAGCTCCTCTCGCATCCGCGCGCGGATGCGATGGGCCAGAATGGGGTACTGAGATAGCTGCAGGTACAGCTCCAGAACTCGCGGGATCTGCCCTGGTTGGGGGTCCATCTCTCGCGCTCCTCCTCTCCTGTGCTTCTGCTCAGAGTATACCGCACGCACCCCCTCCGTCAACTTGACTGGCGTCTCTATGTTGACGGTGTCTTCTCATTGCTGTATGATTGACGTGGAGAGGCAGTGCTCACGTTGGGCTGCCTCAGACTGGTTGTGAGGCTATGTGAGGAGGATTTTCGATGTCTGCTATTGTTGTGGTTGGGACCCAATGGGGCGATGAGGGCAAGGGGCGCGTGGTGGACGGCCTGGCGGGCGGGGTCGACGTGGTCGCTCGTTTCAACGGAGGGGACAACGCCGGACATACCGTGGTCGCCGAGGGACACACGCTGAAGCTCCATCTCATACCTTCAGGCGTTCTCTACCCCCATCTGACGCTCCTGATCGGCGCCGGGGTGGTCGTCAACCCAGAAATCCTGATTTCGGGCATGGATGAAGTGTCTTCAATTGGGGTGGAGGTGGGACCGTCCCGTCTCAAGATCAGTGCAGCTGCGCACGTCATTCTGCCCACCCATCGCGCTCTGGACGGCGCACGCGACGCGGCGCGAGGGGAAGGTGCGATAGGGACCACCAAGCGGGGCATCGGGCCGACGTACGCCGACAAGGCGGCACGCGTCAACGTGCGCGCCGGGGAGATGACGGAGCCAGACCAGTTCGCGGCACGCGTGGCGGAGCTGGTCGAGGACCACAATCGACGCCTGGAGGGGTTCGGTGTCGAGCCAGTCTCCGTGGAGAGGACAGCCGCCACCTACAGGGGTTACGCCGAGCGATTGGCACCCCATCTTGTGGATGGATCTGCGCTGATCGGGGAGGCGCTGGAGGCGGGAAAGACCGTGTTGTGCGAAGGGGCTCAGGGGTTGCTCCTCGACCTTGATCACGGTACGTACCCGTACGTCACGAGCTCCTCGACGACCGCGGGGGGCTCGACAACGGGGCTTGGATTCGGCCCCAGGCACATCTCGAGGGTCATCGGTGTTGCCAAGGCGTACACCACACGCGTTGGGGGAGGGCCATTCCCCACCGAGCTGGTGGACGAGAC
>JAWLCP010000056.1:0-16983 GCA_041687115.1 Anaerolineae bacterium
ACGAGAGCGGGAGGAGACGTTTCTCCCCCAATTATATCGCTTTCAGGCGACATGGGAAAGCCAGAGGCGTACTCCGTCGCCTCCGGCCCAACGGCCCTCTCATTTCCCGCGGTCCACCGCAGCGGATCGGTCACGGCTGCGATCCCTATGCCAGCCGATCTCCACCGGACGCCAGGATCCTACCACACCGACTTTACAAGAAGCGGAGTCTATGGTAGAATCTTTCTGCAATCGGGTAAGGTTGTTCGCCCGGTTTCCCTGGGGGATCGTCTAATGGTAGGACAGCGGTCTCTGGAACCGTAAGTGGGGGTTCAAATCCTCCTCCCCCAGCCTCCTGGAGAATTCAGACAGGACCTGCGTCCAAACATAGCCACCGGTTCTCCCGCCGGTGGCGTTTTGCTTCTCTGCTCGCAGGCGCAGCAGGGGTGCTTCAGGCCCGTCTTCGGCACCAGGCCTCAAGCTCTTCACGCCAGCTCCCCTTCCCTAGCTTCGTGCCGTCCGGGAGCGTCGCCCCGGCAAGGGACGCCGCCTGGCGCAGCTGCTCCTCGCCCACCAGGGCATCCTCCAGGATCGCCTCGCGCAGGTCAGCGCCATCGAGCGAGGCACCGCGCAGGTCGGCCTCCGATAGCCCCGCCCTGCGTAACGTGGCCCGGCTCAGATTGACGTCGAGCAGCCCTGCCTCATCCAGCTCCGCGCCGGTCAGATCGGCTCCGCTCAAGTTGGCACCCTGCAGCACAGCCCCCTGCAGCTGCGCACCCTGCAGATCGGCCCGGAGGAAATCCGCCCCGTCCAGAATGAAGAACGCCAGGTCGATGCCCCGCAGATCCGCGCCCTGCAGGCTCTCTCCAGCGTCAACCCGGTCAAACACCTGTTCCGGCGTCAATTCCGCCATTGGAGGTTCCTCTCTATCCCTCGCTCACCCCACACCCGGCACAAACCTCTCTTTGATTATAGTCTGAGCGCAGCACCAATACAGATCGAGCCACTGGGACGTTCCGCGCAATCCGCAGACGCCCGCAGCGGCCCTCTCAGGCGCCGGCCTTCCGTCAGGGGGCGGAAGCTTCAGCGCGCCGCGAGGTACACGCGTCAGATGCCGCCGCTCAAGGCCTCTGGTCGTTCTCCATCACGGCCATGTACACCGCCTCCGTCTCGGCGGCCACCCGGTCCCAGGAGAACGTGGCCGCCCGTTCCAGCCCCCGCTCCACCAGCTCATCGTGCAGATCTCCGTCCCCCAGCACTCGGCGGAGCGTCTCGACGATAGATCCCTCCCTTTCCGGATCGAAGTACATGGCCGCATCTCCACCCACCTCCGGAAGGGAGGAGGTCCCACTGCAGGCCACCGGTGTGCCGCAGGCCATCGCCTCCAGCACCGGGAGCCCGAACCCCTCGTACAGACTCGGGAAGACCAGCGCCTGGGCTCCGGCGTAGACCGCCGGCAGATCCTCGTCGGGGACGTAGCCCGGGAGCAGTACCGCGTTCTTCACCGGCGATCGCTCCAGCTCGGCGAAGAAGCCTTCGTACAGCCACCCCTGCTTCCCCACCACCACCAGCGCTTCGGTCATCCCCTCCCCGTGGAGGATCTCGAACGCCCTCAGCAGCCGGGTCAGATTCTTCCGCGGCTCGATGGTACCGACAAAGAGGACGTACCGCTCCGGAAACCCGTACTGCCGCCGCGCCGCGGATACCCGCTCGCCCGACTGCGGGTGGAACTCCGGGTCGGCGGCTTCGTGAATCACCGTAATCCGCTCGGAAGGTAGCTCATACGCCGCCATCAGATCCCGGCGTGTGGATTGGGATACCGCAATGACGTGCGTGGCCCGTCGGCAGTAGAGCGGCAACGTCAGGTTTAGATACCAGCGATTGAGTCGCTTGTGATGCTCCGGGAGGTGGCGGAAAATGAGGTCGTGAACCGTCAGCACGGTCGGCGTAGATCGAAGCGGCAGCAGCAGGTGCTCCGTGGCGTGGAACAGAGTGCCCTCTTCCAGAAGGCGGTCGAAGCCTACGCGAAGCAGCTGGCCCAGCCAGACCAACATGCGCCAGGGTTTGTATCCCAGGGCAACGGTGCGGGTCGCAACGTGCTCCAGACCGGAGAGGCGCTGGATGCCCCTCTCGCGGTTGTAGAACAGGCCGTAGGGCACGGCGCCGCCCCAGCGCTCCGATTCACCCCCCTCCCGAGCCACCAGCGCCCGGATCAGGCTTTCGGCGTAGCGACCCAGCCCGGCGCGGCGATGGACAGCGGCCGAGACGTCGACGTAGATCATCCCTCAGCCTCGCTCCGTCCCCTCACCAGGGATCCCCGCAGCGGCTGGAAGCCCCGGGTAGCGCTAGCCCCCAAAGGCCCACACCACCACCGCGGGTGTGACGTGAACCTCCACCACGGCCGCGATGACCAGAAGCGGCATCACCACCGCGATGAATACCTTGACGAAATCAGCCAGCGCCCAAAGCCACCCTTCACCGACGCTCATGCCCTCCGGGGGTGATATGAACGTCGCTCCCAGCCGCACAGCGAGCGCCGTCGCGATCACCGCGGCGGGTAGCTCGAACACCCCGTGGGGCAGCACGAAGGCCCCGAAGAAGATCAGCGGGCTGTAGCCGGCGTACGCCGCCTGCATGACGAAGAAGAAGATGATCGCCAGCGGCGCCATCAGCAGCGCGATCGCCAGAGTGCCGAACGAGAAGATCGCCAGAAGGGCGGCGACCACCAGGGCCCGGATGTTGTTCGCCAGCACGCCCCACACGCTGAAGGTCGGAAGCCAGTCGACGGCGGGAAGGTCGGCGAATGCCTCGAGGGAGACCTGATCGAGCTCCAGAACCCCTGGCAGCGGATATCGAGCAGCGTAGTTGAAACCGACCAGGGTCGAGAGGGCCAGCGCAATCACCACAGTCAGGATCGCGAGACGAGACCGCCGCAGGACGGCCGGGACGTGATACCGATAGAGCCCCCCGACCGCCCCCACCCAGCGCAGCCAACGGGGGAGCGCATCCGGATCGAGGCCGAAGAACCAGGCCCTCCAGCGCATGTGACGCCAGAATGTGCGCCAGATGAACGAGACGTTCAGCTGATCGATCTCCTGTCCCAGCAGGAACTCGCGGCTGAAGAGGTGAATGCCCATGCGCACCAATACGGCGTCTACGACGACGAGGAAGAGAACGATCCACCACAGCACGTCGTAGTTCGCCCAGAACATGATGATGGCCTCCCCCTGCATGAGGAACGCCACCGGGATGATGATAAAGCTGGCCAGCAGATTCGCTGCCCGCGCGCTGGTGGTCTGACTGGAGATGATCACGGCCCCGGAGACCATCACCAATCCCTCAGCGGTGGTCAGCACCACTACCAGGGCGAGGAGTTCAGGCGGCGGCGCCCACCCCTCGAAGACGTAAAGGCCAACCAAATATACGCCAATACCCGCATAGGCCGCCAGGAGCGGCGGGATCATCGCCGCCAGCGTCTTGCCCAGGTAGAGCTGCGCGTCGGACAGGGGCGTCGCCAACAGCGGCTCCAGGCTGTTCCGCTCCTTCTCCCCCACAAACGTCTCCAGCGCGATGACCAGTGAGAACGAGATGGGGAAGAATCCCACCACCATCAGCAGAAAAGGCATCAGGCGGTCGCCTACGATGGGGGCACCATACCGGGCCACCCAACTCAGTGCCATGTTCGCCACGAAGCTCATCAGCGCAGGGAAGAACAGGGTCAGAACCAGGATAGGGGCCACCATGCGCCAGTCCCGCAGCGTATCCTGCACCTCTCGCCGGATCAGGACGAGCACCAATCGAAGCCACTCCCCGCTCCGGGGACGGGCGCTTCCGCTGGTCGTCGCCATCGCCATTACCGTTCGCTCACTGTCCCATCGACGACGCAAGGCCTCTCGTCGGTTGCAGCCGAATCAAACACCCGCAAGTACACCTCCTCCAGGCTCCGGTCCACGCGACTGAGCGTCACCACCGGCACGTCGTGGGCAGCCAGCGCCCGCAACACTCGCGGATTCGTCGCCTCCGGATCGGGGGTCGAGTAGCGCAGCCAACCCTGGCCCCGCTCCTCCACGCGAACAAGATCAGAGATCCCCTCGACGGCCCCATCGACCACCTGACCCAGACGCAGCTCCATGAGCGGCGGCCCGAGCAGACGCCGCCGGAGCTCCGTCAGCGTCCCCTCAGCGATGATCCTCCCCCGCTGAATGATGGCGATGCGGTCCGCCAGGGCCTCGGCAACGCTCAGGTTATGGGTGCAGATCACGATGGCCCGCCGATGGTGGCGCAGGCCGAGGATTGCGTCGCGCACCAGCTTGGCACTGTGCGGATCCATCGCCGAGGTCGGCTCATCCAGAAGGAGGACCGCTGGATCATGGAGCATGGCACGGGCCAGGGCCATCTTCTGCCGCATGCCCTTCGAGTACGTACCGATCCGCTGATCCAGCGCATCGCCCATGCCGAACTGATCCATCAGCAACTGGGCTCTGCGCCGTCGCTCATCGTCCTCGAGGCTCATCAATCGCCCGAAGAAATCGAGATACCTGTCGCCCCGCATGCGCAGATAGAGCCCCGGATGCTCCGTCAGCAGGCCCACGCGCCGCCGCACCTCCCGGGGCTGCTCCACTACGCTGTAGCTATCGACGAAGGCCTGGCCCGAGGTCGGCGACAGGATGGCCGCCAGCATACGGACCGTCGTCGTCTTGCCCGCCCCGTTGGGCCCCAGCAGCGCGAGGATCTCGCCCGCTGCCACCGACAACGTGACGCCATCGACGGCCGTGAAATCGTCAAACCGCTTCGTCAGCTCTCTCAGCTCGATCATGGATCCCTGCAGCGGCAGACGGCCAACGCGTGAGATGGCTGCCACCCCTCATACCGAATTATACCAGCACCATGACTGCACGGCAATGGTCGCACGCACCACCTTGAATCCGAGAAACCCCCCCGCAGGCCGAGCAGGTTTGCAGTAGGCATTTCAGCGCCGTGCCCCGCTGACCCGCGGGTCCCCGCCTAGCGAAGCACAGCGAACTCCGAGCCTACCCGCCGCGGGACGAAACTCGGTACACGTGGACCACCCGCTGGACAAACGTGAAGAGTGAGAGCACCGCCAGCGCCCAGGCGAGGGGAGTCGTGAGGCCTAGCGCCGACAGCACCGCGATGAGCGCAATACGCTCCATCCGTGTGAGAAGGCCCACCTTGCAGGAGAGGCCCAGTGCCTCCGCCCGCGCACGCGTGTAGCTCACCATCAGCGCGGCCACCAGAGCCGCCAGCAGCAGCCCAACCTGGAGCAGCGCCCCCCGCTGGAGGTGATACGCCGTGAGCCCCAGGATGAGCGCGGCGTCCGAAAGCCGGTCCAGCGTCGAATCGAGGAACGCTCCAAAAGGGCCATCCTGCCCCGCCGCCCGGGCCACGGCCCCATCCAATGCATCGAGGGGGGCGACGACGAGCAGCACCAACCCCGCCCGGCGGACGTGCCCCAGCGCAAACAGAGTCCCCACGCCGGCCTGAAGGAGAAACCCCGCCACCGTGACCGCGTTGGGATGAACGCCGCGCCGGGCCAGGAAGCGGGCCACGGGATCCAACACTGCGGCAGTGCGGGCGCGCACCCAATCCGTGAGCGAATCGCATGGCCCGCGTCGGTCGGTGGTCGTTCCCTGCACGTCGTTCAAGCCCTGACCTCCCCCTGGTGATCAGAGTCAGCGTCTCATCGAACCACCGCCTAATGGTAGTCCAGAACGGACAGGTGTCAAACTTCAACTTGCCACGCGGCCTGAATGCGGTATAATTCGGCGTGTGCGGGGCGTAGCGCAGCCAGGCCAGCGCGCAGCAATCGGGATGCTGAGGTCCCGGGTTCAAATCCCGGCGCCCCGACAGCTTCAGGGCACTTCCATCAGGAGGTGCCCTCTTTGTTGTCCCTCCCCTTCGCCTCCTCCCAGAACACATCTAGCTCGTCGATCGAAAAGGCCCCGATCTCCACTCCGCGACCGGCCGCCGTTCGCTCCAGGTGCGCGAACCGCCGTGCAAAGCGCGCGTTCGCCTTCCGCAGCGCGGTCTCCGGATCGACGCCCAGCCAACGTGCCCAATTCGCTACCGCGAACAACAGGTCCCCCAGCTCTGCTTCCTGCCGCTCCACCGTAGGGGCACTCAGGAGCTCCACCATCTCCTCCTGCACCTTCGCCACCACGCCGCTCACGTCGGGCCAGTCGAAGCCCACCCGCGCCACCCGCTGACCGTACGTATGAGCCTGCTGGAGCGCAGGCAGGGCCTTGGGAACCCCGTCCAATACCGACTCCCGCTCCGCCTTCTCCTCCCGCTTCAGCTCCTCCCAGTTGTGGAGCACCTCGCCGGTGTCTGCCACCGATACGTCCCCCCAGACGTGGGGATGGCGGTGCTTCAGCTTGGCGTCGATGCCGGCGATGACCTCGGGCATCTTGAACGTGCCGGCCTCCGTGGCGATCTGCGTCTGAAGCAGGATCTGCAGCAGCAGGTCGCCAAGCTCCTCCCGCAGATCCTCCACATCGCCCCGATCGATGGCCGCCACCGACTCATAGGCCTCCTCCAGCAGGCCAGCCCGAAGCGACTCGTGTGTCTGCTCGCGATCCCAGGGACAGCCCCCCGGCGCGCGCAGACGCGCCACCGTGTCCTGCAACCCCTCAAAGCTGGACACCTCCGTCAGCGGCGGCACGTAGAGCGTCGTCAGATGCGTCGGGAGCCCAGCCGCCTCGTGCCGCCGGTCGAGCCGATACAGCAGCAATTGCACGATGCGCTCGCCCTCCGTCCCGGCGGCGTCGACCAGCGCTACCTCGTGCTCGTCCGGATACTGATTCATCAGCGTGAGCTTGACCGCGCCGGTCAGCGGCCGGCTGTAGAGCTGCCCCACCAGCGCCGGCAGGTCCGGATTGAGCGGCGGATGGTGATGGCGCGACAGCTCTATCGCATCGAACACCTGAAGCCCGTCAAGGGCATCGACCCCCAGCGCTGTCAGCGTCGGCTCCACGAAGCTCAACCCCTCCACCACCCGCGTCTCCACCCCGGTACGCCTCGCCTCCCGCACCACCCGCTCCACCGTGGCCTCACCCACCAGCGGATGCCCTGGCACCGCGTAGACCACCCCCTCCGGGCGCCGTCCCAGCTCCAGCACCCGCGTGGCGATTGCCTCGTAGGTCTGGGAGAAATCCTCCCCCTCCTCATAGAGGGAGTCGAACGAATGCAGACGCGTCTCCGGCGGCAGTCCCTCCACGGTCGGGTGACGCTCCGTCCGCAGCCAGACCTCCCGGGCCCCCTGCAGAATCTCCCACGCCTCCAACGTCAGCTGGCGCGGATCGCCCGGACCGAGGCCTACGATGGTGATGGTTCCCATAGGTCACTCCCATCCATACAAAAACGAAAAAGGGCAAGGCAAACCTGCCCTGCCCCTCTATCTACTGAGCTCCTCGGCGGCACCGTTCACCCCGCTCGGTTCCCCTCGCCAGCTCACCCGGCGTATGTGAGAATCGACCAGAGCAGGTGAATGCCCCTGATCTACCGCTTCGTGTACTGCGGAGCCTTACGCGCTTTCTTGAGCCCTGGCTTCTTCCGCTCCTTGACGCGCGCGTCCCGGGTCAAATATCCCCCCTGGCGCAGCGGGGGCCGCAGGTCGGGGTCCGCCTCCAGCAACGCCCGCGCGATCCCGAGCTGAACCGCCCCAGCCTGACCCTTTATGCCGCCGCCCTCCACCAGAACGCTGATGTCGTAGCGGCCCTCGGTGTCGGTCACCTCGAGGGGCTTCCTGAGATGGATGACGTCCATCGGGCGACGGAAATAACCCTCCAGCGGCCGGTCGTTGATCACGATGTTTCCCTCGCCCCCCGGGTACAGCCGCACCCGGGCGGTCGCCGCCTTTCGTCGTCCAACGCCTTCATAATACTTCATCGCCATAATACTCTCCTCCTAATTACAGCTCCAACGGCTCCGGCTGCTGGGCTTCGTGCGGGTGATCCGGCCCGGCGTAGATCTTCAGCTTCTTGATCATCTTTCGACCCAGCTTGGTCTTGGGCAGCATCCCCTTGACCGCGTGCTCGATCACTCGCGTGGGGTGCTCTTCAAGCATCCTCCGCAGCGAGATCTCCTTGAGGCCGCCCGGATACCCCGAATGGCGATAGTACATCTTCTGATCCCGCTTCCGCCCAGTCACGTGGATCTTCTCCGCATTGACGACGATCACGTAGTCGCCCGCGTCGACCGCTGGCGAGTAGATCGGCTTGTGCTTGCCGCGCACAATGCGCGCGACCTCGCTCGCCAGACGACCAAGCGTCTGTCCGCTGGCATCCACCACGTACCAGTTCCGTTGGATATCCTCCGGTTTCGTCACGTAGGTCCTCTTCACAGTCTCACAACTCCTACTCAATCAATGATTCCACGTTTAATAGCCCACTCTCATAAGACACAGCCCGTGCGGCGCAGCCGTCTTTCCAGCCTGACCACGCTCGCACGATGCGAATGCTTCTTCAAACTCGCTCACGCTCATTCTCCCCTGCCCAACGTCCAGGAGTGTGCCCACGATGCTGCGCACCATCCGATACAGGAAGGCGTTCCCCTCGATATCAAAGACCAGCACGCGTCCCCCATCTTCGACCTCGCCCACCGCCACACAGCTCCCGGGCTCCTCGCTCCATTCCACCCGAAACACGTGCCGCACGGTGACCTCACCCTCCGGCGGCTGCCCAAACGTGGCGAAATCGTGTTCTCCCACCAGCGACTGCGCCGCCTCCTCCATCAGACCTCTATCCAGGAGATAGGCCACGTGGAGACGGTACCGACGGCCGATCGGCCAGCGCACCGGCGCCTCGTACACCCGGTACCGATACTCTCGACTTCGCGCGTCATAGCGCGGATGGAAATCCGCTTCGGCCTCCACCAGCTCTCGCACCGCGAGGTCCGGCGGAAGGACCGCGTTCATCGCTCTTTGCAGGTCCCGCAGGCCATGCTGCCACGCCGTATCGAAAGCGATCACCTGTCCCACGGCGTGCACGCCGGCGTCCGTCCGCCCGGCTGCCAGGACCGTGACCGACTCCTGTGTCACCTGCGCCAGCGTCGTCTCGAGCGCCTCCTGAACGGTCGGCACGTCCAGCTGTCGCTGAAAGCCCCTGTAGTCCGTCCCGTCGTAGGAAACGAGCGCGCGTACCCGCATCGGTGGCGGGGCGACTAGACAAGCTCCAGGAGGGCCATCGGCGCTGCGTCGCCTTTGCGATATCCCAGCTTGTAGACACGGGTATATCCACCAGGCCGGTCCATGTAGCGCGGCGCGATCTCATCGAACAGGATCGCCAGCACGTCGACCCAGTACCCGTCGTTGTCCTTCACCCAACGGTGCATACGTGCCTCGGCCAGACGACGCGCATGCACCTCTCTGCTCGGATCCTCCTCAGCCGCGGCCACACCGCGCTTCGCCAGCGTAATCAGCTTCTCCGCGTATCCCTGAACGGCTTTCGCCTTCGCCTCTGTCGTCTCAACATATCCGTTGTAGAACAAAGACGTCACCAGATTGCGACGCAAGGACTTTCGATGCGCGCTGGAACGACCCAGTTTCTTTCCCGCGACGCGATGACGCATTACAATCCTCCAATTTCCTCTAGCAGGCCTGCCTTATCGAGGGCTTCCCGGATTTCGTCCAGCGACTTCGACCCCACGTTGCGAACAGCGAGCAGTGCATCCTCGCCACCCTCCTCCAGCATCTCCATGACTTCGCCGACGTTCTTCACGCCAGCGCGCCGCAGAGCGTTGAACACGCGCGTGCTCAACCCAAGCTGATCCAGGGGCATGTCGTACACCTCACTGGGGAAACCCTCCTCGCCCTCCCCCTCTTCCGCAGGCTCAATCTCCTCCTCCAGCGTGAGGCCGGCGATCAAGCGCAGATGCCGCAGCAGGATCCGCGCGGCCTCCTTGAGCGCGTCGAACGGCGCCACACGGCCATCACTCCAAATCTCCAGCGTCAGGCGGTCATAGTCTGTGATCTGCCCGACCCGCGCCCGATCGACATCGAAAGCGACGCGACGAATCGGGCTGAACACCGCATCCACAGGCATCTCACCAATCACGTCCTCTTCGCCCTCTTCAGCTGGCCTGTACCCCCGACCCTCCTCAACAGTGAAATCGACGTCGATAGAAGCATCCTCGTCATCAACCGTCATCAGGTACAGGTCCGGGTTCAGCATCTCGACCTCTGGCGGGGCGACGATGTCACCCGCCGTCACCGTACCCTCTCCCTCCGTGTGGAGGGACATATGCGCCGGCTCCTCCCCATCCATCCTCAAGCGCAACTGCTTGACGTTGAGGATGAAGCGCATCACGTCCTCTCGCACGCCGGGTATGGTCGTAAACTCGTGCGGAACGTCGGAGATGCGGATCTTGGTCACCGCTGCGCCCGTCAGCGACGAGAGCAGTACGCGGCGAAGCACGTTCCCTATGGTGATTCCAAAGCCCCTCTCCAACGGCCCGATCACAAATCGACCATATTCTTCAGAGATCACGTCTGTTTCAATCTTGGGCAACACTTGGACTGACAAGCGGCGCCTCCTCGCTATCTAGACCTTGTTCGAAATCGACGACTTCGTACTCCCTCCATAAGGCCGGGGGTCCCCAGCGATATCCCGAAGTCATCGTCGAATAAGTGCTCAATCTCGGGCCACGTCGATAGACTCTATCCGCATCCGCAACCAGAGACTTGCGGCAACTTGAAGGAAATCCCGACCCCGTACGTCGCCTTCCCTACCGCGAGTAGTACTCTACGATCAACTGCTCGCTTAGCGTTGTGTCAATATCGTCGCGCGATGGCTCCCTGAGCATCCGCCCAGACATCGTCTGAGAATCCAGGCTGAGCCAGTCTACCACCCGCCCCTCGTCCAATTCCTCGGACCGGTTCTTGAAGTAGGTCCTCCTGCGACTGGCCTCCCGCACCGAGATCTCGTCCTCAGGTTTCACCAGATAAGAGGGGGCCTTCAGCCTCCTTCCGTTGACGGAGAAGTGACCGTGCGACACCAACTGCCTGGCCTGTGCCCGAGAATCGGCAAAGCCCAGGCGGTACACCACGTTATCGAGACGCCTCTCCAGCAATACGAGCAAGTTCTCACCCGTCACGCCCGGAAGTCGCGTGGCCTCGCCGTAGAAGCGCCGCATCTGTCGCTCGAGCACACCGTAGATCCGCTTCGCCTTCTGCTTCTCACGCAGCTGACGCGCATAATCGGACTGCCGGCGGCGACGGAAACGAGCCACCCACCCATGTTCACCGGGAGGGTACCCGCGCTTGCGCTCAAACGGGCACTTCGGGGAGAAGCATCGCGTCCCCTTGAGGAACAGCTTCTCACCTTCACGACGGCACAGCTTACAGACCGGGCCGGTATATCTTGCCATACTTCCAAATCCTCCGTTGCTTCACTCGGTCGAACCCTACGTCCGACGTCTCTTGGGCGGGCGACAGCCATTGTGCGGGATCGGGGTCACGTCCGTGATGGAAATCACCTCGATTCCCACCGACTGAATGGCTCGGATCGCCGCCTCGCGCCCGGGCCCGGGGCCCTTCACGAACACTTCGACCTCTGTCATTCCGTTGTCCACCGCCTCTCCGGCCGCCGTTCTGGCTGCCTGACGAGCGGCGAAGGACGTGCTCCTGCGAGCCCCTTTGAAACCAACCGAGCCGCCGCTGGCCCAGGTGAGGACATTCCCTTGCTGATCCGTCAACGTCACAATCGTGTTGTTGAACGTCGCGTGTATGTGGGCCTGCCCCCGTGAGACTCTCTTCTTGAATCGCTTTCTCGCCACAGACTCCCCCTTGGATTACTTCTTCTTCATACCGCGCCGGCGTCCCTGACCAGCCACTGTCTTCTTCGGTCCCTTACGAGTCCGGGCGTTCGTACGTGTGCGCTGACCACGGACCGGCAGACCGCGAATGTGTCGAATGCCCCGGTAGCAGCGGATGTCCTTCAAACGCCGAATATCCTGCTGGACTTTCCGCCGCAGGTCGCCCTCGACCTGGTACTCACGGTCGATCGTCTGACGCAGCTCACTGATCTCCGACTCTGTCAGGTCGTTGACCCGCTTGTCCGGGCTAATGCCCGCGCGGTCCAAGATCTCATTGCTGCGGCTGCGTCCGATGCCGTATATGTAGGTCAACCCAATTTCAACACGCTTATCTCTCGGCAAGTCTACGCCTGCAATACGTGCCATCTCTCATCCACCTCCACTGAAATCCTCGTCATCAGCCGCGAAGCTGCGCACCTCGTGGCTCAAGCAATCATTACCCCTGCCGCTGCTTGTGCTTCGGGTTCTCACAGATCACGTACACCGTGCCCCCTCGTCGCACGATCTTGCATTTCGGGCACATCTTCTTCACCGATGCTCTAACCTTCATCGTCCCGCCTCCTGCCTGCTACTCACACGCCTACCAGCGTGTCAAAATATCTGCTTCGCTCTCGTCGATGGCAATGGTTCGCTCAAAGTGGGCGGTGAGATTGCCATTCCGAGAGACAACCGTCCAATGATCATCCAGCACACGCACACGCGGGCTCGATATCAGTACCATGGGCTCCAGGGCGATCGTCAACCCCTTGCGCAGGAGCGCGCCCTGCCCTGGCTTGCCATGGTTGGGCACCTGCGGGTCCTCGTGCATCTCCCGACCGATCCCATGTCCCGTGTACTCTCGCACCACCTCATATCCTCGTTCCTCGACGTAAGACTGAATCGCCGCCGATATGTCGCCCGTCCGATTGTCCGCTCGGGCAGCCGCGATGCCGGCGTCCAGCGCACCCTCCGTCACCGCCATCAGATCCTTTGCCTCCTGGTTGACCTCGCCGACGGCCAGCGTAACCGCACCGTCACCGTGATAGCCATCGAGAATGGCACCCACGTCAATGCTGATGATATCTCCCTCTTTGAGAACCCGAGGTCCCGGAATCCCGTGCACCAGCTCCTCATTGACAGAGGCACAGATCGTCCCGGGAAACGGATGCGCGCTGCCCGGAGGATATCCCTTGAAGGAAGGAATCGCGCCGTGTCCGCGGATGACCTCCTCGGCCCGCTGATCCAGCTCGGCCGTCGTCACCCCCGGCACAACCCACTCCCGCATCTTCCCCAGCACCTCGGCCACGATAGCGTTGGCACGTCGCATCTTCTCGATCTCCACGCTCGACTTCAGTGCGATCAACCCCGCTCCTTCGCAGCCTCAATCGCCTCCCGCAGATCCCACCCTACACCATCCACCGGTTGCTCCCCGTCAATCTCCACCAGGAGATTCTGGGCGAAGTAGTAACCGATCAGCGGCGATGTCTCCTTGTAATACGTGTACAGCCGATGGCGCACCGTCTCCGGGTTGTCGTCCTCCCTCTGGTACAGGTCACCCCCGCAGACGTCGCAGACGCCTGTCTCCTGCGGCGGATTGAAGACCAGATTGTAGACGGCACCGCAGTCCTCACACACGCGCCTCGCCGTGAGCCGTCGGATCACCTCATCGTCGCTTACCTGAATGAGGGGCACGATAGTAACCTCCAGTCCCCGTCCTCCCAGCTCCTCATCCAGCGCCTCCGCCTGGGTCAGCGTGCGCGGAAACCCGTCCAGAATCACACCTTCCTCGCAATCCGGGCGGCTGATCCGCTCCATCACCATGTCGACCGTCACGCCATCCGGGACGAGCTCACCCTCCTCCATATATGTCTTTGCCAGCTGGCCCAGCTCGGTCTCCTCGCTCAGATGATGCCGAAACAGGTCGCCGCTCGACACGTGAGGAGTCCCCAGCTCCTCAACCAGCCGCTTCGCCTGCGTTCCCTTCCCCGACCCCGGGGGGCCCAACAGCACCACAACCGTCCCCATAGTTTCCTCTCGCAACACCGCGTGGTCCAACCTACTTGATGAACCCTTCGTAGTGGCGCATCAGGAGCTGAGCTTCCAGCTGCCGCATCGTGTCCAGAACCGTCCCCACGACGATCAACAACCCCGATGACGTGATAAGCAGGCTCGTCTGAAAGAAAAGATCCACAATGTAGGGTAATACGGCGACTCCCCCCAGGAAGAGCGCCCCGATCAGCGTGATCCGTCGGTAGATCCCGTTGATGTATTCAGCGGTCCGACGACCAGGTCGAATCCCGGGGATGAACCCGCCCTGACGCTTCAACGTGCCCGGCAGGTCCTGCTGCTGCACCATCACGTCCGTGTAGAAATACGTAAACCCGACCACCGCCAGGAAGTAGAGCACGCCGTACCACCCGCTCTGAGCACTGAAGAAATTCATCACCCCGGTGGCGAGATTCGCCACTGCCCGGCTCTCAGCGCCCGTGAAGAACTGCGCAATCACAGCCGGGAACGTCAGGATCGACTGAGCGAAAATCAGCGGGATCATACCCGCCGTGTTGACGCGCAGCGGGATGTGGGTGCTCTGCCCACCGTACATCTTCATCCCCCGCACCCGCTTCCCGTACTGAACCGGGATACGTCGCTCGCCCTCCTGGACCACCACAATGACGAACATCGTCAGCGCCGTGATCACCAGGAAGATCCCGATCATCACGAACCCCATCCCCACGCCACCGACCCCCATCGTCTGTGCCTGGGCCCAGGTCGTGATCAGGTTCTCCGGCACACGGGCGACGATGCCGCTGAAGATGATCAACGACAGCCCGTTTCCAATCCCCTGCTCCGAGATCAGCTCGCCCAGCCAGATGGCGAACATCGTCCCCGCCGTCATGGCCACCAAGACCGAAGTAGTCGACACAATCTGCTCCGGGGAACCGAATCCGAAATTGGGCAACACCGGCGTCGCACTCCCCGCGTTCACCAGGCGAATCTGACCCAAGGCCTGCAGCAATCCCAGCGGGACCGTCATATAGTACGTCCACTGGTTCATCTTCTCCCGCCCAGCCTCCCCCTCCTCAGCCAGGCGTTCCAGGCTTGGGATGATAGGAACCAGCAGCTGCACGATGATCGACGCCGTCACGTAGGGATAGACGCCGTTCGCCATAACCGAGAATCGAGCCACCGCTCCACCGGAAAGCATATCCAGCAGGTTGAACAGCCGGCTCGCGCCGCCGGTGCCTGCCAGCAGCTGTGCAAGCGCGGCCCGATCCACACCCGGAACCGGCACGTGGGCTGCCAGCCGGAAGATGATGAGGATCAGGAGCGTGTAGATCAACCTGCGCCGCAGATCGGGCAGGGTTATGGCGTTCTTCAAAGCCTTAATCATCGTCTCAGCCCTCTGTCTAGTTCCCTGTCTCTACCTACCAGAGCTACCGCGTGCGATACCCGCCTCGCTGCCAGGGAAGCTCCTCCACGACACCCCCGGCATCCTGGATCTTCGCACGTGCGCTCTTCGAAAACCGATGCGCCTTCACCATAAGCGGGTAGTCTATCTCGCCTTGGCCCAGAATCACGACCAGTTCGTCGGCCCGGCTGATGACCCCTGCCTTCGCCAGGGTCTCCGGCGTCACCTCGTCCCCTTCCTCGAACCCCGCCAGCACGATGCGCTTCACGTTCACCGGGGTGAACTCCACCTGCCAGGGATCATCGAACCCCGTTCCCCGCGGTGCGGGCGTCCGCTGCCAGAGAGGCGTCTGACCACCCTCAAAGCCGGGTCGGACGCCACCGCCGCTGCGGGCATTCTGTCCCTTCATACCCCGCCCCGCGGTCTTCCCGTAACCGGACCCGGTACCGCGGCCGACGCGCTTCCGACCCTTCTTCGCCCCTTCTGCTGGTTTCAGCTCGTGCAACTTCATAACTGCCTCCAACGACTAGTCGTTCCCGACTTCCTCAACCGTCACCAGGTGGCTCACCTTGTTGACCATTCCGCGGATCGTCGGCGTATCGCTGAGCTCCACAGTCTGATGCATTCTCCGCAGCCCGAGCGCGCGTACCGTTCGCTTCTGCTCCCGTCGATACCCCACCGGGCTCTTGCTCAGCGTGATGCGCAGTTTCCCCGTCATTGTCCGCGACTCCAGAAGGGCGTCACCCTCTCCTCTGGCACGCCGCGCTCGCGGGCTACGTCCTCGATGCTCCGCAGCTTCTTCAGGCCATCCATCGTCGCTCGCACGACGCTGAGGGCGTTCGGGCTACCCAGCGACTTCGTCAGCACGTCATCGATCCCAGCCGCCTTCAACACAGCGCGCACGTTGCCAGAGGCGATCACGCCGGTGCCAGGCGCCGCCGGCTTCAGCAACATCCTCGCCCCGGCACAGACCCCCACTACCTCGTGGGGAATCGTGGATCCCAACCGGGGTACCGACATCATCTCCTCCCGCGCTCGCCCCATCGCCTTGTGAATGGCATCCGGCACGCCACGCGCCTTCCCAATCCCCATGCCCACGCGCCCATGATTGTCGCCCACCACGGCCACGACGCGGAAAGCAAAGCGCCGACCGCCCTTCACAACGTTCGCAACCCGCGTGATATCTACGACGTGTTCGTCCAGTTCATCTCGGTTCGCCATTCTGCCTCCGTAACCCTAGAACCTGAGCCCCTTCTCGCGGGCTGCCTCCGCCAAAGCCTTCACGCGGCCATGATACTTGTACCCTCCGCGATCGAAGACCACTGTTTCGATCCCTTCATCGAGCGCCCGCTCCGCCACGACCTCACCCACCACCCGGGCCTGTTCCGTCTTCGACAGCCCATCGAGCTGCGAGCTCACCTCCGGGTCGATGGTCGAGGCGGAAACCAGCGTATCGCCTTCCCAATCGTCAATCACCTGCGCATAGATATGCCGCAGACTGCGGAAGACGTTCAGACGGGGCCGCTCCTGCGTCCCGAATACGTTCTTCCGTATGCGCCTGTGTCGTCTGCGACGAGCTGCTTCACGATCAACTTCTGGCATATCTCACCCTCAAATCAACTCAGACATGACAACCCTAGTAGGTGCCAGCCCCAATCTTGCCCGCCTTGCCCGCCTTGCGCGGAACATGCTCGCCCAGGTACCGAACGCCCTTCCCCTGGTATGGTTCCGGCGGGCGCCAGGCACGAATCTCCGCCGCTATCTGCCCGACCTTCTCCTTGCTGACG
>JAWLCP010000057.1:0-16705 GCA_041687115.1 Anaerolineae bacterium
GATCAGGTCCGCCTCTCCCGTTGGCTCCTCCGTCGCCTCTTCCGTAGGTGTCTCAGTCGGCTCGCCCGGCACCACGATCCGCACGTAGAACACCGACCCAAAGCGAGTGTCGTCGGGCGCCTGCAGCTGCCAGTTGCCCCGGTAGGTTCCCGGCTCCGCGGGGGTTGTCATGTTCACGCTGATGTCGGTGGTCGAATCGGGGGCGACGGTGCCGACAGGGACCGAGTCCGGGGCGTCGAGCTGGTCTCCAGAGACGAAGACCGCCTCTGTGCCAGCCTCCCACTCGCAGGTGCCCTTGTTCCGTATGCGCCACGTCTTGACGAAGTCCTCGTCTGGCTCGAACTCGGCGTCGTCGGGCACCGTGACGTCGGCGACCCACCCGGCGTCGAGCGTGCAGCCATCGTCGCCCGGCTCGGTGGGCCCGGCCTCTTCGGTGGCCGGGGGTGACGGCGTCTCGGAGGGGGGTGCCTGAGTGGCAGAGGCTTCCTGTGTCTGGGTCGGCAGCGGCGGGGTGGCGCTGACTTCTCCTTCCTCTGGCGCCGTTGTGGGCTCCGGGCCCCTGATGGCGTTGCAGGCCAGGGCCATCAGAACCACCAGGGCCAACGGTAAGTAGCGCATGTTGCGTGACCTCATGGGTTTCTCCTTATGTTCTCGAGGGTTAGCCACGTTCTGACTGCTGAGAGCCAAATCATCCGCTCCTCCCGCGGGGGCCTGGGGAACGCAGCAGAGGGCAGATCGGCCACCGTACGCTCTGTCCATAGCTTACGCAGAGAGGCGATTTTGTCAAGAGCGATTTGTAGTATAATGAGGATCATCAGGGGCGAGGGATTCCCGGGCTGAACGCTCAACCGGAGTCTCCTGGGACCGTACGATGGGTTGAGGAGGTAAGAAATGGCTCATCAAGTTCTGGTGGCCTACGCCACCAAGCACGGTGCGACGGCAGAGATTGCCAAGAAGGTCGGTCAGGTGCTCCGTGAGGCGGGTCTGCCTACCGATGTGCTGCCTGCGGGCGACGTCAGCGAGCTGCCTCCGTACAGCGCGGTCGTATTGGGGAGCGCGATCTACATCGGCAGATGGCGCAAGGATGCCGTGAGGTTCCTGAAAGCCAACGAGCAGGCACTGGCCGAGCGGGACGTGTGGCTGTTCTCCAGCGGGCCCACAGGGGAGGGGGATCCGGTGGAGCAGGTGGAGGGCAGGCTGTTCCCCGAGTCGTTGCAGCCGATCATCGACCACATCCGGCCTCAGGGGATCACCGTCTTTCACGGCGTGCTGGGTGCGGCCGAGATGAACTTCATCGAGAGATGGATAATCAAGAACGTCAAAGCCCCTCTCGGCGACTTCCGCGATTGGAGTGCCATCACGTCCTGGGCTGCGGCCATCGCCGACGCGTTGGGCAAAGAGGAGAACTAGCGAGAGCGGCTGGGGCCAGAGTGTGAAACCAGACGACCTGACCAAGACGGCGGAGTCGTACCTGGAGACCCTCTGTGGTGTAGTCCCCAACAGACGCATGGGCTCTCGGGGAAACCAGGAAGCGACGGATTTCTTTGCCGATAATATCCGGGCGTACGGATACGAGGTCGATACCACGCCGTTCCATTGCCTGGACTACGTCCACGGCGGGGCATCGCTGACCCACGATGGGCATATCTTCGAGGACCGCGTGAATCCCTATTCACTGGGGTGCGACGTGCTTGCCGAGCTCGTCGCCGTCTCGACCGTGGAGCAGCTGCGAGACACGGACTGCAGGGGCAAGATTCTGCTGATGAAGGGACCCCTATGCGTCGAGCAGTTGATGCCGAAGAACTTCGGCTTCTACAACCCGGAACGTCATCGACGAATCATCGCGCTTCTGGAGGCGAGTAAGCCGGCGGGGGTCGTCACGGCGACCGGGAGAGACCCCGAGCAGGCCGGGGCACTCTCCCCATTCCCCCTGATCAATGACGGCGATTTCGATATCCCCGGTGTCTTCTGCAGGGACTCGATCGGAGAGGTGCTGGCGGGGATGGAAGGGGACGTCTTCCGGCTGAGCATCGATGCGCGACGGGTTCCGTCGGCGGCGAGCAACGTCATTGCCCTGCGGAATCGGAACGCAGCGCGGAAGATCGTCGTGACGGCGCACATCGATGCGTACGAGGGCAGTCCAGGCGCTGTGGACAACGCATCTGGTACGGCTGTGTTGCTGCTCCTGGCCGGTATGTTGTCCGACTATGATGGGGACCATGGTGTCGAAATTGCGGCGTTCAACGGGGAAGACCACTACAGCGCCGGGGGCCAGATGGATTATCTGAGGCGGTATGGGGACAAGCTCGACACCGTTCTTCTTGCCGTTAACGTCGACGGCGTTGGCTATAGAAAGGGCCGATCGGCGTATTCGTTCTACGGATGCTCCGCCGAGGTCGAGAAGAAGGGCCGGATGGTCTTCCAAGCTCTTGACGGTGTTGCGGAAGGAGAGCCGTGGTTTGCTGGGGATCATATGCTGTTCGTGCAGGCCGGTGTGCCCGCTGTCGCCTTTACCTCGGAGCTGGCCTCGGAGTTGATGCGGACCGTGACCCACACGCCCCTGGATAGGCCTGAGCTCATTGAGGCTCGGCAGCTCGTCGAGGTCGCCCGGACACTGGACGTCCTGGTAAGAGCTCTGTCGGGTTCATAAGGGAAACGTAACCTCGGCCTGGTATCATACCACGGGTGCTTCGACAGAAGAGCCTGAGTTGTCTGAGTATGATCGAGGGATGACTGGGGCAAGGTGGTGATCTTTCAGACAATGGGAGTTGCACGATGGATCGACAGGAACTCAAGGACAGACTGACCTGGGTCCTCCTCGCAACCAACGTCATTGCTGGCGTCGCACTGGTTGTCACGGCCTTTGGCCTCGTGACCGGTGAGAGGCAGATCAATCTTCTCTACCTGGGGTTGGGCGTGGTCTGTCTCGTCGCCAGCGGGGCATGGTTGTTGAACCTGGGATCGTCCTAGACTGTCCGGACAGCGAGACTGGGTGATACCGTTCAACGGTGGGCGTAGTGCGTGAAAGGGAGAGACATGGCATTTACTGACGATGAGGTGCAGGAGCACGAAGCGATGCTGGACGAATTCCTCGAGAGGAGGCGCCCGCCCGAGCCCGTGCGGGACCAGGTCGATCTCGCCTACCGCATCGAGGGGCAGAGCATCGTCATATTCGAGAAAAGAGCAACGCCCCGCGATCCTGATAGGGCCATCGAGATTCCTGTGGCGAAGACGACGTACGTCCGAACGGAGGACGCGTGGCGGGTGTTCTGGCAACCGAGCGACCGTAAGTGGCACGGCTACGAGCCCCAGCCGGAGGTGGACTCGCTCAGGGGGGTCCTCGACATCGTCGACGCCGACCCGCACGGCTGTTTCTGGGGCTGACTCGGGGAGCTGACCGTGGATGAATCGTGTCGTAGATCCGGTCAGTCAGGTGCGACGTGTGCCGATTGCCCAAACGGACGAGGAGGGTCATCATGGAGCCGATCGTCACGCGCTGCGGATACCGCTGCGACCTCTGCCTGGCGTTCCGACCGAACGTCGCTGACCATCCCGAGAACAGGCAGGTACTGAGCGACGGCTGGCACCGGTACTATGGCTTCCGGTTTCCGGCGGCTGAGATCTGCTGCGATGGGTGTATGGCCGTCGATGCAGAGTTGATCGACCAGACCTGTCGCGTGCGGTTGTGCGTCATCGAACGCGGCCTGGACAATTGCTCTCAGTGTGAACGCTATGTCTGCGAGAAGCTGGAGACACGGATCGTCACCGCTGAGGACGTCCGGCAGCGGGTGAGCCACGAGATCTCTCCGCAGGACTATCAGCGCTTCATCAGGCCGTATGAGAACGCGAGACGGCTCAGGGCTCTGAGGTGTGTCGTATCGACCCAAGCGGGGGAGTAGCTCCCTGGCTGCACCGGCTTTTCCCAGGCCAGCTCTTCCCTGTCTCTGATTGAGCGGGTCCATGCGTGCCTCAGGGTCGTGAGGTGCGGATCTGGTGAACGGTTCCATCAAGCAGGGTGACACCTCTCGATTGCGAAGCGGGATGACT
Source organism: Anaerolineae bacterium (assembly GCA_041687115.1). Lineage (GTDB taxonomy): Bacteria > Chloroflexota > Anaerolineae > B4-G1 > B4-G1 > SKLM01. The sequence goes on from JAWLCP010000057.1 coordinate 4,048, forward strand.
ACGCTCCGCTGAGCGCTTGCGGCTGGGCTTCTTCAGTGTACACTAGGGCTCAGGCGTCTCTCGCGGCATGCCGATTCGGCTCTGACGGCGGCGTGGGACTTCGATCGACACCCGATCTGTCAGGGGGTGAACGATGAAATCCAGGACCATCTCTGTGCTTGCTCTTGTCGCGGGCCTGGCTCTGCTCCTCTTGCTCGGTCTGGTCATCGGCCTGCGGCTCATGGATGGGGGAATGGCCGACCGGGCGCCGGCTTCCGTGCAGAGCGTTGCTGAGTCATCCGGGGACGGGTCATCTGCTAAGAGCCTGGACCCCGCTCCGGAGATCACGTTCACGCCGGCTGCGACGCTTCACTTCCCCATCGTCTTCCGCCGCTGGAGCCCTTGTGATACCGTCCCCACCCTCCTCAGCCCTCCCGACGGAGGTAACCTCTCCACCATAGCCCCCGAGTTCAGGTGGGACTGCGGGGATAACCCACGGGCGACTCAGTTCCGGATGCGTTTCGGCCTCGACCCCGAGTTCGATAGTTGGGTGCAGGGCATCACGTCGTGGTCAGCGCAGGGGGAGGGAGCCTTCCGCTTCCACGAAAACCTGGAGCCGGACACGACGTACTACTGGCGGGCCTGGCTGATCTGCGGCGAGATGGAGGGTCCGTATTCGGAGGTGTCGTCCTTCCGGACCGCCGTGGAGGGTACGCTCCCACCTGCTCCCAGCCTGACAGCGCCCGTCAGCGGGACCGTGGTCTCCAGCCCGTCCGTCACGCTGGTCTGGGAGCCCGTCGATCGCGCGGAGGAGTATCTGGTGCGCTACCGGGAGGCCGGTGCAGGTGAGTATCGGTGGGTGTGGACCGCCGACACGCGGGTCACACTCAGCCTGGCCGGCGGCAAGACCTACGAGTGGTGGGTCGCGGCTCTGAACGGGTATGGCATTGGGTCGGACTCGTTGGCCTGGCGCTTCATCACACCCGCCGCGCCGGCCGCGGCGCCCCAGGCTGACGAACACGCGCTCCCGGGCGAGGGCGAAGAGAGGATCATCATCGAGACGCCCTAGGATTCGTGGTTTGGGGCTTTCGACAAAGGAGACCATCAAGGTGGAGAAGAAGGCGCTTCCGTTTCCGACTGACACCCGGCCGTGGCTGTTCCTGGGCCTGACGCTGGGTGTGACCTGGCTGTTCGGGTTCTCGGGCGTGGCGCTGCAGCAGAGCATGCCGAGGACCCTGATTCTGGTGCTGGTCTACGGCGGTGGCCTGTCGCCGCTCCTCGTTGCCCTTGGGTTGGCGTGCGTACACCACAATCGCGCTTACCGGCGCGACTTCTGGCGGCGCCTCATCGCCGTGCGACGCATCGGCCTGGGGTGGGGGCTGGTCATCCTTCTCTTCTTCCCCGCCAAGTCGGGCCTGGCAGCCCTCCTCGACGTGGTGCAGGGCGGCGCCGGGATCGCGCTGGAGGAGGCAGCCCGGCTGCTGGCCCGGCCAGTGCTCATCGTCCCCACCCTCGTCTTCTGGTTTCTCTTCGGTCCCGTCCCCGAGGAGCCGGGATGGCGCGGGTATGCCACGGATGGCCTCCAGGCTCGTTACAGCGCCGTCGTTGCCAGTCTCATCGTCGGCGTGGTGTGGATGTTGTGGCACATGCCGCTGTTTTTCATCGAGGGGACCTGGCAGGCGGAGCATATTGGGCTCGGGACGCTGCTCTTCTGGCTGTGGGCGATGGCGATTGTGATCGAATCGATCCTCTATACGTGGATCACCAACAATACGGGGCGCAGCATTCTGTCGGCGATCCTATTCCACTTCGTCGGCAACGCGTTCGGCCAGCTTTTCGCGCTGTCCTACCGGGCGGAGGTGTACGGTCAGCTCCTCTCCATCCCCGCGGTGGTGCTCGTCGTCGCCGTGTGGGGGGCCAGGACACTGACCCGAGGGGAGAAGGCGGTGCAGCCGGCCGACCAGCGGGCTGGGTGAGACCGACCCAGCTTGGTGAAGGGGATCCCCCAAGGGGCGTGGTCGGCGCCGGATCTCTCGCACAGCCGAGCGGTCAACGCGGGCACGGTCATAATGGCCGGGATTAGCACAAGGCTCACGCCGGCGTTCTGAATGCGCTCCGGGTTCCTGATCCCGCCTCTGCGACCCGGCGCCCTTGCGGCAGACGAAGAAATACCGGGTGGGTCCAGCGGCCTCGCGCATTCCCTTTGCCTCAGACGGCGAGTGCGGGTACAATCACATTGCTTGCCTGGATTCGACATGGGCACGAGTTCATAGAGGATGAATAGAGAGCTATCTCATCCCACCTCCAACCTGCTGCGGACGAAGCTGCTGGTGCCGCCAATCCCGGGTCGCGTCATCGCCCGCCCGCGGCTCCTCGACCAGCTGGCCGACGGCCTGGCCTGCAGGCTGATCCTCGTGGCCGCGCCGGCCGGTTTTGGCAAGACCACGGCGCTGGGCCAGTGGCTGGCCGGGAGCGGGATCGACACCGCTTGGGTCTCCCTCGACCAGCGGGACAATGACCCTACCCGCTTCTGGGCCTACGTCGTCGCCGCTCTCCAGACCCGCCGTCCGGACGTCGGCGCGACGGCGCTCTCCATGCTCCAGGCGCCTCACCCGCCACTCTGGGAGACGATCCTGACCGAGTTGCTGAATGACCTGGTTGCCATCCGGGAGGACGTCGTCTTGGTGCTGGACGATTACCACGTCGTCGAAAACCGCGACATTCACGAGGGCGTCGTCTTCGCGGTGGAGAATCTACCGCTCCCGATACACCTTGCCGTCGCCAGCCGCGCAGAGCCGCCGTTCCCGCTGCCGCTGTGGCGCGCGCGGCGCCACCTCGTCGAGCTCGACGCCGATGACCTGCGCTTCACCCCCGAGGAGGCGGCCGGCTTCCTCAACCGGGTGATGGACCTGAGTCTCAGCCCAGATCAGGTGGCTGGGCTTGAGAGTGCTACCGAGGGATGGATCGCCGGGCTCCAGCTGGCGGCCCTCTCCATGGAGGGCGAGGAGGACTTGACCGCCTTCATCCGCTCCTTCTCGGGCAGCCACCGGTACGTGTTCGATTACCTGGCCCAGGAGGTTCTGGAACGTCAACCGGAGCGGATCCAACGCTTCCTGATGGAGACCTCTATCCTGGAGCGACTGAGCGGACCGCTGTGCGATGCCGTGGTCGCGTCGGATGCTCCGGGAGGCGAGGATCCCCAGGCCGTGCTGGAGCGGCTGGAGGCGACCAGGCTGTTCGTAGTGCCGCTCGATGACGAGCGCCACTGGTACCGCTACCACAACCTGTTTGCGGAGTTCCTGCAGGCGCGGTTGGCCCAGTGGGCGGCGCCCGCGGAGATCGGCACCCTCCACCGTCGGGCCGCGGCTTGGCATGTGGCACAGGGCGCCGTCGACGCTGCGCTCCATCACACCGTCGCTGCGGAGGATTTCGAGGTCGCCGCCGACCTGCTGGTACGATACGCTGAGGACTTCTTTGCCCACAGCACCCTGGTTACCCTGTGCGCGTGGATCGAAGCCCTCCCCGATTCCCTCCTGGAGAGCCGTCCGCGTCTGATGATGATTTACGCCTGGGCGACGCTGGCCACCGGCCAGCTGGAGAAGACCGAGCGGACGTTGGGTCACATCGAGGAGGCAGTGGGCGCCTCCACAGAGGCCTTGCTCCGCGATCCGCAGGCGCTGCCGGCCGAGCAGCGCCTGCCCCTGCTGGAGGTCGCCATCGTGCGCACCGCCACGGGCATGGTCTTCTTCGACCTGGAGAGGGTGCAGCGTATCGCCGAGCGGCTGCTGCCCTACTTGAGGGAAGAGGACACTCGCTGCCTCCACAACACCAGCGGCCAGCTGCGCCCGGTGCTCCTCCTCAACCTCGGCCTGGCCCACGAGTTCAGCGGCAACCTCGCCGCCGCGGTCCCTGCCTTCGCCGAGGCGCTGGAGACCGGTCTGGCGGCGGCGAACATGCACATCGTCCCTCTGGCTCTGGGACACCTGGGACAGCTTCAGGCGACACAGGGCCGGCTGCACGAGGCGGAGAGAACCTACCACAATGCGCTGCGGCAGGCTGAGGAGATGGCTCCGGCCCCGTCGCCGCTGGCCGGCAACGCGTACGCTGGGTTAGGCCAGCTCTACTATGAATGGAATCAACTGGAGAGGGCCAAGGACTACCTGCGGCGGGGCATCTCCCTGGGGAAGCCGTGGAGCAGCTGGGAGAGCCTGGTGCCTGGATATATGGGTCTGGCGCAGATTCACCGCGTCCATCGGCGCTGGGAGGCCGCCGCCGCCACCCTGGACGAGTTGGAGACAGTCTGCCGGCAGGCGAACATGGAGATGCTTCTGCCCGGCGTCGAGTTGGCGCGGGTTCAGCTCCAGGCGGACCGAGGCGATTTGGAGGCCGCCGCTGCCTGGGCCGCGCATACCGATCTCAGCGCCGATTGCAAGCCTAGCCCTCTTGAGGAGGCGGAGGCCCTGACGCGCGTGCGCGTCCTGCTGGCACTGGAGCGGTATGCGGACGCCGCCCGGCTGATCGAGCGTTCGCTACCGGCGATGGAGGCAGGGGAGCGCTGGGGGCGGGTGGTCGAGGCCCGGGTGCTGCAGGCTCTGGCGCTGGAGGGGCGGGGTGCTCACGATGGCGCGCTGACGACGCTCGAGCGCGCCCTGGCTCTGGGCGAGCCCGAGGGCTACGTGCGCGTCTTCCTCGATGCGGGCGCGTCAATGGACAGGCTCCTGCGCGGCGTGCAGAGGGAGCGGGCCGGGTCACCCTACGTGGTCCGGCTGCTGGCGGCGTTTAAGGCCGAACCGCCGCCGCAGGAGACGCTGGAGGCTGCGGAGGCTGGACTCCCAGAGGAGGTGTCGCAGCCGGTGATCGAGCCCCTCACGGAGCGAGAGCTGGAGGTGTTGGAGGAGCTGTCCAAGGGGTTGACGAACCCCGAGATAGCGGAACGCCTCATGGTCTCCCTGAATACGGTGAAGACCCACACGAGGAACATCTACGGCAAGTTGGGCGTCCGCAATCGGACCGAGGCCGTGGTCCGTGCCCAAGAGCTGGGCTTGCTGGAGGCGTAGGGGGGGTGTCGACGCTGCGCCGCCTGGCGCTCTCTTCCTTCGTCACCGGCCTGGTGGTGGCGCTGGATCAGCTCACGAAGGCAGCGGCCCGGGTCTATCTGGCCCGGCGTCCCCCGATCTCGCTGTGCGGCGGTGTCGTCCGCCTGGTCTACAGCGAAAACGTGGGCGCATTCCTCGGCCTTGGCGCCGCGCTCCGCCCCACGGCCCGCGTGTTGATCTTCGGCGTCTTCTCCGGCCTGCTGTTGATAGGGGTCATCGTCCATCTGGTGACGGCCCGGGGGCTCGCGCGTTTCGACGTCATCGCCGCCTCCCTGCTGGTGGCGGGGGGCCTGGGTAACCTCATCGACCGAGCGCTGCACGACGGCCGGGTGACCGACTTCGTCAGCCTGGGGATCGGTCCGCTTCGCACTGGCATCTTCAACGTGGCTGACGTCGCCATCGTGGCGGGCGTCGGCTGGCTCCTGGTCTCGTCGGTTGCCCGGGGGAGGGAGTCGCGGCAGGGCAGGCAGTAGCTCTGGGGCGCCCTGGCGTGGCCGGGGTCTTGCCGTGCGCCACCTGGTGCCGAATGAGGTAAGCTGAGTCTGGACCGAGAGCACTGCAACCCGGCCCGCCGCGTCATGCGCGGCGGGTTTCGCCGTCTCACCCAATCGGGTGAGAGCCTTCGCTCCCCACGAATCACCCCGCGGATCACCCGCTCGTGCGATGACAGCGGCCTCCCCTTGTGGCATACTGTGTGCGTGAAAGCGAACGTGTCAGACAGGAGGTATCATGCAAGAGACAGTCTTGAGCGTTACGGACCTGCGCAAGGTCTACGGTGACCTCGTCGCCGTCGATGGGGTCAGCTTCTCCGTATGCCGTGGGGAGATACTTGGCCTGCTCGGCCCCAACGGTGCGGGGAAGACCACGATCTTGGAGTGCCTTGAGGGGATCCGTCAGGCCGATGGCGGAACCCTGAACGTCCTGGGTGTGGACCCTGGCCGTGAGGCGCGCAAGCTGCGCAATCTGATCGGCGTGCAGCTGCAGAGCTCGGGCCTGCCAGCGACCATGACGGTCCGCGAGGCGATGCGTTTCTTCTGTGCCTATCACGGCGTCGCCCCGCGCTACGACCTGGTGCAGCGGCTGGGCCTGGCGGAGAAAGGGGATGCCCAATACCAGGAGCTCTCGACGGGTCAACAGCGTCGCCTTGCGTTGGCGCTGGCGATGGCCCATCTGCCGCCCCTCATCTTTCTCGACGAGCCCACCGCGGGACTCGACGTGGGGTCCCGGGCCGAGCTTCACGTCCTCATGCAGGAGCTTCGGGCGGAGGGGACCACACTGATCATGGCCACCCACGACATGGCCGAGGCCGAGAAGATGACTGACCGCGTGGCCATCCTGCTGCGGGGCAGGATCGTCGCCACCGGGTCTCCCACCGACCTCACCGCCACCGGCGAGGCGTACACGAAGGTCTCCGTGCGGAGCGAGCAGTCGCTGCTCTTCGAGTGCGAGGTGAGCTTCCCCGCCGTCAGCCAGCGTTTCCTCAACCAGGAGTACGTCATCTACTACAGCACGGATCCCGGTCCGACGGTCTCCGCCATCCTCGGCTATCTCGACGAGAAGAAGGACCCGCTGATCGATCTGCGCGTCGAGCGACCGTCGCTCGAGGAGCGCTTCTTGGAACTCACGAGCCCCGGAGGTGCACAATGAACGCCTTTGCTCAGCATTTCGCCTACGAATTCAAGACCGGGTTACGCAATCCGTCGCTGTTGTTGATCAATTACCTGTTCCCGCTGGGCTTCTACGCCATGATGGGGCTGATCATGACCGCCATCAACCCCCTCTTCACCGCGTCCATGGTCCCGGCGCTGGTCATCTTCGCCATCATCGCCAGCACCGTCCTGGGCATGCCGAGCCCGCTGGTGGAGGCGCGGGAGGCGGGCGTCTTCCGCAGCTATAAGATCAACGGGGTCCCGGCGGCTTCGATCCTGGCCATCCCGGGGCTCACCACCGGGTTTCACGCCCTGATCAGCGGGGCGATCATCGCGCTGACCGCACCGGTCCTCTTCGGCGGGGATGCGCCCGTGCACGTCGGCGCTTTCGTGGGGATCACGTTGCTCACCGCCTTCACCTGCGCCAGCATGGGGATGCTCATCAGCGTGATCTCTGATGACTCCCGGGCCACCATCCTCTGGTCGCAGCTCCTCTTCCTGCCCTCGATGTTGATCGGCGGGCTGATGGTGCCTCTGGATGCGTTGCCGGAGCGGGTGTTATCCTTCTCTGCGCTTCTCCCGGCATCGCACGCGATGGAGCTCTTCACCGGCTGGGCCTACGGCCGCCCCACGGTCTTCAACCTGCCTGCATCGGCGGCGATGCTGGCCAGCAGCGGGGTTCTGGCCCTGGTCCTGTCCATCGTCCTGTTCAACTGGGACACACGCAACCAGTCCCGCCGTGGGCATCCGCTGCTGGCCCTTCTGGTCATCGTGCCCTACGCGGTGGGTGCGCTCCTGGCTATCTAGGCCCGCTCCTGCCCGGCGCAAGGGGGAGGCTCGCAAGCCTCCCCCGCAACCCCTCAGCCACGGCATGGCGACTGATCCACAGGCGGTCCTCGAGAAGCTCGATCGGGGCATGAGCGCCCGGCTGACGCTCGTCCTCGCGCCAGGCGGCTCGCCCGACGGCTCTCGAGAGATGCTGCGCCGCTGGCTGGAGGGGCGGACTTGGCCGTGCGTCCACCATATCTTGACCCCTGCCGATAACGCGGCCGGGCGGTTTCTGGCCAATCTTGCCGGGGCGCTGCGCCCGCTGCTTCCCGGCGAAGTCCCCGTGCCGTCCGCGGACGACGTTTCCCTGCTGGATGCCACCGCGGAGTTGCTGAACGCGCTCCTGGACGTGCATGAGGACTTCGCCCTCGTCTTGGAGGATTACCACGTCATCACGGCCGCCACCGTCCACGCTGCCGTCACCCTCATGGTCGACTACCCTCCGCCCCGTATGCACCTCTACCTCATTTCCAGGAACGTCCCCCCGCTCCCTCTACCGCGCCTGCGCGTGCGGCGGCAGCTCGTGGAGATCGACCTGCGGGCGAGATGACCGGCGCGTGGACCAGGCGTCAGCCTTCAGTGGCCTCGCAGGACCGGTTTCTCCGGTTCGGCCTCCCTGCGGCACACCCAACGGCCCATGCCTGACGGCTGTGAGGCCCTCGCGAGCCCGATCCCGGCCAGGCAGGCCTCCGGATCCCTCTCGAAAGCCGTCTTGCAGCCCCGACTGCAGAAGAGATATCTCCGACCCTGGTACTCCGTCACGGTCTGCGCCGTGTCATCCGTCACTAATCTCCCGCAGGCTGGATCCCTCATCGTGATCATGCGTCCCCTCTCTCATGTGCGTCCATCCTGTCGCTTACCGTCACCGTCACCGCCTGGGCGCGCTCGAAGAAGGGACGGTTACGCCCATTCCCGCCGATCTCGCCGTAATGGACGGCGGCGCGACGGCTGGTCAGCGTCATTGATCCTCCATTTCTCATCGTCTCTCGAGCCGTGCGCCTGGACCGGAGCCGATTTTCGTTCCGTACGGATCGCTTCGACACGCTCAGGGCAGGCATCAGACCCAGGGAACTGGGGATCTGTCGATCCCTTCAGGGCGGACTTGGATCTACGGACGCACGTCCTCTCTTCTACGTGGACGCAGCGGACGGCATGCGTCGCTCACCGCTCGATCGCGTGCCCAAGTAGACGGCGGCGTAGTACCCCACGTAGCTGAGCACTTCGATCAGCGATGGGTTACCGTTATAGCCGAAGAGTGCTTTGAGGAATGCCCCGACGGTGCTGTCCTCGCTCAGTACGTGGTTCACGTCCCACACGTGCTCGACGACGGTGGGCAGCAGCGCTCCCTCCTGAAGTTCGTGCACGCCGTGGGCCACCAGCCCCGCGGCGAAGAGGACCAGGAGCACGCCGGTCACCCGGAAAAAGGCCCGCACGTCGAGCTCCTTCCCCGCGGCGAAGATCAGCCAGCCGATCACAATGGCCACGCCCAGTCCCAGGGCACCGCCGAAGAGAGTCTGGTCAGCGGTTGCGCTGAAGGCTGCAGCGGTCAGGAAGAAGACTGTCTCGATCCCCTCGCGCACCACGGCGACGAAGGCCAGGCTGAACAGGGCCCACGCGCTCTCCTCGGTCACCGCGCGCCGCACGTCCGTCTCCAGATCTGCCTGGATCTTGCGGCCCTGGCGCTGCATCCAGAAGATCATCCACGTGAGCACGCCGGCGGCCAGCAGCATGGCCACCCCCTCGAAGATGGCCTCGCCGCGTCCCTCGAAGGCCACACCCAGCGCGTTGAGCGCCAGTCCGGCGACGATGCTGACCGCCACGGCGGCCAGCACGCCGGCCCAGACCGCCCGGCTACGGCCGGTGTGCCCGATCTTGCGCAGCACGCCGAGCACAATGCCGACGATCAGCGCTGCCTCCAATCCCTCTCGCAACGTAATCAAGAAAGATGCAAACATGTCACGACCTTCTATCTCCGGAGGAGCCGCGCAGAGCTCAGCATGATCAGCAGATCCGGGATCGACTGCCCGGCAGCCGCGGCGACTGGCGGAAGGATGCCGACCGCTGCCAGCGTCATCCCGACCACGTTGTAGATCACGCCGAGCGCCAGGTTCTGCTGGATCACGCGGAAGGTGCGCCGCCCGACTTGGATGGCCTCCGGGAGCGCGCGCCAATCATCCTGCATCAGGGCCACGTCGGCTGCCTCAAGCGCCGCGTCCGTGCCTGCCACGCCCATCGCCACACCCACGTCGGCCTGGGCCAGGGCGGGAGCGTCGTTGACGCCATCGCCCACCATGAGGACGGTACGCCCCTGGCTCTGCAGCTCCTTTACCACCGCGATCTTGTCCTCTGGGAGCAACTCTGCCCGGTAGTGGACCCCCAGACGACTGGCCTCGGCCCGTGCCGTGCGCTCGTTGTCCCCCGTCAGCAGGAGGAGGTGCTCAACTCCCAGCTCTTGCAGCGCCGTCAGGGCCTTGGGGACCTCGGGCCGTGGCTCATCGGCGACGGCCAGCAACCCCACGACCCGCTCGTTGACGGCCAGAAAGAAGGCGGTCTTGCCATGCGCCTGCCAGCGTGCCGCCTGAGCCTCGACCTCCGATGGCACAGGGACCTCCTCGGCCTCCAGCAGCCGTCGGCTGCCGATGAGGAGTCGCGAGCCGTCCGACCGGGCCCGCACGCCCATTCCAGCCAGCGCCTCAAATGCGTCTGCCGGGGCAGGATCCAGCCCGCGCTCTCTGGCTGCCCGACGCACGGCGGCCGCCACCGGATGCTCCGAGAGCCGCTCCGCGGTGGCGGCCAGGTGCACCACCACCTCCTCGGTACGGCCGTCCAGGGCGGCGACGTCCGTCACCACCGGACGGCCGAAGGTCAGCGTCCCCGTCTTGTCCATCACCACGGTATCGACGCGGGCCAGGAGCTCCAGGTAGCGCCCCCCCTTGATCAGGATGCCGCGCCGGGCGGCCTGCCCCACGGCTGCGATGACGGCGGTCGGCGTGGCCAATGCGATGGCGCAGGCGCAGGAAACGAGCAGCACGGCGATGGCAGCCGTGAGACTGCGGCCCAGCAGATACGTCAGGGCGGCCACCGCGACGACGACCGGGATGTACCAGGCGGTGAATCGGTCGGCCACCCGCTGCACGGGCGCCTTGTTGGCCTCTGCCTCCTCCACCAGCTGAATCACGCGCCCGAGGGTCGTGTCGGCCCCTGCTCGCGTGACTTGCACGATGAGGGCGCCGCCATGGACGATCGTCCCGGCGAAGACCGTGCTTCCCGGTCTCTTGTCCACCGGCATGCTCTCGCCCGTGATCGGCGACTGATCCACCGCGGCGGTGCCCTCCTCCACCTCGCCGTCGGCGGGTACCTGCTCGCCGGGTCGCACCACGACCCGGTCGCCGGAGCGAAGCGCCTCAACAGCCACGTTCTCCTCCACGTCGCCGTCTCGCAGCCGGTGGGCGATCTCTGGCGCCAACCGCATCAGCGCGCGGATCGCCTGCCGCGAGCGATCGGTGGTCAGACTCTCCAGATAGTCGGAGGCGCGCATGAAGAACACGATGATCACCGCAGCAGTATACTCGCCGATGGTCAGGGCGCCGACGATGCCCAGCGTCATCAGCGCGTGAGCCGTTATCTGACCCCGGCTTAGGGCCAGGACGACGCTGCGGAAGATGGGATAGCCGCCCACCAGGACGACGACGATCGCCAGCCAGGGAGGAATGCGCGTCAGAGCAGCCTCGACCAGACCCAGTCGCTCGCCCACGGTCTCCACGAGGATGACCAGAACCACGACGGCGACGAAGAGGCCCGTCAGCCTCTGCGCCAGATCCGTCGCGCCGGTCTTATCGGTGTCTCCACCCTCGTCCGCCACCCGGTATCCGGCCCGCGCCACAGCCCTAGCAATCTCATCTGTGTCGGTAAGGTCCGGGTCGTACACGATGTCGAGCCGCTCGGCACCCAGGTAGACCCGCGCCTCGCGCACGCCGGGGACGCCGCGCACCGCGTCCTCGGTGTGGAGGGCGCATTCGGCGCAGTCCATCCCCTTCACTTTCAAGCGCTGCTTGCGCCACTGTCGATTCATAGAAACCTGGTCACACAACTATTGATTTCACTCTATTGCCGTCGTATTGGCGCGGAGAGACGCGTGTCGGGCCATCGCGTGCGGCAGCGCCACGAAGTCGTTCCACGAGATCCCCACCACTAGCTCCTCGTCTCGGAACCCGCACAGGTCCCGCATGCCCTGGCAGAGCAGGCTCAGATGGGGCCGCCCGGTCTCGTAGACGCGGGCGATCACCTCGCCGCATACGGCGTGGGTCCCCGTACAGTGGGCCTCGATCCCCCCGGTCAATACGGCCAGCACCATGGCCTGGCGCGGCGTGACGGTGAACACCACCTGATCCGCCCCTTCCACCGGCCCCACCCGCACGCTGGTCACGCCGACGTGGATGCGCGGTTCGACGTCCACGTGCACCGGCTCGACCATGCCCAGGGCCAGGCTCGCCCCTGGACACTCGATGTCACCGAAGACGAACGTGCGCGATCCACTGCTCAGATCCTCTCGCTCCAGGATGCAGAAACGGAGTAGTGCCATCGATGGCTCCGCCTGCCGGGGGCCTTCGCCGATCTGGATCCCCACCGGTCTGTGGGATAGGTCGAGATACCCCCGCACCTCCTCGGCGATCTGCTCTGCGATGCTCACTCGGTCCTGCCTGCGGCGGAACCCTCCGGCTCCGAGCCCGACGGGCAGGAGTTCCCGGGCCAGTCTAAACCGTAGTCGACCAACTCGGTGACGGTGGGGTGCACCCCACAGACGGGACAATCGGGATCCCGTGCCATCTCCAGCTCCATGAACGACATGTGGAGGGCGTCGAAGACGAGGAATCGTCCAGCCAACGTCTCTCCTACCTCCAGGAGGAGCTTTAGCGTCTCCGTCGCCTGGATGGAGCCGATGACGCCGGGTACGACGCCCAGGACGCCGGCCTCCTGACAGCTCGCCACCGCGCCCCGCGGTGGGGGCTCAGGGAAGATGCAGCGGTAGCACGGCCCGCCGGGTAGGAACACACCGACTTGCCCCTCGAATTGGTAGACCGCGCCGAGGACCAAGGGCTTCTCCGA
>JAWLCP010000058.1:0-16507 GCA_041687115.1 Anaerolineae bacterium
GTCCCGGTAGAGCACCGTCACCTGAGCCTGAGGATTCCGTCTCTTCAGCATCAGGGCGTTCGTAAGGGCGGTGGTGCAGCAAATGCGGGAGCAGTATCGGTCCGCCGGACCAACGCACTGGATCATCACCACAGAGTCTGGAAGGTGATCACCCTCCGCAAGTCGCTGCTCGAACTCCTGCTGGGTGACGATGCGTGGATCGGTCCCGTACCCGTACTCCGGCCCCCGATACTCGTCGCCTCCCGTCGCGACGATCGTCGCTCCATGCTGAATCTCAAACTCGCCGTTCGGCCCATGCAGGCGGGAGGTGAAGTTACCCCTGAAGCCACCGGTCTCCACGTACTCCGTATTCCGGTGAACCGTGATGAGGGGCTCTTCGCTCACCTGTTCGACCAACTCCCGAGCGTAGGCCTGAGGATCCAGCCATCTCTGCCTTCCAGACCCTGTCTCCACCTCCAGAGTATGAAACAGGTGAAGCAAGTTGCCTCCCAGTCGATCCTCTCTCTCCACCAGATGAACGGGAAAGCCCTGGCGGGCCAGGGTCAGCGCTGCGGTCATGCCGGCCGCCCCACCACCGATCACCAGAGCCGCTTTCTCCACTGCGATCTCCGTCCAGTGGAGCGGTTCGAGCCGGGCTGCCTTGGCCACGGCCATGCGCACGAGGTCCTGGGCCTTCTCGGTGGCGGCCTCCCAGTTGTCCGGGTGGACCCAGGAGCACTGGTTGCGGATGTTCGCCATCTCGAAAAGCCCGGGGTTAAGCCCGGCCTGGCGGATGGCGTCCTGGAAGAGGGGCTCATGCGTCAACGGCGTGCAGGACGCGACCACCACGCGATTCAGATGCTGCTCTTTCGTGACCTCAGTGATGTGTTCGATAGCGTCCTGAGAGCAGGAGTAGAGGTTGTGTTCGGCATGGACGACCCCAGGCAGCGCAGCCGCGTAGTCGGTCACCTGGGGCACATCCAGGAAGCCGGCGATGTTCGAGCCGCAGTGGCAGATGAAGACGCCGACGCGAGGCTCTTCCTTAGAGACATCTCGCTCCGGCGGATACGGCTCCTCCTCCGTCATCGTCCAGCGAGCGGGGGCCAGCAGCGCCCCGGCCAGACCCGCCGCCCCGCTGGCTTGAACCACCGACTCGGGGATGTCCTTGGGCTCCTGGAACGGCCCGAGCGCGAAAATGCCAGGTCGACTGGTCTCCAGCGGCGCAAATGGATCGGTCCGGGCAAAGCCATCGTCGTCCAACGCAATCCCCGCCCGCAGCCCCAGCTCGCGGACCTTATCCGGTATGACCATGCCTACCGAGAGGACGACCATGTCGAACCTCGAGTTTCGAACCGCGAACTGGGAGTCCTCCTCCTCTACGTATCGCACGATCAGATCGCGAGTCTCTGGATCTTCCTTGATCTCCGAGATACGACAGTGGACGTACTGGATGCCATATCGCTTCCGGGCGCGCTGATAGTACTCCTCATAGCCCTTGCTGAAGGCTCGCATGTCCATCTGGAAGACCATGACCTCTGTATCTGGCTCGTGCTCGATGGCGAGGATGGCCTCTTTCGTGGCGTACATGCAGCAGACGGAAGAGCAGTAGCGGTGGTCCTGATCTCGAGAGCCAACACATTGGATGAAGGCAATGCGCTTAGGAGTGGCCCCGTCTGAAGGCCGCCGCGCGTGCCCGTGGGTCGGTCCAGAGGCATTAAGCAGCCGCTCGAACTGAACGGAGGTGACCGCATTGGGATAACGGCCCCAGCCGTACTCGGCTGACTGACCCGCGTCGTAGGCCTCGAAGCCGGGCGCCATGAGGATGGCACCAACATCGACATCCACCATCTGCTCGGTCATGTCGTGCACGACGGCGTCGGCCTGACACTCGTAGACGCAGCTCAGACATTCGGAACAGATGCCGCAGGCCAGACAGCGAGCGGCTTCATCCTGGGCTTGCTCGTCTGTGTAGCCCGTCGTCACCTCCTGAAAAGTGGAGACGCGTTCATCGACGGGGATCTCATCCATCGGCACCCGAGGCTGCACGTGCACCTCGCCGCGGGCAATCCGCTCCTCGATCTCCGCCTGGGTGAGCTCCACGACGGGCAGCTCCGGCTCTGGTGGGGGCTCCAACTCGTCCCCGCGCAGGTAGCGGTGGATCGACTGGGCGACCTTGTGGCCCTGAGCGACGGCCTCAATGACGAAGGCGGTGCCAGTCGTGGCGTCGCCCGCGGCGAACACGCCCTCGCGGGTGGCGGCCATGGTGTTCGGATTCACCGCGATGGTGGACCGATCCGTGATACCAACACCGGCGCTGTCGGGAATGAAGGCCAGGCCGGCGCGCTGCCCCACGGCGAAGATCACGTTGTCACACGGGACGAACTGCTCCGATTCGGGGATTGGCACGGGGCGCGGCCGACCGGACTTATCGGGTATGCCCGATTCGGTCTCCACGCACATCATGCCTTTGAGCCTGCCATTGCCGTCTCCGAGGATCTCCGTCGGATTGGTCTGGAAGTGAAAGACAACCCCCTCCTCCGCGGCGTGACGGATCTCCTGTTCGCCGGCCGTGGCGTCCTGACGCCGCCGCCGATAGTAGACGTGGACCTCAGATCCCAGCCGCACGGCAGTGCGGGCCACGTCCATGGCCACGTCGCCCGCGCCAATGACGGCAACGCGCTCTCCCAACTCGGGTGGGTCGCCGACTCGCACGTCCCTCAGGAACGCGGTGCTGACCAGTACATCCTCCTGTTCAGCCCCGGGAACGGGAGGACGGACACCCTCATGTGCACCCACGGCGACAAGCACAGCGTCGAACCCGGCGTCGAAAACCTGATCCAGGTTGTCGACCCGCCGATTGAGTTGCAGATCCACGCCCAGATCGACGATGTCCTGGACCTCCCGATCGACAATCTGGGAGGGAAGGCGGTACTCAGGAACACCCACACGGAGCATGCCGCCCGCCACGGGCAGCGCCTCGAAGACAGTGACCGCATACCCCTCCTTGCACAGGTCCTGGGCAGCCGTCAGCCCGCAGGGCCCGGCGCCGATGATGGCCACGCGCTCGTCGTAGATGCGCTCCACCGGTTCGACGGGCTTTCGTGGCTCGAGGTAGACCTTGTCCGTGACGAAACGCTTCAGCGCCCGGATGTTGATCGGCTCATCCAACTTGCCGCGGTTGCAGGCATCTTCGCAGCGGTGGTTGCAGATGCGACCGCAGATGCCGGGGAACGGGTTGTCCTCCTTGATGACCCGCAGGGCGTCCTGATAACGTCCTTCCCGGATGAGCGCGATGTAGCCCTGGGCACGCTGGCCGGCCGGGCATGCATCACGACAGGGTGCGATCCCGCGCTTCTCGATGGCAAAGGCATTGGGCACAGCCTGTGGATAGAGCTTATGGGCTGCCCGCTGATCCGCCAGCCCCTCGTCGAAGCGGCTGGGGATGATGACCGGACAGACCTCGGCGCAGTCGCCGCAGCCGGTGCACTTGTCCAGGTCGATGTAGCGGGGCTTCTTGCGCACCCGAACGGTGAAACTCCCTGCCTCACCCTGAACGCCGACGACCTCGCTATCCACGAGCAGCTCGATATTGCGATGGCGGCCGGCGTCCACCAACTTGGGGCTGATGATACACATCGCGCAATCGTTGGTCGGAAACGTCTTGTCCAGCTGCGCCATGTGCCCGCCGATGGCCGACTTGGTCTCGATCAGATACACCTTGTAGCCGGCCTCGGCGAGATCAAGCGATGCCTGGATGCCAGCGACACCGCCGCCAACGACCATGGCTGCGCCAATGGGGTTCTTCCGTCTGACATCCTGGTCCATTTTCTGCCCCCTGAAGACCTACGAACGACCCGTAGTGGGTATCGGACTACGGCAGCACCGTCTCACCCACGTCCGTCATTCCTTGAGCGGGTTCGGTCCCAGCTTCTTGACACGCTCTGTCATGCGCCTGGCGGCATCGGCGAACGTGACCCCCATCCCCCCGGTTGTGAAGACGATGTCGAGCCGCTCGCCGCCGATGCCGACCTCGTCCAGCAGCTTCCGGGTGTACTCGACTCGCTTCACGGCCCGTTCATTACCGTGGACATGATGGCAGTTGCCAATGGGACAGGCAACCACGTACACGCCGTCTGCTCCTTCTTCAAAGGCGTTTAGGAGATAGCGGACATCCACCTTGCCGGTACAGGGCAGTCGGACCAGCTTCACGTTCGACGGGTACGTGATCCGCAGCGTCCCAGCGGTGTCGGCGGACATATAACCGCAGTAGATGCAGGTGAAGGCAGTGATGTCCGGTACGAATTCCTTGTGTCCGTTTCCCTCGTTATCCATTCTACTCTCCCCGAACCGCGACCTCAGCGGTGTGGCTCTCAACGACCTCTGGCGCCCAAC
This sequence comes from Anaerolineae bacterium, assembly GCA_041687115.1. Taxonomy (GTDB): domain Bacteria; phylum Chloroflexota; class Anaerolineae; order B4-G1; family B4-G1; genus SKLM01. Next base: position 4,372 of record JAWLCP010000058.1, read on the forward strand.
TGCCCAGAGACTGGGCCAGGATCTGCTCGTCTCGATAGTTGATCAACTCAATGGCCTTGGCCGGGCATTCACCGACGCAAGTGCCGCATCCCTGACACAGACCGGGCTCGATGTATGCCGCTCCGTTGATCTTGCCGACCCCCATATCCTGGTAACGCACCTCCGGGATCTCGAAGGGACACGTACGGACGCAGGTCAAACAGCCGACACACCTGTCCTGATCCACCTCCGCCACGACCCCGCCGATATAGAGTCGATCCTTGGAGAGGATCGTGAGCGCCCGTCCGGCCGCAGCCTGAGCGTTGGCGATGGCATCCTCGATGAACTTGGGATAGTGCGCCATGCCGCACACGAAGATGCCCTCCGACATGAAGTCCATGGGCCTCATCTTGAGGTGGGCTTCCATGAAGAAGCCCTCGCTGGATAGATCCACGCCCAGTATCTGCGCCAGCTTCTCCGTACCGGGGGAGGGCTCGATCGCCATGCTCAGGGCCAGCATGTCGGGCCTGAGCGTGATCTCTCTGTCCAGCGTCGGGTCCCACGTCGTCAGCTCCAGGTCCCCGTTCACCTGGCGTAGATCTGGCATGTGCTCCTCATCGTACCGCACGAAGATGACGCCACGCTCCCGGGCTTCGGTGTAGAACGCCTCCCGGAAACCATAGGTGATGATGTCCTGGTACAGGACCACGACCTGGCAGGTCGGATTGAGCATCTTGATGCGATTGGCGTTCTTCATCGTGTTGGTGCAGCAGATACGACTGCAGTACTCCACTGCATCGGGTGGGCGTACGCACTGAATGAAAACCACCTGCTCCAGGTCAGTGATCTCCTCGGGGCGATGGGCGATGATGTCCTCCAAGTCCTCTGACGTCACCACCCGAGGATCGCGCCCGAGCATATAGACGTCGCCGCGCCACTCCCGTCCGCCGGTGGCGACGATTGTCGTACCGTGAGCAACCTCTGCCTCAGCTGTATGTCCGTCGCGCTGAGTACGCAGCACGGACGTGAACTCGCCGACACGCCCGGTATGAGAGACCAGCTCGGTCCCGGTGAGAACATCGATGCGCTCGTGTCCGATGGTGCGGTTGATCAGGTCACGCAGCAGCCGCTGCGGATTCTCGGGCTCCGCCACGTAGTAGACGTTGCGCAGGTTGCCCCCCAACTCCGATTCGCGTTCCACCAGCGTCACGTCGTAGCCGGCATCGGCGATGTTGAGGGCAGCGGTCATCCCCGCCACGCCGCCCCCGACGACCAACGCGCGACGGACGGGCTTGACCTCCAGCTTGTGCACGGGCTCGGCCGCCAGGACTCGGCCGAGGGCCATGCGCACCATCTCCTTCGCTTTGCGGGTGGCGCCAGGCGGATCGTCGATGTGGGCCCAGGCGCAGTGCTCCCGCACATTCACCATCTCCAACAGATAGGGATTCAGCCCTGCCTCCCGCACGACCCGCTGGAACAACGGCTCGTGCGTCCGATGGCTGCAAGCTGCCACGATCACCCGGTTCAGGTTGTGCTCCTCGATATCGGACCGAAGGGTATCCAACTCTGGCTCAAAGCAGCCATACTCGAGCGGTTGGACGTGAACAACGTTCGGCATGCCCTGGGCGAAGCGAGCCACGTCATCGACATCGACCACACCGTCTAGCGTGGGGGTGCAGCGGCAGAGGAAGACGCCCACACGGGGCTCCTCACCGCTCACGTCCCGCTCGGGGGGCACGCCGTCCGGCTTCCAGAGAAACGGGAACTCGCGGCTCGCGGGCAACTGTCCAACTCGCTCCCGCATCAGGCGCGTCGCGTCCCCCACCGCTCCAGCGGCATCCAGGATGGTCTCGGCGATCTCCTTGGGGGAGGCGAAGGCCCCGCAAACGTAGATGCCCGGCCGGCTGGTCTCCAACGGTGCAAACTTGTCCGTCTCACAGAAACCGTAGGGATTCAGCTCGATGCGCAGCAGGTTGGCCAAGTCCTGTGACCCATTCGGTGGGTGAGCACCAACCGACAAGACCACCATGTCAAAGCGCTCCTCCTTCATGCGCCCTTTCTCATCGGGATAGTGGAGGAGCAGGTCGTGCGTTTCGGGGTCCTCCTTGATCTCCGAGACACGGCAGCGGGTGTACTCTATCTGGTACTCCTCACGGGCCTGCTCGTAGTAGGCGTTGAACTCCTTGTTGAAGGCGCGCTCGTCCATCATGAAGATCTGACAGCGCACGTCCTCGAGCCGCTCCTTGGCCACCATCGCCTCCTTGGTGGCGTACATGCAGCAGATGGACGAGCAATAGGGATACTTCTGATCGCGAGAGCCAATGCATTGGAGCCACGCGATTCGATCGGGCTGTTCGCCATCGGACGGGCGCATAACGACACCCTCGGTGGGGCCCGACCGGCTGGCCAAGCGTTCATACTCCATGGAGTGGATCACGTTGGGGTAGCGGCCGTGGCCCAGCTCCTCGTACTCCCCGGGATCGGGCAAGGAGAAACCCACCGATAGAATGATCGCTCCGACCTCCAGCACTTGCTCGAACTCCACCTCATCGAGGTGGACCGCATCGGTCGGGCAGACAGTCTCGCAGCGACGACAGGTCTCGCAGCGCGGGACTTTGTCCACAATGTAGGTGTTGGGCACCGCCCGCGGGGCCATCTTATAGATCGCCTTCCGAGGTTTGAGAGCCTCCTCGTAGGGGCTGGGGAGACTGACCGGGCAGACGGCGCTGCATATCCCACAGTTGATACAGCGATCGGCATCCACGTACGTGGGGCGACGACGGACCGTCACGGTGAAGTCCCCCGCCTGCCCCCGGACGTTGATCAGATCCGAGTTGTTCAGGATTTCGATATTGGGATGCAAGTTGAAATCGAGCAAGGCCGGTGAGATGGTGGGCTTCGTACAACCGTACCCGTGGTCAGAGGTACCCCGGCAGAGCACGCAGTCGTGGGTGGGGAACATGTACCCCAGCTGCGCCACCCGACCACCTATCCAGGGGAGTCTCTCCAGCAGATAGACCTTGAAGCCAGCCTCGGCCGCGTCGACTGCCGCCCGCATACCCCCGACTCCGCCGCCGACCACCAGCACTGCCCCAACCGTTTCACGTTCCGTCTTCAAAGGCATTTTCCCTCTCATTTCCTGATATGTGCGTTCATTGTCCTGCTCCCGCCCTCTGTCGGCAATTGAGCGTGCTGCCAATCCGCTACGAGTGGCGGGTATAATCCGGCAGGAGGATGGGCGACGTCACACCGGTATCCACACCGGCCTCGTCCAACTCCTGATTCCAAGTCCTCACGTGAGCGAGGTTGGGCTGCCCGAGCGCCACGTCCCTGGCATGGACCGCGGCTGAACGACCGGAGCGCCGTCCATAGACCGTGACCTCCAGGAGCGAGTTCCCCATGAGGCGGTTGTGCCCATGCACGCCGCCGCTGACCTCGCCAGCGATGAACAGGCCCGGGATCTTGGTAGAGCCATCCGGGTTGAGCCGCACGCCGCCATTCTGATAGTGAAGGGTGGGGTACACCAGCATCGGTTCCTCCGCGATGTCGATCTCGAAGCGTTTGAACTGGCGCACCATCGCCGGTAAGTTCTCCTCGATGGTACCTGGGCCATGGATAATCTCGATCATAGGCGAATCCAGCCAGACAGCAGGCTGCCCGGTGGGCGTGACGATGCCGTTGCCGCGCTCCTGACACTCGCGGATGAAGGCCGCGGCCTCCACGTCGCGGGGCTCCAACGGATAGACGAACTGCTCGCCGAACTTATCGACAGGCTGGGCACCCAGCCCGCGGACCTTTTCCGTCACCAGCAGACCCACAATCTGCTCCGGGAAAGCTGCCCCGGTAGGATGATACTGCATGGACTCCAAATATCCAAGCGGGGCGCCGGCGCGATAGGCCATGACCACGCCGTCGGCCGTCGCGCCATGGTGGTTGGTGGTGGGGAACCCCTGATAGTGAAGCCGCCCTCCTCCGCCGGTCGCCATGACGACCGCTTTGGCCTTGATATAGGAATAAGCCTCGGTCTCCAGATTCATGACGATGGCGCCGGCGACGTGACCATTGTCGTCGAGGACCAACTCGACGGCGGCACAGAACTCGATGACGCGGATGTCGTCCTCGCGGTTGCGCACCTCGTCCCGTAGGGTGCGCATGATCTCGGCCCCCGAGTAGTCGCGGGCGGAATGCATCCGCATACGGCTGGTACCACCACCGTGACGCTCCACCATCGTCCCATCCGGCTCCTTGTCGAACATCATACCCAGGCGTTCGAGCCAATCGATGACCAATGGCGCGTCTGTCACCAGGGCCTCGACCAGATCAGGATCGTTGGTGAAGTGCCCTCCGCCGATGACGTCCAGGTAGTGAATCGCAGGGCTATCGTTCGGACGATCGGCAGCCTGGATGCCCCCCTGAGCCATCATGGTGTTGGCGTCACCGAAGCGGAGCTTGGTGGCCACGATCACCTGGGCACCCTTCTCCTGGGCCAGGAGAGCGGCGGAGGCTCCCGCGCCGCCGCCGCCGATGATGAGGACGTCGGTCTCGTCCGCGGGCTCGCGAAGGTCGAAATCGGGACCCACGTGCGGGCGTCCCTCGACGACATCGGCCAACTCGAGCGGCATGCGCTGGCCCTTGCTGACGCCGATACGGACAGCGCGCATCCTCTCCTCAATGTAGTCGGGATGAAACGCGTCGAGCACTCGCTCCCGTTCCTCCATCGACATGCGGGGGTGCGTTTCGTCGAGGCGGCGCATGCGGGTCGCCTCGACTCGTCCAATAGATTCCTGCATCTCGGCAGGATAGCCGGTCATAGCTCTCTCATCCTCCTCTAGTCGCGGTCCGCCGGCTCAACGTCGCGGGCTTCGTATCGCTCCGCAAGCTCGTCGCGGCTGAATTGCTTCAGCTCCTCGAGCGCCGCGTCGAACTCGCCCGCTTGAATCTCGTCCAGCCGCTCCTGCAGATGATCAGACCGGGGCGCGAGATAACGACCGTAAAGCCGTCGAGCCAGAATCGCGATGTTATACTGGGCCTCCTCGGCGGGACAGCGTGCCGCGCAGAGCCCACACATAATACAGTCAAATGACAGATCGGCCACCTCGGCGATGTCGCCCTTCATCCCGGCCGCCATATAGGCCCGCACGTCGAGATCCTGAGGGCAAGCCTTCGTGCACGCGCCGCAGCCGAGGCAACGAAGCAACTCGGGATAGGTGGAGAAGAGGGTGGCAGGTGTGGGCTCCATCTGGGTGATATCGTAGGTCGCCCTCTGCGCGGGAAAGAACGGGATCTGGGCCAGGTACATGTGCGGCTGCACGACGGTCTGGCAGGCCAGTCCAAAGTAGAGCTTGGGGTCCCCTTTGATGCGGTAGGTGGTCGCACAGGCTCCGCAGAAGCCGCCGCGACAGCCCACGCCACGGATCAGGGTATAGCCGGCGTACTCTATGGCCTTCATGATGGTCAGCGTGGAGGGCACCATGTAGCGCTTGCCCATGATGTAGACGGGGATCAGATCGGACGCCATCGCCTCGCTCGTATCAGATTCAATCTCAGTCGACATAGTGTTCTCCTTCTCGGGGGAGGTCAGCTCAGTCCTCTCCCACGTCCATCCACTCGTCCTCTTCGAACGTGATGAGTGGCAAAGGTTCCTCAACATCCCGGCCGGGCTCATAATCGAACACGTCCTGAGTCTCCTGGCCGATGGCGCGGAAGACGGTGCCGACGGGCAGATCGGCCGGGCAGTCACTGGTGCACATTCCGCAGCCCACGCACGACAGCACCATGTGGTTCAGCCGTGTCAGGTGGAAGAGCATCGTGTCGGCCGGCAAACGGTAGGCCCCCTTCCGCCGCGCCCAGCTAGCGTACTGCATCGGCTCGTGATCGAAGACCTGGCTGTTGAACAGGCAGGTCTTGCAGTAGCAGATGGGGCAGACGGTCATGCAGTTATGACAGCGGACGCAGGGTGCAAAGACCCCCTCCACGCCCTCCCTATCCAGCCGTTCCCGGATTTCGTCGAAGCGCTGATCGCGGACCCTGGTGCATGCCGCGACCAGTTCCTCGATCACGCTTGACCGGGGTGCCTCGACCTCTGCAGCGCTCAATCCCAGGGTCTCGCCCATCTCATCGGGCAACGAAACGGGAATACCGCTGCTCAGATCGGCACCAAACAACTCGAAGGTGACGTCAGCCCCTTCCACGTGGGGTTTCTCGCACATCTGGCAACCAACGCGGAAGGCAAACCCCTCCTCCGGGAGCACCTCGCCACTGCGCGCGGTGGTCAGGTAGGCGTCCATGTCCACACCCCCGTTTTCGCGCATGGCGGTGTAGACGCTCACGTCGTAGGTTCCAAGGCAATCGATACCGATGGTCACCAGGTCATCGAGGCTGGCCTGCTGCAGCTTGACCAGCTCTACCAGCGCCCGCAACTCGCAGGATCGGAGCACCACGGCGACGCGGTCCCGGGGCTCGCGGACGGAGACGCGACCAGCCAGAGGGGCTGCATTCAGCCCCATCACGGGAGCCAGGGGATTGGCGCAATCGAGCAGCTTCGGATCCGACACCAGCGCGGGCGTTACAGCCCCGTGAGGCGTCTCCATTGGCACCAGGATCGCGTCGACCACGTCGTTCGCCAGAAGTTCCTTGAGAAAGCTCTGTATGGCAGCCAGCGGGTTCTCGTTCTCAACCGGAATTGAAGTTCTCATTGTGTTTTCCCTCCGGGAACCGGGCCTGCGAAGGCACCCGGTCCCTTAGACAGCCCACTCCTTGCGCATCGGGTTAGGCCCTTTCTCCTTGAGGAACGCCGTCATCTCCGTGACCGTGTTGGCGAACCGCTGTCCCTCCGAGGCGGAGATCCAGCGCAACCAGACGCGATCTTCGTCGATGCCGGCGCTTCTGAGGATCTGCTTCAGCGCCACGACGCGACGACGGGCCTTGTAGTTCCCCGACTGGTAGTGACAGTCGCCTGGGTGACAGCCACCGATGAGGACGCCGTCGGCACCGTCCAGGAGCGGCTTCAGCACGTACGTGGGGTCCACCGATCCGGAGCACATCAAGCGAATGATCCGCACATTGGGTGGATACTGGATGCGCGACGTGCCCGCCAGATCAGCGCCGGTGTACGTGCACCAGTTACAGAGGAAAGCCACAATCTTGGGCTCGAACTGCTCCTCAGTCATTACTTTCTCTCCTCGATGTCGCCTTAGATAAGGCCTCAGAACCAGAAATGTGTCTCTACTCCACCAGGGCGTCCACCTGCGCAAGCACCTGCTCGGCGGTGAAATGCTGGAGTCGAATGGCCTTGGACGGACAGGTGACGGCACAGGCCCCGCACGCCTTGCAAAGCACCGGATTGATGCGCGACACCGCCCACAGCTCGTCAAGGGCTGGCGCGTCATAGGGGCAGACGTCGACGCACATGCCACAGCCGGCGCAAAGCTCTTCGTCCACAACCGCCGTGGCGGACTCAACCGGCACGAACCCACGGATCAAGGGTATGAGCGCCGACGATGCGGCTGCCTTGGCCTGTGCGACGGTGTCGGGGATGTCCCTCGGGGCCTGACAACACCCGGCGAGGAAGATGCCATCCATCGCCGTGTCGACAGGTCGCAGCTTGGGGTGGGCCTCCAGGAAGAAACCATCGGCAGAGCGCGGCAACTTGAGGAGCTGCGAGATCCTGCTGGTGTCCTCGCGGGGCTCCATCCCCACAGCCAGCACCACCAGATCGGCCTCAAACTCGATGGGCTGGCCCAGCAGGGTATCCTCCGCCACCAGGACGACGCGGGCGGGAGCGCTTCGCTTGCGATATATCTCCGACACGTTGCCGCGGCGATAGCGAACGCCCTTGCCCCGCGCCTCGTCGTAGAACTCCTCCGCCCCTTTGCCAAACGTCCGCACGTCGATGTAGAACACCGTCACCTCGGCATCCGGCAGCATCTCACGCACCAGCCGCGACTGCTTGGCTGTGTACATGCAGCAGACGCGCGAGCAGTGCGGGTTGCCGAGCTGTATGTCCCGCGACCCGACGCACTGGATGAAGGCCACCCGCTCCGGCGTACGCCCGTCGACGGTCAGGTCACCCTCCGCCAGACGGTCCTCCATCTCCAGAGAGGTGATCACATTGGGGTAGTCGCTGTAGCCAAACTCGGGTTTGCGGTCCGGATTGAAGACGTCGTACCCGGTGGCCACGACGATCGAGCCCACGTCGATCGACTCCAGGGCCGAGGCACCCGTTGATTCGCCTTTCGGCTCGCCGGTCTCCCCATCTCCCAAGCTGCTGACCCTCACCTGGAAGTTCCCGACATACCCGTCGACCTCCGAGACCTCGCTGTTGAGCAGCACGGTGACGTGGGGATGCGTCTGGACGCGCTCGATCAATGGCTGCAGCAGGTCTGACGCCGAGTCGAGAGCAGGGAAGGTACGATTAAGATCCGCGACGCGGCCGCCGAGATGGTCGTCCTTCTCCACCAAGAAGGCGTGGATGCCCGCGTCAGCAACGTCGAGAGCGGCGGTCATCCCAGCGACGCCACCCCCTATGACAAGCACCCCGGGAATCACGTCGACCTCGCGCGACTCGAGCGCGCCGAGGCGAGCCGCCTTCGCGACAGCGGAGGCTACCAGCAACTTGGCCTTGTCGGTTCCCTTTTCCTTGTTCTTGTGGACCCACGAGCATTGCTCGCGGATGTTGGCCATCTCCACCTGGTAAGGGTTGACCCCGCCCTGCTGCGCCGCCGCTCGAAAGGTGGGCTCGTGCATGCGGGGTGAGCACGAGGCGACCACGACCCGATTCAATCCATGCTCTCGAATATCCCGCTTGATCAACTCCTGCCCCGGGTCAGAGCACATGTAGGTGTAGTCGCGGGCGATGACTACACCAGGGAGGTCCGCCGCAGCTTCGGCCACGTCCTCCACGTCCACCGTCGCCGCGATATTGACACCGCAGTGGCAGATATATACACCGATACGGGGTTCTGGTTCCATAGTCTCACTCATCTAAACACACGGCTCAAGGCGGTCGGACGCCTACTCCTCGGAATCCGCTTTCCAGGCCAGGTCGACGAGCTCCATAATGTCCATGACCCGCAACTGCTCGTCCAGGCCCTGCACCTTGACCGCATCCTCGAGCGTCAACAGGCAGAAGGGGCACGCCACGGCGAGAATCTCAGCCCCGGTCTCGGCCGCCTCCTGAACGCGCTGGAAGGCCAGCCGCTCCTCCAGATTTGTGCCCTCGACCCACATCCGGCCGCCGCCCCCCTCGCAGCAGAGGCTCCGCTCACGATTACGGTCCATCTCTACGAGCTTGAGACCCGGAATCGCCTGAAGAACCGCGCGGGGCTCGTCATAGACCCCGTTCTGCTTACCGAGGAAACAGGGGTCATGATACGTAACGACCTTCCCCTCCTCACCCTCAGGGACCACACCCTTTGTGAAAGTCAACTTACCCCTCTCGATCAAGTCGGCGAGGAGCTGCGTGTAGTGCATCACCTCCATCTCATCCAACCCGTACTCATTCTTGAAGGTATTGAAGCAGTGAGGCGAGGTGGTCACAACTCCCCGGGCCCCCACGCTCCGAAACAGCTCTCCATTCTCCTCAGCGAGCATCTCAAACAGGCCGACCTCACCCATGCGGCGCACCTCGTTGCCGCAGCAGGACTCCTGAGTGCCCAACGTGCCCACGTCCAGCCCCGCGTCCTCAAGGGTCCTCAGCAGCGCGCGAGACACGGGCTGTATCCGCTGGTCGTAGGAGGGGATACACCCAACGAAGTAGAGGAGATCGCATCCCTCTTGAGCGGCCTGCTTGGCTCGCGCCAGGCTCTCTTCCATCCCCTCCGCCCACAGCTCTCGATCCTGGCGGGCCAGGCCACTCGGGTTGCCCTGGCGAAACACACCCATCAGCGCGGTACCGACGGTCTCCGGGATGCGACCGCTCTCCACCAACTCACCTCGCAGGGAGATGATCAGCTCGGCCGGCTGAACGTCCTTGGGACAGCGCTCGACGCACGTGAAGCAAGAGGTGCAGTCCCACAGCTCTTTGTGCGCATCCACATCCATGTTCGAATCAACCAGCATGTGGTAGATCAAGGTACGGATGTTGAGCGTCGTCTTCCGCGCTACCGGGCACCCACCGGTGCACTTCCCACACTGAATGCAGCCGAAAAGCTCCAACTGCTCGGCCATCTTTGCTGTCTTCAATGCCATTCCGTTCTCCTGTAACCACCCTTACGCGGGCACAGCTTCCCTGGCACGGGTCAGGGCCCGCAGCGCAGAGGAAGCGGCGGCTTTCGCCTGAGCGACCGCGTCTGGGATATCCTTGGGGCCCTGACAACAGCCAGCCACAAAGACGTTCTCCACATTCGTATCGACCGGGCGGAGCTTCATGTCCGCCTCCTGGAAGAAGCCATCCGGAGATCGCTCCAGCCCCAGCACCGCGGCAACATCTTCCACGTCGGTTCGCGGCACGATGGCCGTCGCCAGGATAACCAGATCGGCCTCAACCTCCACAGGCTCTCCCAGCGAGGTGTCCTCCGCCAGGACGACCAGCCTGTCGCCCCGCCGGTAGATCTCGGAGGGCTCCCCGCGCCGGTAGGTCACTCGCTCGTGCTTGACGCGATCGTAGAACTCCTCATAGCCCTTACCGAAGGCCCGCACGTCCATGTAGAACACCGTGATGTTGGCATCGGGAAACTTGTCGCGCACCAAGTGAGCGTGCTTCGCTGTGTACATGCAGCAGACCCGCGAGCAGTAGGGAACACCGCTGTGGGGATCTCGGGAGCCAACACATTTGATCAACACCACATCCTTTGGCTTCCTGTCGCCGATGACGGTGTTGCCTCGCTCATCCTTCTCCGGAATGTAAATCTCACCCTTTGTGGGACCGGACGCATCGGAGAGGCGTTCGAACTCAATGCCCGTCATCACCTCCGGGTAGACGCCGTACGCGTACTCCGGCTTGGTGCGGGGGTCGATGAGGTCGAAACCGGTGGCGACGATGATAGCTGGCACGTCAAGATCGACAAACTCCTCCTCCTGCTCGAAATCGATGGCGTCGGCCGGGCAGGCATCCTTGCACTTGAACGTCCGACCACAGACTCCACGGGTCAAGTAGAGGCACGTGTCGGGATCGATCGTGTACACCAGCGGCACCGCCTGCGGAAAGGGGGCATAGATCGCCGACCGATTGGCAATGCCCTCATCGAACTCGCTGGAAATCCGCCCCTTCATGCGGCACGCCTCGGCGCAGTCGCCGCACCCCTTGCATATGTCGACGTCCACGTAGCGGGGTTTCTTGCGCACCCGTACGCGGAAAGCGTCGCCGTGACGCTCGACGGATTCAACCTCGGAATAGGTCATCAGCTCGATATTCGGATGCTGACCCACGTCGACCATCTTGGGCGTCAAGATACAGGAGGAACAATCCAGCGTGGGGAACGTCTTGTCCAGCTGGGCCATACGCCCACCGATGGAGGGCTCTCGCTCGACCAGATAGACGCCGAACCCTGCATCCGCAATGTCAAGGGCAGCCTGAATGCCGGCGATGCCGCCGCCGATGACCAGGGCTGCTGGGGCTACTGGTTTCTGTCTGTCCATAAATAACACTCTTCCTACCATCCACGTCCAGAGCGAAGAGGCAGACGGTCTTAATCGTTCAGTCGGGTCACCCTCTCCAAGGTGACGGCATCGAGCATCCTGTAGACACCGGGCACGGTAACGCCCTGTCGCTGGGTGGCTTTGTTCGGGCAGGCGACGATACAGGCTCCACACCCCTGACAGAGGACCTCGATGACCTCCGCGGTGTGGGCCCCCGGCTCCAGGACGCGGGCGCCGTAGGGGCAGATCTCGACGCACTGCCCACAGGCGGTGCACAGACGCTCGTTGACACGAACTGGCGGCAGGGGAGCTCTGAGCATCTCCTGCTTCAGCAGCGCAGCGGCACGCATCGCGGCCCCTTGGGCCTGCACGATTGTCTCATCGGAGAAGCGTGGCGAGTGAGCAAGCCCACACATGAAGATGCCGCGCCGGGTGAAGTCGAGGGGCCGCATCTTGGGGTACTCCTCCTGGAAGAAGCCGTTCTTGTCCAACGGGACCTCCAGCATGCCAGCGAGCTCCTCGACCCCATTGGGGTCGATGCCGGTGCTCAAGACGAGCATCTCAGCACGGAGGTCGAGGT
>JAWLCP010000059.1:0-15550 GCA_041687115.1 Anaerolineae bacterium
GCCGACGCGGGCAACAACTACGTCCTCGACGTCACCCCCGGCGCTGCCGAGACCCTTACGGTGAACTGGGAGGTGCCGAGCAGTGGCGTGTGGCACGGGTACATGGAGTTCGCTATGCCGCACGAGGAAGAGGATCAGTACCATTACATGGAGCCGTCGATCTCCGTCCCGGTGACCGTCAATGCGGGCGGCATCGACGCGAGCGTCACCAAGACGGTGGACAAGGACTGGGTCTTGATGGGCCGCGAGGTCCTGACCTACACCATCGAGGTGGTGAACGACGGCAACGAAGATGCCTGGGTGGAGGTTGTCGACCTGCTGCCGGAGGGCGTCGACTACGTCGAGCAGTACGTCAGCGATCCGGACGACCCAGATTACGACACCTGGTACGTGGCGAAGTGGTGGTACGCGAACGGCGCGCACGGCTACTTCTGGCCGGACGGCGACGATTATCTCCGCTGGTACGGCGACGTAGGCCCCGGCGTGTCGGGCAAGCTGACCATCCAGTACCAGGTCAAGGTGAAGGACGGCTTCGTCGGCGAGATCGCCAACAAAGCCGACGTCACCTTCGACTATGGTGACTACCACAAGTTCCTGAGCAGCACCGCCACGACGGGAGTCCTTGGGCCCGTCATCTACGTGCCGATCATCACCAGGAACTGGTGACGCACATCGTCCTGAGGTCACCGGGTTGATCCCGGCGACCTTCTAGACCGGAAGTAGAAGACCGGGGCTCTGAGAGCCCCGGTCTTCACTTATCCACTGACCTCTCCGCAGAAGATCAGCCACAGCCCCCCGCTGTGGTACTCGTACCGCACCCCCTCCACGGCCAGGACGATGCGGTAGCCGGGCATGGGCCCGGGATAGGCGCGGTCGGGGTGGTTGCCAGGCGGCCGCGGGCAGCCCAGCGTGTCGTCCTCCCACAGCGCCTCCTCCACACTCACCACCTCGACCGCCTCCAGCGGCACACCCAATCGCTCCGCCAGGTGCTGGCGGGCGGCGGCGACGATCGCCTCCTGGGTGATCGCCCGAGCCAGAGAAACGCGCTCGCCAGGCACCGGGCCCGGGCAGAGCACCACGTGCTTCGCCGAACGGTCGGTGTGCACTTCGTACTGCCGGGTTCCCACCTGGAGCACCAGCCGGTACCCCGGGGTGACGACCTGGGCGTAGGCCTGACCTGGCTCCGGGCAGCCCAGGCCGGCGTCCGGCCACGTCTGGGGCTCGACGTAGAGGAGCTGTATCTGGGCCACGGGGACCTCCAGATGATCGGCCAGGAACGCGCGGGCCGCCTCCACGGCGTCCTGCGCCTGGGGCGGTCGGGTCGGGCGCGTCTCCAGGGGCGGCGTCTGCCCCGGCCGTGGAGCAGTGGGCGTCAGACGCGGCTGCGGCGTTTCAATGGGGGAAGCGGGCGAGGTCGGTGAGGGCAGCGCGTCGTCTCGAGCAGGGGCAGGTGGCCGGGTTGGAGACGCCTCGGGCCCTGGCGTGGAGATTGGCGACCTTGACAACGATGTCCCCAACGGGCTGGTGAGCGCCTCCAGCGTCACCGTCTCGCCCTCGCAACCCACGACCAGCGCAGCGAGAAGGAGCAGTCCCAAACCCTTCATCAGCCGTTCCATGGTCATATGCATGTTGCACCTCCTATCCTCCTGACGCTTGAAGGGCTTCCTTTGTTCCACCGTTCCACGCCAGACACAGCTGCGGCGTAAAGGGTGACACAACTCGGGTACGGGGGAAGCGCAGCTGTGGGCTATGAACAGAAGTGATGGGCATCTGGTGATAACTAGAACGGCGACGAGCCAGTGGTGTCTCCACTGGCCCGTTCAAGGTACACGCTGCTGAGGGAGATTGCAGGCTCTTGCAGCGGTTACTCCACCACCTCCATCGGCGCGAAGCTGGCCATCAGCCGCTTCTCGCCCCCCTCCTCGAAATTCACCGTCACAATCTCGTCGTCCCCCTGCACCCGGCTCTCCAGCACGATCCCCTCCCCAAACGCCTCGTGCACCACCCGCTGTCCGGCCTGGAACTGGGGCCCACTGGGCGCCTCATCCAACGTGACTACCGTCCCCGAGCGCCGTCGCGCGAACGGCTGCTCCCACGTCGTCTCCTCCTCGCGCACGTCGCGGCGCGCCCCCCGCCACGACCCGGCCGTCAGCTCGGTGGGGATGTCCTCCAGGAAGCGGCTGGGGACCGTCGCCTCGCTGCTCCCGTACCGCGTGCGCCGGAACGCGTAGCTCAGGAACAGCCGGTCCTCTGCCCGCGTCAGCCCCACGTACGTGAGCCGCCGCTCCTCCGCCATCTCCTCCGGCTCGTCGAAGGAGCGGCTGTGGGGCAGCAGGCCTTCCTCCAAGCCGGTGATGAAGACCACCGGGAACTCCAGTCCCTTCGCGCTGTGGAGCGTGAGCAGCGTCGGTGCGTCCACGTCGCTTCCCAGGTTGTCCACGTCGGAGACCAGCGCCACGTCGGTCAGGAACTCCGTGAGGGAGTAGTTCTCGTAGTCCGCGGCGACGTTCCGCAGCTCCAGCACGTTCCCCCAGCGCTCCTCGCCCTCCTCGCTCCCGTCGCGGATGTAGTCTGCGTAGCGGGTGTCCTCCAGGACGCGGTTGATCAGCTCCGCGACCGTGAGCTCACTCCGCGCCGCCATCCATCCCTCCAGCGTCTCCAGGAAGTCGAGCACCGACCGCTCCGCCCGCGTCCACAGCTCTGGCCCCTCCGCCTCCGGCGTCTGGACCCGCCGGAGCACCCGGTAGACCGACGTCTCCCCCTCCCTGGCCGCGTCCTCCAGCGCCGTGCGCGTCTTCTGACCGATGCCGCGGGGCGGCACGTTGATGACGCGCGCCATGCTCACGTCGTCGTCCGGGTTCTGGACCAGGCGCAGGAAGGCGAGCACGTCCTTCACCTCCCGCCGCGAGTAGAAGCGGGTGGCCCCCACCAGCTTGTAGGGCAGGCCAGCCCGCACGAAGGCGTCCTCCAGCGCACGCGACTGGGCGTTCGTCCGGTACATCACCGCGAAATCCCCCGCGCTCCTCCCCTCTTCGGCGACCAGGCGAGCGATGGTATCCACCACGAACCGGGCCTCGTCCTCCTGATCGTACGCCTCGTGGACCACGATGTCCGGCCCGCCGCCGCGTTCGGTGAACAGATTCTTATCGACGCGGTCCCGGTTCCGCTGGATCAGCGCCCGTGCGGCATCCAGAATCGTCTGCGTGGAGCGGTAGTTGCGCTCCAGCAGGTAGGTCTCGATCTCCGGATGGTCGTCCCGCAGCCGGCGGATGTTGCGGTAGTCAGCCCCTCGCCATCGGTAAATGGACTGGTCTTCGTCAGCGACGCAGAACAAGTTGTGGTGCTTCCGCGAGAGCTGCCGTAAGAGGACGTACTGGGCCTGGTTCGTATCCTGGAACTCGTCGACCAGGATGTGGTGGTACTGGTCCTGGTACCTCGCCAGCACCTCCGGGTTTCGCTTGAACATCAGCGCCGTCACCATCAGCAGGTCGTCGAAGTCCAGCCCCCCGCTTGCCCTAAGCAGGTTTTGGTACCGCTCGTACACCCGCTTCACGATCTCCCCGTAGTAGGAGTGGGTGGCGTACGCCTGGGGAGGGGCGAGCTCGCTCTTCGCATTCGAGATCGCCGAGTGGAGCGAGCGAGGTGGGTACTGCTTGTCGTCCAGGTTCAGGTCCTCCAGCGCCTGCTTGATCAGCCGGCGCTGGTCATCCGTGTCGAAGATCACGTAGTCGCGAGGGATACCGGCTGCCTCCGCCTCGCGGCGTAGAATGCGGGCGCACGTGGCGTGGAACGTGCCAAGGGTCAGGCTGCGCGCCCGAGATGGCCCCAAGAGCTCCTCCAGCCGCTCCCGCATCTCGCGCGCCGCCTTGTTCGTGAACGTGACCGCCATCACGCGCCAGGGTGCCACGTCCTGCTCCAATACCAGCCAGGCCACCCGCGACGTGAGCACGCGGGTCTTTCCGCTGCCCGGCCCGGCCAACACCAGGATCGGCCCCTCAGGCGCCGTCACTGCTCGTTCCTGCTGCGCGTTGAGTTGTTCGAGAAAGTTCATAATGAATCCGTCTGCCTGTTGAGCGTGCCCGTCGAGGTCGGCGATGCCAAGGAATCGGCCAGCCCCGGGTTCCCCGCCTTGAGAGGAGCTGGCCTGCGTACGATTATACCACCCTGGGGCCAGCCGACCAGCTCACCCGGCGCTGACCCCTAGCGGTCGCGGCTGATCTCCCCGGTCATGTGTAGTCTCCCCTGTGCTGTGCGGCATCCCGTGGTCGTGGCTGGCCTCCCCGGTGCTGTGTGATCTCCCCAATGCTGTGGCTGGTCGGGAGACCAGCCACTTGAAGGGGTCGGCCCCACCCAGGGTCGTTGTCGAGGAAGGTGTTTATGGTATAATCGAATATCGCTATGAGAGAAACCGCAGGTATCGAGAGACCGAGCGCTGCGGACGTGATGGAGGAGGTGAAGCGCCGTCAGCAGCAGGAATCCGGTCGGCACGCGGATCGGACGAGAAGGCTCGTCATCGCCGCCGATCGTTTCATCTTCTGGCTCTCCAAGCACTGGCTGGCGGCCTTCAACACCATGGCCCTCCTCTACGTGGGCCTGCCTTTTCTGGCTCCCACGCTGATGCAACTGGGCGCTGAAGGTGCCGCGTCGCTCATCTACACGATCTATAGACCGCTGTGCCATCAACTGCCGCAGCGATCGTGGTTCCTGTTCGGGCCCCAGCTTTCCTATCGGCTGCCGGAGTTGATGGAGTTGGCAGGGGAGAGCGTATCTGGCCCGTGGGCCAGGGATTTCGTGGGCAATCCAGCCCTGGGATACAAGGTCGCCTTCTGCCAGCGGGATGCCGCCATCTACGGTGCCATCTTCCTGTTCGGGGTGGTGTACGGCCTGCTGCGGCGGCGATGGGCGGTGCGCCCGCTTCCGTGGTGGGCCTACATTCTGCTCGGACTCGTTCCAATGGGCCTCGATGGTGGGTATCAGTTCCTTTCCTATGCGCTGCCCCTCGTGTTCCCGGGGATCTCGCTGAAGCCCTACGAGACCACACCGCTGATGCGCCTCATTACTGGCGTGCTGTTCGGGTGGGCGACAGTCTGGCTGGCCTATCCCTATCTCCAAGAGTCGATGGAGGATGTTCGAGGGTCGTTGGAGCGGCGCTTCGGGTGGACATAGCCCTTCGCCCCGTAGTCGGGCGTCGATGTCGGATGAGAGTGCGTCGATGAAGCGGGCCACGCAAGACGGCGTCGTGCTGTATCGGTTTGAGGATCTCGACGGCGTCGATGGGCTTCTCCACGCCGTCCTGACCCGCATCGGGGGCGTCAGCCGGGGACCGTATGCGACGCTCAACCTTGGTCACACGGTGGGCGACGACCTGAAGGCGGTGGAGGAGAACCACCGGCGGGCACTGCGGCCGTTGGGATTGGAGCAAGGACAGGTCGTCAGCCCCTGGCAGGTGCACGGAGCGGCGGTGGAAGTGGTCGGACCCGCGGAGCGCGGGACCGTGCGTGCGGAGACCGACGCCCTGGTGACCGCGGCACCTGAGGTGCCCCTGATGATGCGCTTCGGGGACTGTGCCCCCGTTCTGTTGTTCGACCCGGTGAGCCGGGCCGTCGGACTGGTCCACGCCGGATGGCGGGGGGTGGTCGCCGGTGTGGTGGGGGCATCGATCCGCACGATGACGGAGCGCCTGGGATGTACCCCGGCGGATATCTGGGCTGGCATTGGACCGACCATCGGCCCTTGCTGCTACGAGGTGGGGACGGGGGTGGCTCAGGAGATCGCGTCCGCTTGTCCTTCAGGGACCGAGGTGGTCCATTCAGTCAACGGTCGGGTTCACGCCGACCTTCCCGCGGCCGTTGAGGCGCAGCTCCGTGGTGCTGGCGTTGAGCAGATTGAACAGGCGGAGCTCTGCACCGCGTGTCGTGTGGATGAGTTCTTTTCACATCGGGCCGAAGACGGACGCACTGGACGCTTCGGCGTAGTGATAGGATTGACGGATGGCTGATATCTCAGGCAACCTAGCACGTGTGCTGGCCCGCATCGCAGAGGCGGCGGAGCGGGTCGGACGCGATCCCGAAGAGGTCACTCTGGTCGCTGTGACCAAGACCTTTGCGGCGGACGTGGTTCTCACGGCCTACGAGGCCGGGATGCGCCATTTCGGTGAGAACCGCGCGCGAGAGGGGATCAGCAAGATCATGGCACTTGAGCCCTACGTCTCCGACCAGCCCCCAACGTGGCATATGATCGGACACATTCAGAGCCGGAAGGCGAGACGGGTGGTGGAACACTATGACACCGTTCACTCCGTCGATCGGCTCAAGATCGCCCGGCGGTTGAGCGCCTACGCTGACGAGGCCGACCGAGTGCTTCCCGTTCTCCTCGAGTGCAATGTCTCCGGCGAGAGCTCCAAGTACGGCTTTCCGCTGGAGAATTGGGAAAAGGACGAGGGGCAGCAGGAGGCTTTCTTCGCTGCCGTCGAGGAGATACTCAGCCTGCCAGCCTTACGGGTGCAGGGGCTGATGACCATGCCGCCGTACGTCGACGATCCCGAAGAGGTGCGGCCGCTGTTCGTCAAGCTGCGTGCGCTGCGAGACGTGCTGCGGGAGCGCTTTACCTCTGTCGACTGGGGTCACCTCTCCATGGGGATGACGAATGACTTCGAGGTGGCCATAGAGGAGGGGGCGACGATGGTGCGTATCGGTCGGGCGATCTTTGGACCGCGCGGGAGTCGGTAGAATGGGCTGACCGCTCCTGCCGCTGTGCTGATTGAGCAGCCTGCCAGAATAGGAGAACAATGCGCGCGCTACTGCAAGTCATCAACCTGGCCTTCACACTCTATTCCTTTGCCATCATCGCTCGAGCGCTTCTCCCCTGGTTCAACGTCAGCCCCTATCACCCGGCGATGCAGTTTGTGATCCAGATCACCGAGCCGCTGCTGGCGCCCATACGACGTAGCATACCGGCTATCGGAGGGCTGGACTTCTCCCCGATGGTGGCGCTGCTGATCCTCTGGTTCGTTGAACAGCTGCTGCGAACGCTGCTTCTGTCGCTGGTTTACTGAGCTCGGGGTGCGTGGATGCAGGTGGTACGATAGTACTATTGACGGGGCGAACTTCGTCGGCTAGAATGACAGGTACCTGTAGGGACGGGAGAACCGTCCCCCGAAGACCGCGAAGGTTATCGGTGGTTACCCTCCTTTCGCTGTCATGGCCTCCTATATAGGAGGCCATGACGTTTCTGTGCCACTCACGCCTGTCCACTGCCCGCTTCCTGACGCCGCAGCGCCTACGTTGATACGAGAATGCGTCCACACGAGTCGCAGTGGATCAGCTCGCCATGCCGCAGCTTCCACTCGGCGCTCGGCGAGATGGTGACGCCGCATCCCGTGCAGGTGTCGTCTCGCACTCGGGCCACGGCCTGGCCGCCCTTCGTCCGGCGCAGCCTTTTGTATGTCGTCAGAAGGCCAGCGTCGATGCGGGGCACGACGGCCTCGCGCTTCTGCTGAAGCTCCTCGAGGCGCTCCAGCAACGCCTCCCGCTCTGCCTTGAGGTCCGCCTGCCGCGCCGACCAGATGGACTCGACCTCGTCGAGGTGTGCACGAGCCTGGTCGCGAGCTCTCTCCGCTTCCTCCCGCTCGATCATGGTCTCCAGGAGTGTGTCCTCCAGCCGCTGCCGTCGACCTTTCAGGGAGGCAACCTCCGCCTGAAGGTCCGCGAGCTCCTTGGGATTCTTGACCTTTCCGCTGTAGAGCCGCTCCTCCGACCGCGAGGTCTTGTCCGCAAGGCTCTCGATCTCCAGCTCAAGGTCGCGCTGCCTGACTTGCTGCTCCCGAGCGCGCTTGTCCGCCTTTTCGAGCGTCTGACGCGCCTCGCGAAGCGCGGTGTCATCCTTCAGCGCGTCCTCTACCTCTGTGAGACGGTCTTGCTTTGCATCGCACTCGCTGTCGAGCTGCTGCAAGGCGTACAGCGCTTCTCCTGTCGTCATCGCGTCTTCTCCTCCCCGTCCCTCAAGACAGAAAGAGCCCAATGCCATTGGCATTGGGCTCTCCCCAATCAGTCCCCTGTGTGCCGCGTCGAGCGCGCGACACGCCTGACGGGC
Source organism: Anaerolineae bacterium (assembly GCA_041687115.1). Lineage (GTDB taxonomy): Bacteria > Chloroflexota > Anaerolineae > B4-G1 > B4-G1 > SKLM01. Next base: position 8,092 of record JAWLCP010000059.1, read on the forward strand.
GACATCGCGGCGATTAGCAGCCGTCCTGCGGTCACGACTGCTCCTCTGCCTCCAATTCCGGGGTGACCACGCTCTCACCGGACTCAGGCTCTGATGGTGCCGCCTCCGGTACCTCTTCACCAGGCGGAGGTGCCTTCGCGACGGTGTGCCGCACGATCAGGAGCGCGGTCGCGGTCACCAGGCAGATGAGAGCGAAGAGCTGTGCCGCGGCGAGAGGGCCGATCATCCACGCGTCGGGCCGAAGGTACTCAAGGAAGAAACGCCCCAAGGGATAGCCGATCAGATAACCGAGCAGAATGTCGCCTTCCTTGAGCCGGTCCTTGAACCTGTCGGCCATCACAGCGAGGACTCCGAACACCAGCAGGCACCAGAGGGATTCGTAGAGGAACGTGGGATGGAAGAGGGTGTCCGGCGGGTACTGCTCCAGGTTGTTGTAGGGCATGATGCGGTGTTCGGGATCGATCCTCAATCCCCAGGGGAGGTTCGTCGGCGGCCCGTACAGCTCCTGGTTGATGAAATTGCCCCAGCGCCCGACGGCCTGTCCCAAAGCCAGACCGGGCGCCCCATAGTCGAGCCATTTCAGCGGGCGCAAGCCGGCACGCCAGGTGTAAAGCGCCACGCCGAGCAGGCCTCCCACGATGGCGCCATAGATGCCAAGCCCGCCCTGCCAGATGTAGAGGATCTCGATGGGATGGGTGCGATAGTAGTCCCAGCCCACCATTCCCCCCTCGGGAGCGGAGAAGACGTGGTAGAGGCGCGCCCCGATGATGCCCAAGATGATGGCGATGGTGAGGGCGTTCCAGACGTGATCCGGATCGTCCCCGTTTCGGTTCGCTCGCCACGCCGCGTAGAGGGCACCCAGCATGACACCGCTCACGATCAGAAGGCCGTACCAGTGGATGCCCCAGTTCTCGGTGAAGTGGATCAGGATGGGGTCAACAGGTGGTTTCATTTGTTCCTCTCTTTCTGCCTCGGAAATTATACCACGAGGGACTGTCCGCTGGCAAGCAATCGGCTTTGACACGCGCTGGTGCCGCTGACCGGGCGGACACCCGCTGTTGGCTGTGGCGGACCTATTCTCGTCGACCGAAGATCGCCACCAGCGTGCGGGCCAACCAGAACACGCTCCACGCACCAACCAGCAGGGCCATCAGCGCCACCTTCTGCTCGTCGACGACTGGCTCTATGCGGGTCTGTTCCCGGGTCACCTCGATGACGCCGAGGGGCGAGCTTCTCATGCCCCCGCCGTATGGCCCGCTACTCTCTGTGGTCGCGCCCTCTGCGTCGGAGGGCGGCGCCTGCTCCGCTCCCATCCCGAATCCGTAGCTGACGCTGGCGATGGGGATGACGGTGCGATCCCCGATTGCCACCGGCTCACCGAAGCAGGCGTTCACGTTGGTCTTCTCCTTCAGATCAGCGAAGGTATCCAGCAGTCTCTCAACGTCTGTCATTGTGCCTCTCTCCTCTCTTTCATAGTTAGTGCGGTCAGTATGAGCATAACCGCTGCTATCGCAGCACCGGCTGTGAAGGTGGCGGTGATCCCTCCCGCGCCTGAGACCGCGCCCATCAAGGGTGGGCCAAGCGTCTGGCCCAGGCGGAGGACCACGCTGCTGACGGACATAAACGCACCCCGGTGTTCGATCGGTGCCAGACTGGCGAGATGGGTCTGCAGATTGGGGATGCTCAGTCCCTGGGCCACGCCGAACAGGATGACCGGGAGCCACAGCACGAGAAGACTGGGAGCGAACGGGATCATCAGGAGCGCCACCCCATACAGGCCGCAAGCGATCTGGAACAGCAGTTTCTCCGAGCAGAGGCTGGTCAACCTGCCCAACTGGGACGACGTAAACGCGGTCGCCAGCGACATCCCGGACATCGTGATCCCGATGGTGAGCGGTGAGGCTTCAAACGCATTCTCCATCAGGAAGGGGAGATAGGTCAGGTAAACGCCGTAGATCATGATGAACGTCATCAGGGTCAGCGCAAACAGGGCGATCGCCTGGCCATGTTTGATGCTCGTCCAGGCCTGCTGAAGGTACCTCTGGAGCGCGTACTCCCTCCTCGGCTCGGGATTCTCCAGGGCGAACAGAGCCAGGAACGCGATGGGGATGGCCAGGACCGGAAGTGCGAACGGGTAGTACCATCCCAGCGTCGCCAGTGCGCCGCCGATAGCCGGGTACGCGGCAGTGCCAACGCTGAGCACGCTTGCGTTGTAGCCCATCGCGGCGGTGCGCTTCTCGCCGCTGTAGAGATCGCCAATGAGGGTAATGTAGAGGATATTCAACGCGGCGGCTCCGATCCCCTGAACGAAGCGCAGGCCCAATAGAAGGCGAAAATCGCGCGCCAAGGCGCATGCGCCTCCCGCCAGACCGAAGATCACAAGCCCTGGGACGAGGATCCACTTTCGGCTGTACCGGTCGGCCATGATGCCCAACACCGGCGTCAATAAGACGCCCGGGAGGGTAAAGGCGGTGATCAGGTTGCCGACAGCCTGGGACGAAAGATCGAACGCGCGTCCGATGCTGGGGAACGCCGGCGTGACGCTGGGGATCCCCAGCACCGCCATCAAGGTGACGCCGAAGACGATCTGGAGGTTTGGATCGACGTAGAGCGGCTTGGAATGACGATCGGTCATGCGCTTCCGGTCTGTGTCATCTACATCCCACCCTCGTGCACATCCGTGGCGTGTGTTGCCGGCACCTCCTCGATCGGTCTTTCCTCTGCGGACACGGCAGCGAAGACGCCGAGCGGTACCTCAATGAACAGCGGACGCAGGGTGTCCTCCTTCACGGCGTCCAGCTCGACACCCTCCTGGCGGAAGAGACGCTTGATCAGATTGCCACACGTCTTCCCGCCGCACGCGCCCATGCCGGCCCGGGTCACCGCCTTGATGTGATTCATGTCTCGGACGCCGGAGCGGATCAATTCGCGGATCTCGCCGGCCGTCACGCGCTCGCAACGGCAGATAACCTTGTCGTCCGGGATGCGCTTAACGACCTGTTCGAGGGGCTCTGAGACCCAGGGGTCCTGCACGCGGATGCCGGCGATGCGCTTGGCGATCGCACGGGGGGCCTTCACCCGCACGAGAAGCGCTCGGTCTGCGAATCGGGGCTCCCGGACGCGCACCACCTCCACGTTGCCCAGGACCTTGCCCTCCGTATCCAAGACGGTGACGGTGTCGCCCTCGTCGATCGTCTCGGCGGGGAACTCGTAAGGGATGGTGACCGTCGCGGGCTCGGAACCGTTTTCGTAGTCGACGAGGGTGATCGCCAGTCCGGGACAGATGGCCACGCACTGCTCGCAGCCAATGCATTCGTCACCGGAGTACTCGGGAAGCCCGCGGATGTCGTCCGCCTCAATGGTGATACAGCCTTGAGGGCAGATGGACGTGCAGGGGTTGCACGGGATCTCCTGCGCGCAGTGGAGCACAGGGAAGACGCCCTCCTCACGCTCGGGGATGTCCTCGGTCACCACCGCCCCGGGGCGCGACTTGAGGATCTCGGCAGTGCGGTGCCACTCAGACGGCACCTCGCCCACATCCCGTCCCAAGGCCCCGGCGATCTCCAGCCCACGAATGCGCCCAGTGAACATCGCCGCCGACGCCTCAGCGATCTCCTCCGCATCGCCCGCGGCGTAGACCGGGAGGCCGAACTCCTTGGCCTTGGTGACGAACTCATCCACGGGATCCAGCCCGACGGCGACCAAAATGGTGTCACACTCAAACGTGCGCTCGGTGTCCGGAACTGGCTCCCAGTTGTTGTCGATCTGCGAGATGGTGATCGACTCAACCTGATCCTCGCCGTTGGCGCTGAGCACGGTGTGAGAGGTGTAGATGGGCACACCGAGGCGGGCGAGCTTGTCCTTGTGAACCTTGTAACCGGAGCACTCCGGGAGCGCTTCGCAGAGGCCGACAACCTCGATCCCGGCCTGGAGCGCGTGGTAGCCGGCGATCAGACCCACGTTTCCCCCGCCGACGACGAAGAGGCGATCGGCCGATTTCACCATGTCCCGGTTGACCAGCGTCTGAAAGGCACCGGCACCGTAGACCCCGGGCAAAGTGTTGCCGCGGAAAGCCAGCGATTTCTCTCTCGCGCCGGTCGCCACCAGGAGTATCTGGGGTCTCACCAGCACGTAATGGCCCGCTCGGAGCAGGCCCACTTTCCGATCGGAGAAGACGGCCAGGGCCGTCGTGTCGAGCCAGACCTGCACGTTTTCGAAGTCGCGTACCTCTTGCTCCAGCTTCTCCGCGATGTCGGTCCCGCGCGTGCCAGCGTAGCAGGCCTCGATGGACCCGAAGAATTTGTGCGTCTGTAGCACCAGCTTGCCACCCAGACGATGTTTGTCGTCCACAATCAGAGCGCGCACGCCGGCCTTGCCCAGCTCGATGGCGGCCGACAGTCCTGCCGGCCCGCCCCCGATGATCAGGCACTCGATATCGACGGTGTTAATGGTGTGGGTCTCAGGCGCCGACCCGACATCTGGCAGCGTGGGTTTCCCCTCCATTGCCTCGACCACCATGCCCGGCAGGACAGGCGTCATGCACGACTTCACGGGGAGGCCGTCGGCCATGACCAGACACTGGGCGCATTGTCCGTTGGCGCAGAAGATTCCCTGGGGCGCTTCGTCCTTGTGATGGTGACCAAAGACGCGCACACCGTTGGCAAAGAGGGCTGAGGCGATGGTCTCTCCCTCACGAGCCGTCATCGGCCGTCCGTTCCACGTGAACTCAAACGTTGGCTGATCGTCTACCGGAAGGATTGGGTGTTCGCGAATGCGGTACTCCGCCATGCAGATGTCTCCTGTATTGATTCTCTCTGCCGCCAGGGCGCAGTTCAGAGGCCGGTTGACAGGCCGTCCGCTTAGGATGCACGCTCGATCAAAGATCGGGCATCCCGAGTATTATACGCCCGAACGCTGTCAGGGCAAAACGGAGCTCTTCTCTAATGTAAGTCTAATCCAGTTCTAACGCCAATCTAATCTCCTTATGATAGACATACTAATGAATAAGGTTCAGGTCAGTCCAATTCAGGACAGGGTAAGGAGGTGCTGAGATGACACAGTTGACACGTTGGGAACCCTTCCGTGATCTGGTCAGCTTGCGGGAGGCGATGGATCGTCTTTTCGAGGAGAGCTTTGTACGGCCTCGAGGCGCGGACCTGGCTCCGCGAGTGAGGGGCACGCTGGCCGTAGATATGTACGAGACCGACGAGGACGTCGTGGTGAAGGCCTCGGTACCGGGCATCGATCCGGAGGATCTGGACATCAGCATCACCGGCGATACATTGACCATCAGAGGAGAGTCCAGAGCCGAGGAAGAGGTCGAAGAGGACAACTACATCTATCGCGAGCGCCGCTATGGTGCCTTCTCTCGTGCAGTGACGGTCCCGACGTCCGTCGAGGCCGACAAGGCGGAGGCGGAGTTCGAGGATGGGGTCTTGACGTTGCGTCTGCCCAAGACTGAGGAAGTGAAGCCCAAGGCGATCAAGGTCAAGACGAAGTAGCTGGTCACGGAGGGAAGCTGCCGTGGGCAGCCCGGCTCTCAGCTGAGAGCCGGGCTTGCCTGTCCCCATCCGGGAATGGAGAGAACTGCAGGGCACAGGCGGCTGAATGGAAACGGATCGAGGTAAGATGTCCGTTCGGAGAGATGGGGCAGACACCGTTCGAGAGGTGGGGGTGAGGCCTTGGACAGAAGACTAGTCGTCGCGCTCTTGGCTGCTATTGCAGTCGTCGTGTTGGTAGTTGGCAGTTGTGCTGCGGGAGCCGTGCTTCTGGCACCGCAGATCGCAGAGGTACTGCCACGAATGGAGTGGCCGAGCGCCGGAACAGAGACGGTGCCACCGCTGGTCACGGAGGAAGCAACACCGGGACCAGAGGAGACTCGTGCCTCCGTGCCGGAGTCTGAACCCGCCGCGAGCCCAACACCGATCCCGGGCGACATCCTGGAAGGTGCCAGCGCTGAGGAACGCCTGGTAGCCAACGTCTACGAGCGCGTCGCCCCATCGGTGGTTCACATCCGGGTGGTACAGCACGTCTCCGGACGCGAAGGTCCACGAATCGAGATACCGGGCTGGCCGGAGCTTCCGGAGGATTTCTATCGCCGCGGTGAGGGCTCCGGTTTCGTCTGGGACAGGCAGGGTCACATCGTCACGAACTATCACGTCGTCCGCGACGCGCGCGATGTCGAGGTTACGTTTCTGGACGGTGGGACGCTCCCGGCTGAGATTGTCGGTACGGATCCGGACTCCGATCTGGCCGTGCTCAAGGTCGAGCGTGCTGCCGAGCGGCTCAGCCCCGTGGCATTGGGAGACTCGGACAGGGTCTTTGTCGGACAGCGCGCTATCGCCATCGGGAACCCGTTCGGTCAGGAGTGGACATTGACGACAGGGGTGGTCAGTGCCCTGGGACGAACGTTGCCCTCCGGCACGAGCGACTTCAGCATCCCGGAGATGATACAGACGGATGCTGCCATCAACCCGGGCAACTCGGGTGGCCCTCTGCTGGACCGGGAAGGCCAGGTGATTGGTGTCAACACGATGATCCTGTCACAGTACCAGGCGTCCGCCGGCGTTGGGTTTGCCATCCCAGTCAATATCGTTGACCAGATCGTGCCGGTGCTGATAGAGGAAGGCACCTATGCCTACGCATGGCTCGGGATTGTCGGGCGCAACTTGGATCGAGAGACCGCCATGGCGATGAACCTGCCCGCCGAGCAGCGCGGCGCGTTGGTCATCGAGGTAGTCGAGGATAGTCCGGCCGCGGAGGCTGGCCTCCAAGGCTCGGATGAACGGGTCACCAGGAATGGTGCCACGCTTCAGGTCGGGGGCGACGTTATCGTGGCTATCGATGCGCAGCCCGTTCGGACCATGGATGATCTTATCGTCTACCTGGTGAAGGAGGCCCAACCAGGCGACAGGGTTACGCTGAGTGTGCTGCGCAGCGGCAGAGATAGGCAGATGGAGGTGACGCTCGGGAGGCGACCCGGGGAGTAGAAGATGCTCGGTATGGACAAGGTTGCGGGGACCCTGATAGCTCATCGGGGTCCCTGGTCCCTTGAGTTGACATTCTCAGCGAAAGCACTTATGATTGGGACAATCTACCCAATCATGTCAAGAGCTCTGCCATCGAGGTAGGGCTTTTCTGATGGGTTTCCTATACGACTCTTATGACAATCTAATGAATCCATGAGACGATGAACCTGCTGAGCAGAAGAGGGATAGGTTCATTGCCTGGGAGATGTGTCTGTGGAGGAGATGTGCATGTCAGGGCCTCTTAAGCCGGAGGGTCAGATTTAGGACGAGCGAGCCGGATTGGACAATCTGACTGCAGGACCCGGCTTCCCAGGAAGTCGGGTCCTTTTCTGTCCCTGAGGCTCTTTGTTGGTTGTTCGCTCGGGCCGCTTTGCCTTTCTATGACGTTGGAGGTGTCGAGGATAAGGAGGAGGACTCGGTGAGCACGTCAG
>JAWLCP010000060.1:0-15518 GCA_041687115.1 Anaerolineae bacterium
GAGCGAGTTCACGCGAACGTTGCTCCATCCCCACGTCGACGAGCAGCCGTTTACGCGTAGCCAGAGCGGGATCGTCATCCCGGAAGGCGTGACCGAAGTCCGTGCGCGGGCCCACGATATCGTCGATGGGTACGGGGGCGAAGAGATCGTGGTGGATCTGACCGAAACTTCAGGACCGAACTTCGAGGTCGAGCGCGAGTAGTGGAGCCTTGCTGACAGTTGCAGCGACAGAGTAGTTAGGAGGTACCATGGCAGAGAAAGAACACCACGCGGAGGATCACCAGGGTTCTAACCACGGCGGGGGCGATCATCACGCCCAGATGGTAGCGGACTTCAGACGGCGTTTCTGGGTCTCACTCGTCCTGACGATTCCTATTCTCGTTCTTTCGCCTTTCGTCCAGGGCCTTCTGGGGCTGGAGGAGGTCATTAGCTTCCCGGGGGATCGATATATCCTCTTTCTCCTCTCAACAGCCGTATTCTTCTACGGTGGCTGGCCTTTCCTGAGCGGCCTGTACGACGAGGTATCATCCCTCCAGCCCGGGATGATGACCCTCATTGGGGTGGCCATCTCGGTGGCCTACGTCTACAGCGGCCTGGTCGTCTTCGGTCTCAGCGGCAAGGTTTTCTTCTGGGAGCTGGCGACGCTGATCGACGTGATGCTCCTCGGTCACTGGATCGAGATGCGTTCGGTGATGGGCGCGTCGCGCGCGCTCGAGGAGCTCGCCGAGCTGATGCCCTCTGAGGCGCACAAGGTGTTGGACGACGGCAGTCTAGAGGACGTGCCCATTGAGGCGCTGCGGGCGGGCGACAGGGTCGTCGTCAAGCCTGGCGAGAAGGTCCCGGCCGACGGCCAGGTGATCGAGGGCCAGACGGCGGTCAACCAGGCGATGCTCACTGGCGAGTCGAAGCCAGTCCCCAAGCGAGAGGGTGAGGAGGTCATCGGTGGTTCCATCAACGGCGAGGGCTCGATCACGGTCGAGGTCCAGAGGACGGGGGAGGACTCCTACCTTGCGCAGGCCATCTCGCTGGTCGAGGAGGCGCAAAGGAGCAAGTCGAGGACCCAGAACCTGGCGGATCGGGCAGCCATGTGGCTCACAGTGATCTCTCTGACGGTTGGGACGGCAACCTTGCTCGTCTGGGCGCTCGGTTCAGACCGCGACTTCGTTTTCGCTCTAGAGAGGAGCGTTACGGTGATGGTCATCACCTGCCCCCATGCGCTCGGTCTGGCGATCCCGCTGGTAGTCGCCGTCTCCACTGCGGTATCGGCCAGCAATGGGCTGCTGATCCGGAACCGTACCGCCTTCGAGCAGGCGAGGAACATTGAGGCGATGATCTTCGACAAGACCGGCACCCTGACCAAGGGGGAGTTCGGTGTCACCGACACGCTGGTGTTCTCCGATGGGCTTGAGGAGCAGGAGCTGCTGACAATCGCCGCCTCCGTCGAGTCCCGCTCGGAGCACCCGATCGCTCAGGGCATCACGGAGGCGACCGACGAGCGCTTCGACATGGAGAACTTCCAGGCCATCCCAGGCAAGGGGGCGGAGGCGACGGTCAACGGGCGTGACGTGAAGATCGTCAGCCCCGGCTATCTGCGGGAGCAGGAGATCTCGGTCGACGATGAGCGGATCGAGGAGCTGTCCTCTCAGGGGAAGACGATCGTCTACGTGTTGATCGATGGCGACCTGAAGGGCGCTATTGCGCTGGCCGACATCATCCGCCCCGAGTCTGCGAAGGCGATCGCGAAGCTCAAGGACACGGGCGTACAGGCGATGATGCTCACGGGCGATAACGAGCAGGTCGCCCGCTGGGTGGCCGACGAGATCGGACTAGACGACTACTTCGCCGGGGTGCTCCCCGACGAGAAAGCGGAGAAGGTAAAGGAGGTCCAATCCCGAGGGTTGATCGTGGCGATGACCGGGGACGGTGTGAACGACGCGCCGGCTCTGGCGACTGCCGACGTTGGCATAGCCATCGGGGCCGGGACAGACGTGGCCGTCGAGACGGCGGACATCATCCTCGTCCGCAGCAATCCGCTCGACGCAGTGGCGATTCTCGAGCTATCACGGGCGACCTACCGCAAGATGATCCAGAACCTGGCCTGGGCCACCGGATACAATGTCTTTGCTATCCCCCTGGCGGCTGGCGTCCTCTACAACTACGGCATCCTCTTGAGCCCGGCGCTGGGCGCCCTGGTGATGTCGCTGAGCACCGTCATCGTGGCCGTCAACGCCCGGTTCTTGAACGTCGAGAGCGAAGAGGTAGAATAGCCGCGAGAGTGAGCAGGGGCAGCGAACGGGCGTTGCTGGCCTTCGCTCGCTTCCAGTGAGGGAGGCAGAGCTGATGGAGAAGTATCGCGTCGTCTTTCACGTCGACGAAGGCAGCATCGCTCGGGCGAATCTGGTGCTGCACAACATTCAGAACCTGATCGACGACCTGGGGCAGGAGAAGGTCGAGGTCGCGCTGGTGGCGAATGGAGAGGGGGTCAAGGCGCTTCTCCGGTCGCCTAACGTGCATCGGGGGCAGATCAGTAAGCTGGCCGAGCAAGGGGTCCAGTTTCTCGCCTGCGGAAACAGTCTCGGCTTTCTGGGGCTGGATCAAGACGACATGCTGGAGCGCGTCGCGGTCGTTCCGGCGGGCGTCAGCGAGCTGGCGAAGAAACAGGCGAACGGATGGGCGTACATTCGGCCCTAGAGACCTAGCTGACACTGTGCGGGGCGGGGGGAGCCTGTCCGAGCCTGCGCAGAGAGATGGAGGGTCTCTCAAACGTCATTAACAGAAAGGAGAAACAGAAATGCGATCCCGAACTCGCTCTTACGTCCAGGCTGTGATTGGCCTGGCACAGGTCTGGATGGGGCTCAGCCCCTCTTCCGCAGCCCTGAATCCGCTTCTGTGATTCTCAGTATGATCGCTGTCATCAGCAATGGCCGCATCTGGTACAGCGTCAGAGATGAATTCAGATGGAGGGACTGGGCTGTGCCGGTGGCAGGCCTGGCGGTTGGACTGCCGCTCGGCATCTACGTTTTCAATGAGCTGAACGAGAGCCAGCTGCTGGTGGTCATCGGGATCACGCTTCTTGTCGCGGTGGGTTTTCTCGCCGGGCTGCGCGGCAGTGGGCCAGTTCCACTCGATGGAGGGCCTAGGAGGAGCCATGTCTAGGGACGAACGCTTGACGATCCTGCAGATGAATGACAGCCACGGGTATCTCGATCTGCATCAGGAGTTGTTCTGGGCCGGAGACCACGCCGAATACCGGAAGACAGGCGGACACGGGCGGATCGCTGCTCTCCTTAAGGAAATACGAAGGGAAAGGCCCGGGCGGGTGCTGGCGTTTGACTGTGGTGACACGTTGCACGGTACACACGCCGCCGTACAGAGCGAGGGCGAGGTGCTGATCCCGATCCTCAACCGTATGGGATTCGACGCTATGACGGCTCACTGGGAGTTTGCATATGGCCCTGAACGATTCAAGGAACTCGCCAACCGTCTGAACTATCCCATGCTGGCCATCAACTGCTACCACGAAGAATCCGATGAGCTTGTCTTCGATCCCTATACCGTCTTGGAGGTCGCCGGACTACGCATCGGTGTCCTCGGCATCGCTGCCACCATCGTCGACAAGGTTATGCCTGCTTCGTTCAGCGAGGGTGTCTATTTCACCCTAGGGGACTTGGAGCTCCCCAGCTACATAAACGAGTTGCGCCAGGAACGCAAGGTCGACCTGGTGGTCGTCGTCTCTCACCTCGGATTTCCACAGGAGATGAAGCTCGCTCGGGAGGTGGATGGCATTGACGTGTTGCTGAGCGGGCACACGCACAACCGAGTCTACCAACCGGCGGTGGTAAACGACACCATTGTCTTTCAATCGGGGTGCCACGGCTCTTTTCTGGGCTGTCTTGACCTCGAGCTTGAGGATGGCACCGTCGTGGACTTCGACCACGAGCTCATCACCGTCGGGGAATGGATTGACCCTGACCCCGATGTGCAGCTCCTCGTGGAGCAAGCGCTAGCCCCGCACCGTGAGGAACTGTCCCGAATCGTCGGACGCACGGCGACTGCACTCAACCGGTACACCGTGCTGGAGGCTACGATGGACAACCTCCTGCTCCAGAGCCTTCTCGAGGTCACCGAGGCACAGATGGCCTTCTCCAACGGCTGGCGCTACGGTGCACCGATCGTGCCGGGGTCGGTCACCATGAACGATCTGTGGAACATCATCCCGGTAAATCCTCCCGTCTCCATCTGTGATCTCACGGGGGATGAACTGTGGACGATGATGGAGGAGGACCTGGAACGGACCTTCTCGCGCGATCCTTACGAGCAGATGGGCGGTTACGTGAAGCGATGTCTGGGCATCAACGTCTACTTCAAGATTGAGAATCCCTACGGACAGCGGGTCCAAGAGCTATTCGTCCAGGGAGAGCGAATGAAGCCGGACGACGTCTACCGCGCGGCCTTCGTCACCACCCAGGGTGTCCCGACTAAATACGGTAGCGCTCGGGAAGCACTGGACGTCGACGCCATCGAAGCACTGCTCCGCTACCTGGGGAAACAGAGCCCGGTCCAGGCTGAGCTACGGGGTTCGGTCGTCGCTGTCTGAGGTTGGGGAGTGAACCAGAAAGGTACAGTATGGAACGACCGATGGACTTCTTGCGCTCTGCCTATAGGTGGGCGAATGATCTCACCGGTGGGGTGGTGGGCATCTTCAGGGATGCTCTCGACGGTTTCAACGAGGCCAAGGCCGCAGACGTGGCCGCGGCTCTGGCCTACTACACCATCTTCTCCCTCTTTCCGCTGCTCCTGGCTCTGATCGCTGTGGGGAGCTTCTTCTTGGAAGGCGAGCAGGTCAAGCAGCAGGTGGTGAGCTCCGTGATGCAGGTGGTCCCGATCTCGCGAGACCTCATCCGATCGAACGTAGATCAGGTTCTTGAGCGGCGCGGGACGGTGGGGTTGGCAGGTGTGATGGGTCTACTCTGGTCAGGCACCGGCGTCTTCACCGTCCTGCTCGGGCACGTCAACCTTGCGTGGGATGGCGCGAAGGCGCGTGGCTTTCTTGAGCGACGTCTGCTGGGGCTGGGAATCGGGATTCTGGGGATACTTGCTACCGTTCTGATGCTCGCTTTCCTATCCACGCCGGTGCTCAACGTATTACCCAGGTTGGAGTTCCCGCTCGGCGATCGGGTGACTATCTTCGACCGGCCGCTTTGGACGTTGATCGCTAGCGGCATCCCGGTGCTGCTCACCTTCCTGACGTTTCTGGCCCTGTACCGCTGGGCCCCGAACACGGATGTTAGATGGCCGGAGGCCCTCTGGTCAGCCCTGCTCGTCGCCCTCGTCTGGGAGGTGGCGAAGCGCGTCTTTGCCTGGTACGTCAGCAGCGATCTTGTTCGGTATCGGCTCGTCTACGGATCCCTGGGCGCCGTCGTAGCGCTGCTCCTATGGATTTACCTCAGCAGCACGCTCGTGCTCTTCGGCGCGCATCTGAGCGCTGCCATCGCTCGCGGACGCCGGTGAGCGCCGCTTCCATTGAGGGGCTGTCCTCACTCCCAGGCCCTCATTCTCACGAGGTGTCTGATATGCCGCCTCTCTGTGTTGACCTTGCTGCGATTGAGGACTATACTAGCAGCGAATTCGATCACGGGACGAGGTATATTCACGGACGAAGGAGGGCCATCGCAATGGAGGTCAGGACTCAGGAGTTCAGGCGCTGCAGCGTAGTGAAGGCGAGCGGGCGCATTGATGCAGCCACCGCTCCGCAACTCCAGCATGCTCTTGACGCGCTCACCGAGGCCGGGAAGTATCGGCTGGTGCTCGATCTTAGTGAGGTGGACTTCATCTCGAGTGTCGGCCTCCGCGTGTTGATCGACACCAGAAAGACCTGCAGGCGATACAACCGGGGAGACTTGGTCCTGGCCGGACCCTCCGCGAACGTGGTGAGGACGCTCGAGTTGGCTGGATTCTACAGCCTCTTTGACGTGTACGACACGCCCATAGAGGCCGTGGGCAACATATAGCAAGACCTGCTCGTTAAGGGCCTCAAAACCCGTGGAATTCCCTCACCGCCAGAGGCGGTGAGGGTGGATTTCTTCACCCGAGAGATCGGGTTCGTTCTCCTACCACCTTTCAAGCCCGGATTCCAAGCTCCTCGTTCCGGGCTCCGGAGCGGGGGGCTGACCAGTTCTGTTCAACACGGTCGGCATCGCACCACAGGCTGAAGCTGGAGTCATCGCTGCACGAACCGCGCATGGAGAACGACGTCGTGCGCGTCGATTCATGCAGAGAACCGGCCAGGCGTGAGGAAGTGGAACTTGTCTCTCAACACTTCCCTCGACAGTTGATCTCTACGCCATAAGACAACCCGCTGACGGACTGGAGATTCGTGGTACACTCATTCTCAAACGATTGGGCCAAGCCCGGCCTACGACAGGCATTCGTGATCCTGTGCTCTCACTGGTCAGGAGAGAGTGTGCGCGAAAGAATGATCCGAGCCCCAAGCGAGAGTTCTGCTGCCGTCGTTCACTGTATCGCGGTGGAGGGGAAACACCGTGGGCAGATCTGGGCGCTCAAGGTGGGCCTCGGCACACTGGATCCGGGAGATGGGCCATTCACCTTCTACCAGCCCGATCCCGCGGATCCTGACAGCGCGAATGACCCGTTTGTCTCCTCAATCGTCGAGAACCAACATAGGGTTCTGCAGTTGGGGACGTTCAACGGTGGAATCAAGAGGTTTGACCCTGAGACGGAGCGGGCTATCCAGTGCCAGAACGATGGTGATGACGAGAGGGGGTCGGGTGAGGAGACGGTGGTGTCGATTAATATCGATCGGGACAGAGCGGACGGAGGCTGTCACGAGTGACGAATGACCGACTGGATGCTGGGGGGCGGCCATGAAGTGTCCGAAGTGCCAGACGGAGAATCCTGAGGTTGCCGAGTTCTGCCTGAAGTGCGGCGCCAGGCTTGTCGTCGTCTGCGCTGAGTGCGGGACCGCACTGCCGGGTCACGCGGCATTCTGCTTCGCTTGCGGGGCTCCGGTGGGTGCGCCCCCGGCGGAGCCGGAGGAGCCTGCCGCACCCGACGCCGTGGCAGAGCGCCTCCGTCGTCTGGTGCCCAGGGAGTTCGCCGAGCGGCTGCTCGCGACACGCGGCAAGGTGCAGGCAGAGCGGCGCATGGTCACCATCTTGTTCTCAGACGTCAAGGGCTCGACGGCCATGGGCGAGGGGTTGGACCCCGAGGATGTGATGGAGATCATGGACGGGGCCTTCGACGTCTTGATCGAGCCGATCGTGCGCTACGAGGGGACCGTGACCCGGCTGATGGGGGACGCGGTGTTGGCCTTCTTCGGTGCCCCCATCGCCCACGAGGACGACCCGGAGCGGGCCTGCCGGGCGGCGCTGGAGATCGTGGAGGGGGCGCAGGCGTACGCGGAGAGGCTGGACCGGGAGCGAGGGATCGCGGGCTTCAATGTGCGGGCGGGCATCAACACCGGGCTGGTGGTGGTGGGGGAGGTGGGATCGGACCTGCGTGTCGAGTACACGGCGATGGGGGACGCCATCAACCTGGCGGCCCGGCTCGAGAGCGCGGCGGGGCCGGGGACAGTCCTCGTTACCGAGCATACGCATCGGTTGATCGCTCCGCTCTTCGAGACCAAGGCGATGGGACCAGTCAAGGTGAAGGGAAGGGCAGAGCCCATCTCCGCCTACCGCGTATTGGCCGTCAGGGCAGGCGCCGGCTGGGGCCAGAGAAGCGCGGGGCTGGACCCGCCGCTAGTGGGTCGGGAGAAGGAGTTCGGTGCCCTTCAGAGCGTCGTTGAGCGGCTGCGGGCGGGGGTGGGTGGCATCGTCACCGTCGTAGGCGAGGCGGGTATCGGGAAGTCGCGGTTGGTGGCGGAGGTGCGGAGGCAGGCCCTGTCTGAGGGTTCGAAGCCTTTGGAAGGTACGGCAGCTGACGGGCGAACCGGCCTTGCCGGTCGCTCCGGGGGTCAAGCGCACCTGAACTGGGTGGAGGGCCGCTGCCTCTCGTACGGTACATCCATTACCTATCTCCTGTGGCTCCACGTGCTCCGCGGGCTGCTGGGCCTGGGAGGGGACGACCCGCCAAGAGCGGCCCGCGACGCGCTGCGCAACGCCGTGGAAACGTGGTGTCCTGATTCCTTCGACGACGTCCATCCCTACCTGGCACGGCTCATGTCCCTTCCACCGGAATCGGAGGCCGAGGCCGTGATCTCCCACCTTGAGGGAGAGCATCTGAAGCGCGGCACGTTCGCCGCGGTGGTGGACTTGATCGAATGTGCCGCCGACGCGCGTCCGCTTGTGTTGGTATGCGAGGATCTCCACTGGGCAGACCCCACCTCCGTCGAGCTGTTGGAGAGGGTTCTTGGCCTGACTGATCGTTGTTCGCTGCTGGTGATGTGTGTGTTCCGTCCCCGGATCGGTCACGGGTCGTGGCGGCTCAGGGAGACCGCCGCTCGGCTCTACCGCCACCGTCACTCTGATCTCTGGCTTGAGCCGCTGTCCCCCGCTGCGAGTGAGAGACTGGTAGACGCTCTGCTCCAGTTGGCGGCACCTGGTGCGGAGCTTGTCGAAGGGCTGCCACAGAAGCTGCGGTGGCGCATCCTCGGCCGCGCTGAGGGGAACCCGTTGTACGTCGAGGAGGTGGTGCGCTCGTTGACCGACAGTGGCGCCATCGCTCCGGACGAGGCAAGCGGCCGGTGGCGGGTAACCCGGGATGTGACAGACATCCCTATTCCGGAGACCGTTCAAGGGGTCTTGACCGCCCGCATCGACGGCCTGGAGGAGGAGACCCGGCGAGTGCTGCAGATCGCCTCGGTGATCGGGCGCATCTTCTGGTACCGTGTGCTGGCCGAGATCTCACCGACCGAGACGGTCGCCTGGACAGAGCGAGAGCTCCAGGGGCGCCTGCTGACGCTACAGCGGGAGGAGCTGATCCGCGAAAGGGCGCGGCTGCCGGAGTTGGAGTACATCTTCAAGCACGAGCTGACGCGGGAGGCGGCGTACCGCGGGTTGCTGCGGAAGGACCGGCGGCTGTTTCATCGTCAGGTTGCGGAGGTGCTGGAGCGTCTGTTCCCTGAGAGAATTGAGGAGCAGGTAGGGCTGCTGGCTCACCACTGGGAACGGGCCGGGGTGGCGGAGAAGGCTATTGCGTACTTGCTGCGGGCGGGCGATCAAGCCCGCATGGTGTACGCCCACGAGGAGGCCATCGATTACTACCATCGGGCCCTGGTCTTTCTGAGGGAGCAAGGAGAGGATCAACGGGCAGCGCGGACGCTGATGAAGTTGGGCCTTGTCCATGCGGCGGCGCTTCACGCACAGAAGGCGAGCGCAGCGTATGAGGAGGGCTTTGGCCTCTGGGAGCGCGGCCGTCCCCCCGAGGAGCGCTGTAAGCCAGGCTTCCGGGGTGGCGTCCTGCGGTTCGCTGTAGAGGAACCTTTGACGCTCGATCCCGGGAGAGCTGCCGATGACGTTTCCGCGTTCATCACCGGCCAACTCTTCGAGGGCTTGGTTGAGGTGGATGAGGACTACAACGTGCTGCCGGCAGTGGCAGGCCGCTGGCAGATCGACCGCGATGGCACACGGTATCTGTTCACGCTGCGGGAAGACGTGTGTTGGAATGATGGGACGCGGCTGACGGCATCCGACTTCGAGCGGGCTTGGAAGCGGAACCTGGATCCGGCCACGGGCTCTCCGGTTGCGGATCTTCTTTATTGCATCGAGAACGGCCGGGCTCTGGGGGAGGGGGCGATCAATGATTCTGAGGAAGTCGGGGTGAAGGCGCTGGACGAGCGGACCCTGGAAGTTCGTACTGAGGGGCCTACAGCGTACTTCCTTCACCTCTTGGCGCACCCCGTCGCCTACCCACTGCCTCAGACTGTGTTGGAGAAGCCAGCCCGGCGCCAGATTGATCCTGACAGTCTGGTGAGCAACGGGCCTTACCAGCTGCTGGCGTGGGAGCGCGGGAAGAAGATCATCCTCGGCAGAAACCCCTCGTACGGGGGCCGGTTTCCTGGCAACGCCACCCGGATTGAATGTCCGATCTTCACCGATTTCGGACCGGTTCTGGAGGCTTACGGGGCCGGTGCCGTGGACGCCATCAGCTTGATCAACTCAGACGCGGCCACGATTGCCCGTGCGCAAGCGACCTATGGAGACGAGCTCGTGCTCACGCCCCAACTATCCACCCTCTACCTGGTCTTCCGCGTCGATCGGTCGCCTTTCGATGATGTCCAGGTCCGGAAGGCTTTCGCTCACGCGGTGGATCGCCAGGCTCTGGCCGAGGGTGCCTGGCACGGCCAGTACATCCCGGCCACGGGAGGCTTCGTCCCGCCCGGGATGCCCGGGCACTCCGGCGGGATCGGGCTGCTCCACAATCCCTCTCGTGCTCGTGACCTCCTGAGTCAGGCGGGCTATCCCGGGGGCTGTGGCTTTCCCGAGATTACCTTGGCCTACTCCGCCGGCTCGGGCCGGGAGCCGGTCGCTTCGTCTCTGCGGAGCGCGTGGCGTCGACACCTGGATCTGAGGGTGCGCGGGCAGAACCTGGAGTGGAAGGCCTTCATGGATCTCGGCAGCAGGGACCCAGCCGATATCGCTCTGTGGGGATGGCTTGCAGATTATCCGGATCCTGACAATTTGCTTCGCGTGACCTTCCACAGCACCGAAGGGTTCAATGCGCCCCGCTGGCACAATCCTCGCTTCGATGCTCTGGTGGAGCAAGCTGCGCAGGTCGGCGACGGGGGAAGGCGCCTGGAGCTCTATCGGGAGGCAGATCGGATCTTGGTCGCTGAGGAGGCAGTGGTGATGCCCCTCGGATACGGGCGGGGACGCATTCTGGTGAAGCCGTGGGTGGCCCTGCCGTCGGTTCCGCCGGCGCTGCTTCGTCTCAAAGAAGTTTCGTGCCGCGTAGCAGGGCACCAACAGCGGGAGGAGTAGCTCTATGCAACGTGGCTTGGACTGCGGGATGATAGGGAGAAGGTGGCTAACATTCGCGGGCTGACCAGCGAATGGCGTAGGATCTGATAGCGTCCTGCGTACCGGTTCGCGGGAACCAGTTCGCGCAAGGTTTGAGAGGCTCAGGACCGGAGGTGAGCAGATGGAGAGGACCATGATTCGAGACGGACGTGTGCGGGCGTGGCTGCTTGCCAGGGCCGATGACCCAGAGGCAGCCGCAACGCAGCTCTACGAGGCACTGCAATACGAAGGGGGCGATGACTATGTGATGGTGCGGGTCGATGTCGTTGACTATCCTCATAACATTGTGATCCCTTTGGATGCGACCAGTGAGGAAGCCTTTCGCGAGGCGCTAGATCGTATAGAGAGCCTGAGGATCCTGCAGGAGATCAGCATTCTAAGGGTCGTGATGCACTTCCCGTACCCACCCCATATCGCGAATGGGTATATCAGCCACGCTGAGTTGGCCGCGCAGCACGAGCAAGGCGTGGACATCGGGGAGTACATCAAAGCCGGCCGACAGGGGGCCAGCCCGGGTCACAACGCGTGGGGTTGAGGGAGATTTCGTGACACCTGCAGATCTCGAAGTGCTGTGCAGCATACCCTTCCTGGAGGGCGCGCGCCGGGATGTGCTTGAGCGGCTGGCGCAGGTCGCGACGGAGGGGCGCTACTCACCGGGTGAGGTCATTCTTGAGGAGGGGACCACGGAGCGGGAGCTATATCTGATCCTCGACGGGCTCGTCGAGGTGGTCAAGCGTAGCGAGGGCGACGAGATGGAGATCGCCAGGCGTGGCGCCGGGGACTTCTTCGGCGAGATGGGATTCCTCGAGGGTCGTCCTCGCTTCGCCACCGTTCGCGCGCTGCAGCCCACACGGGTATTGGCGTTTTCCCAGGGTGACATGGAACCCGTGTTGGCCCGGCAGCCTGACCTGCTGCGCAACGCCGTGCGAGCCCTCAGCCGCCGCCTGCGCGAAGCGGACCGGCGCCTGATCGCGGACCTCCACCGAAAAAACGAGGCATTGGCCCGTGCCTACCGGGAGCTCCAGGAGGCCCAGGCGGGCCTTCTGGAGAAGGAGAGGCTGGAGCACGAGCTGGAGCTGGCCCGGGAGTTGCAGCAGAGTATCCTTCCCCACGCGTTCCCGGAGCTGTCGCGGGCCAGTTGTGCGGCCCGCAGCCGACCAGCTCGACAGGTGGGCGGCGACTTCTACGACGTGATCCGTCTTAGGGGTGGTCGGGTCGGCATGGTGATGGCGGACGTGTCCGACAAGGGAATGCCTGCGGCTCTCTACATGGCTCTGGCCCGCAGCCTGATTCGGGCGGAAGCCACGCACCACGCCTCGCCGCGGCAGGTGCTCCTGAGCACGCACCGGCTTCTCCTGGAGATAACCGAGGCGACCATGTTCGTCACCGTGTTCTACGGTGTGCTCGATGCGGAGCAACGTTCCCTCTCTTACGCCCGGGCCGGCCACAACTACCCGTTACTCATCAGGCCGAGCAGTGGCGAATGCAGGGAGCTCGCGGCGGATGGGATCGTGCTGGGAATAGTGAGGGATATCAGCTTGGAGGAGGCCAAGGTAGACCTGGAGCCTGGCGACCTCCTGGTCCTCTATACCGACGGCATCACCGATGCGAACTCAGAGAGCGGCGAGTTCTTCGGCACGGACCGGCTTCGCGAGACGGTCCGCGCCGGCGGCGCGCTGAGTGCCCAACGCGTATGCGACCTCGTGTTCGACGACGTCGATCGCTTCCAGGCGGGGGCGATGCAGTACGACGATATGGCGGTGCTGGTGGTGACCATCGGGGCTGGTCCCAGCGACTGAGACGATCACTGGTGACTCTGTCACGCCTCGGCCCGCGCTGACCGGTGGGATATCGGACCCCTCGGGACGCTGTCTGGCGCACCGGCCGGTCGGGCAGCGTCAGTATCAGCGCCTTGACGCGTCGGACGGGCATGCAGTATACCAGACATCAGCAATCATCCTGACTCCGCATCGAGCCGTACGCAGCAGACCGTAGTCGCGCTCCTGAGCAACACGCCATCGCTACTGGTCGGGGGACACTCCAGCGACCAGAAGGTTCGTCGAGCTCCAAGCCACCGACCAGTCGACTAGTCGTATCATGGCCTGCTCGATCAACACCCACCCGCGCTTCGCGATCATCGAGTGGTCGAGCCATCAACTGTCTGCTAGCACAACCCATTTCGCAGTCCCCGTGCGTGCGGGCGGGAACAAACCAGCGATTTCGTAGGCGTCTGCTACCAGGGGCGACCGTTCTTGGCTGAGGTGCCGTCTTGAGTTCGTTGGACCGTTCGGGTTCCCGGGGCAGCGTGCGCGTGCGGCGTCTTCTGGAGGATCGCGACGACGACTCAGGGGCTGAGGTACCGTCCTGCCGGAGGGGTGAGCGATGGAGTGTTCAGAGTGCGGTTGTGATTGCTCGTCCGACTTCGCCTTCTGTCCCAAGTGTGGCACGCCGCCGGCGGCCCGCCCGAAAGCCGACGGCGCTCTGGAGCGCCTGAAGCGGCTGGCGCCCACCGGGTACGCCGACCGGGTGGTGGTGCGAAAGGTGAGGCCGCGGGCGAGCGGCGTATTGTCACCATCCTTCTCTGCGAGCTAACGGGCTCCACAGCGATGGCGGAGGTGCTGGACCCCGAGGACGAGATTGAGATCATGGATGAGCGTTCGACGTGCTGATCGAGCCGGTCCTGCGCTACGAGGGGATGGTGGCGCGGCTGATGGGAGATGCCATCAACGTGGCAGCGCGGATGGAGAGGGCGGCGCAGACGCGGACGATCTTGATCACCGAGGATACCTACAAGCTGATCGCGCCACTGTTCGAGGCGGAGCCCCTGGGACCGATCGAGGTGAAGGAAAAGGAAGAGCCGGTCCCCACCTACCGCCCACCGCGACGATTTCCTGTGGCACCTAGAACAACACCCGCGGATGGCCAGCAGCATCATCGAGGTCCTGAACGCGCCTCCGGTACGTCACCGTCCGCGCGGAGAGCCTGGCGTCTCTCGATGTCTTCGCCCGAGTCGCCGACAAGCTCCAGGAACAGGTCGTCGACCGGGTAGCGGTGATTATCCGTCAGGGTGAGATCGGGAACACCTTCCACGTGATCGAGTCGGGGCGGGCGCGGGTGTCAGCCGAACAGCAGCGCCAGGCCGACGCCCGGGAAGGCGATCGTCGGCAGCATGGCCACACGCTTCCCCAGTTGCTCCGCCAGCGTCGCGCCTCGCTCGTGGGCCCTGAGCTGGAGGAAGGCGGCTGCCTCGCCCTTCCTCGGACCCTGGTCAGCTGACCAGGGTCCGAATCCCCCACATGGAGGATCGAGATCTCCTTCCCTTGCCCGATGTGTTCCGAGGGGCCATACCGTATACTGAGCACAGATTCGAGGGCAGGGGGATGGCCCCGCCCCAGTAAACTCACGGAGAAAGGAGACTCAAATGAAGGGCAAACTGATGGTGGGAGCTGGACTGGTGGTGGCGGCGGTGATCGTTGGACTTCTGGCTTCGGGCATCGGTCCGGCGCAGGCGACCGAGGGAGTCGCTCCCGAAGAGGTGGTGACGGGATTCTACGAATGGTACCTGGGGTACATCGGCGAGGGCGAGAGGACGCGGAACCCGCTGGTGGATCGGTCCTACCGGTCGAGCGAGTTCCTGAGCGAGGGATTCGTGGCTGAGGTGGACGCTGTGCTGGATTCGTTCGAAGGCGGGGGTTACTGCCCCTTCTTGCTGGCTCAGGACGTGCCGGTGAGCGTCAGTGTCGGCGAGGCAGAGTTCTCCGGTGGCGAGGCGCAGGTGACGGTGGAGTTGTTCTGGGGCGGCAACCCCACCCCTAGCGAGCGGGTGGTGACGGTGAGGCTGATCGACGGCCAGTGGAAGATCGCAGCCGTCAACATGAAATAGCCGGCGTCAGGCTGGTCCCCCTACAACAAAAGACCGGGTGCGCCCTGCGAATGCAAGCGCACCCGGTCTCTCTTCTCTTGTCACCCCCCGCAGATTGCGGAGCGGGTGACAGGGCTCCTACCTGTATCTACTAGAAGTCGTAGTGCTCTCCCAGGGGAACCACATCGACGGCTCGAGGCCCCTTCGGGCTCTCCTCGATACCGAACTCGACCTTCTGACCCTCGCGGAGGGTGCGGAAGCCCGAAGACTTGATAGCGGAGTGGTGTACGAAGACATCCTCGCCCTCATCCGGCGAGATGAATCCGTACCCTTTCTCGTTGCTGAACCACTTGACCTCACCCGTCTTCTTCTGCTGCTCGTCCATCCTTACCTCTTTACTCCTTGTACTAAATATGCTAAGCGGCTACTCGGATAGCTACAAAAACTGCCCAGACTTACGGCGTCTGGGCAGAATGATTGCACCTACCTGATCTTACCGCAACCTATAGGCTATTATACATGCTTTCTCAGGGACGTCAAGCGAACACCCAAGAGTGAAGCATGGAGCGAAATTGCCCCTTGACAGGGGCCCTGTTGTATGATATACTGGCTTTGTAAGTGAGGTTAACTAACTAAGCTGCCCCCGTCAGTGATTGAAGGAACACATTGACACCTCA
>JAWLCP010000061.1:0-15399 GCA_041687115.1 Anaerolineae bacterium
CCGCCACGCCGCCTGTGGGCGCCGATGCAGAGGGCGACGTGGGTGCCTACGAAACGGGAGAAGCCATCGAGCTCGCTCCGCCCGGCATCGACATCCGTGCGGCGAGCGTAAACCCGGATCTGAGCCTATCGCTCCAGCCGACAGACGACGTACCGGTAGAGCTGGCCAGCTGGAGGGAAGAGGGGGAGGCCTTCTTCTGGATCTCGTTGTACGATGCCGTACCGGATCCGCCGACCGCCTACATGAACTGGCTCGTCGTGCTGGATGTCGATGGGAACCGCGACACCGGACGCCCGGTCGGCAGCCGGCGGATCAACCCGGACTTTGGAGACGAGGTGGCGGTGGGGGTCAGCTACAGCACGGAGGCCGAGGCGTATGAGCCCTACGCGCTGGTATGGGACGATGGGCAGTGGGCGACGGGCCCGGAGGTCCGCTACACGTTCGGCGAATCCCGAACGGTAGTCGGCCTGGCCCTGTCGCTTGAGGGGCTGGAGGAAACCCTCTCCCAGACCAGCGGCGTTGCGCCATCGCCCGAGGCCATGAGAGGACGTGCGGCGGCCGAGACGTACGTGGACGGTGAGCGAGTGATCGATTTCTATCCCGATCTCCCCGAGTAGGGGCGACGCACCCGTGGGCGTGGCTCACGGATAGAGACAGAAGGACAGCAGCCCCTGGGGGCCAGGCCTCCAGGGGCTGCTCATGCCACAACCACCGGGCTCAGGCCATCATCAACACGTCCTCAAGCTGCTCGAGCATCCAGTCAAGCTCGTCTCGCGTGATGACCAAAGGCGGCGCCAGTCGGATCACGTTCCCGTGCGTATCCTTTGCCAGCACGCCGCGCGCCTGCAGGGCCTCACAGAACCGCCGGGCTCCTCCGGCCTCCGGTCTCAGCACGACCCCAGCAAAGAGCCCTCGCCCACGGCAGAGCTTCACGTGCGGGCTCTGGATCGCCCGCAGGCGTGACATCAGGTAGTCTCCAAGCTCAGCGGAGCGCTCGCAGAGCTTCTCGTCCACGATGACGTTCAACGCCTCTCGTGCGATGGCACAGGCAAGCGGGTTCCCGCCAAACGTCGAGCCATGGTCGCCCGGCTCGAAAACACCCAGCACCTCGCGCGAGGACAGCACCGCAGAGACAGGATACATACCCCCAGAAAGCGCCTTGCCCAGGGTGACAACGTCCGGCTTCACCCCCTCGTGCTCGCACGCCAGCAGCTTCCCGGTGCGCCCCAGGCCGCTCTGAATCTCGTCGGCCATCAACAAGACATTGTGATCCGTGCAGATCTCGCGGGCACGTCGAAGGTACCCCTGCGGTGGGACCACCACCCCACCCTCGCCCTGAACCGGTTCAACCAGAAAAGCCACTGTGTCGTCCGTGATCGCTCGCTCCAATGCGTCGGCGTCACCGTACGGAATCATCTTGAAGCCGGGAGTGAACGGCCCAAAGCCGTCACGATATTGCTCGTCCGGCGAGAAGCCGACCACGGTGATCGTACGGCCGTGGAAGTTGCCCGTGCAAGCGATGATCTCCGCCCGCTCGTCGGCGACCCCCTTGACCTGATAGCCCCACTTACGCGCCGCCTTCAGCGCCGTCTCCACCGCCTCAGCGCCGCTGTTCATGGGAAGCATCATCTCGTAGCCGATCAACTCACAGACTTCCTTCGCCAGCAGGGGAAGTTGATCGTTGCGGAAGGCGCGCGACGTCAGCGCGAGCCGTTGAGCCTGATCCGCCATGGCCTGCACGATGCGCGGATGCCGATGACCCTGGTTCAGCGCCGAATAGGCCGAGAGACAGTCCAGGTACTTGTTCCCCTCCACGTCCCACACCCAGGAGCCTTCCGCCTCCGCGATAACGACATCGAGGGGCGCGTAGTTGTGGGCGTTGTATCGATCCTCCAGGACAATGTAGTCCCGTGCGCTCCTATCGTTCACACTTGGTCTCCCTTTTCGTGTTGAGCTGCAGCCATCGAGCAAGACCGGAGCTCCTGAGGAACTCCTCCCGAATACTACTACGAGGTGGAGGATTTGGAAACCCGGACGGAGGGAGGGGCGACGGAGAGCGGGCTCTCGGCGCGCACCGCTGGCGTCTACAGATCGCATTGGCGGACAGTGGTGGGGTCTCCAAGATTGGGAATCCTCAACCGGCGTGGTATAATACGGGTTCAATGACTGACTTCGTCCATCTCCACGTGCACAGCGAATACTCTCTTCTGGACGGTCTCTGCAGCTGCAAGGAGCTGGCGGACCGCGCCGTCGAGCTCGACATGCCAGCCCTGGCCCTGACGGATCACGGCGCCATGTACGGCGCGATCCATTTCTACAAGGCGTGCAGCGCCGCCGGCATCAAGCCGATCATCGGGATGGAGACGTACGTGGCCCCGCGGAGCCGTCGGGATCGGCATGCTCAGCGCGATCGAAGCCCCTACCACCTGGTGCTTCTGGCGGAGAACAACACTGGCTACCGGAACCTGATGCGGCTGGCGACCCTCGCCCAGCTGGAGGGCTTCTACTACAAACCGCGGGTGGACCGGCAGACCCTGGAGGCGTACAGCGACGGGCTGATCGTCCTCTCCGGCTGCGGCTCCTCCGAGCTCGCCCGCAGGCTGAAAAGGGGACAGGATCAGAAGGCGCGGGAGGTCGTCGGATGGTATCGAGACGTCTTCCAGGGCCGATACTACCTCGAGCTGCAGGACCACGATATCCCCGAGCTGGCTGGAGTCAACGAGCAGCTCATCGGCCTTGCCGAGGATTTCGATCTGCCGCTGGTGGCGACGAACGACGCCCACTACGCCCGGCCCGATCAGGCGTCGATCCACGACGTGCTCCTCTGCATCCAGACCGGCAAGACGGTCACGGAGCCAAACCGCATGCGCCTGGAGGGCCAGAGCTTCTATCTCAAGAGCGCCGAAGAGATGGCGGACCTCTTTCCCGACGTGCCAGAGGCTCTGACCAGCACCCTGGAGATCGCGGAACGGTGTACCGTCAGCCTCGAGTTCGGCAACTATCACCTGCCCGTTTTCCAAGTTCCCGAGGGGTACGATGCCCAGTCCTACCTGCGCCACCTGTGCGAGAAGGGTCTGCGCGAGCGGTACGATGAGGTGACGCCGCACATCCAAGAGAGACTCGACTATGAGTTGGACGTGATCCACCGGATGGGCTTCGACACGTACTTCCTCATCGTGTGGGATCTGTGCCGCTTCTCTCGCGATGAGGGCATCTGGTGGAACGTGCGAGGCTCCGGCGCCAGCTCGATCGTCGCTTACAGCCTGTACATCACCAACCTCGAGCCCCTGCACCAGAATTTGATCTTCGAGCGATTCCTGAACGAAGGTCGTGTCACGATGCCGGACATTGACCTCGACTACCCCGACGACCAGCGGGACCATCTCATCCGCTACACCGTCGACAAGTACGGACAGGATCAGGTGGCCCAGATCATCACGTTTGGGACGATGGGGGCCAGGGCCGCGATTCGAGACGTCGGGCGAGCCCTGGATTACCCGCTGCCGGAGGTGGATCGCATCGCCCGACTGGTGCCGGGCGGGCCCGGGGTCACGATTGACGCAGCGCTCAAGAGCGTCCCCGATCTTCAGGAACGGTACAGTGGAGAGGAGCACATCCGAAGGCTGATCGACACGGCGCGAGGCGTGGAGGGAAACATCCGCCACGCCAGCACCCACGCCGCAGGAGTCATCGTCTCGGACGTCCCCCTGGTGAACTACACCCCGCTCCGACGGCCCACGAGCGGGAGTGGCCAGGATCAGATCGGCACGGTCACCCAGTATACCATGTCGGAGGCCGAGGAGCTGGGGTTGCTCAAGATCGACTTCCTGGGGCTGGCTACCCTTACCGCGATGCGCTTGGCGTGCGAGTTGATCCGCGAGCGCCACGGGGTGAACCTCGATCTGCTCACCATCCCTCGGCACGACCCGGCCATCTACGAGGTGCTCTCGCGAGGCAACGTGATGGGCGTCTTCCAGGTGGAGGGCCAGGGCATGCGCAGGACGCTGATGAAGATGCAGCCCGAGAAGTTCGAGCACGTCATTGCCGCCATCAGCCTCTACCGGCCCGGCCCCATGGAGTACATCGATGACTACATCGACCGCCTGCACGGTGTGAAGGAGGTCGAGTACCGCCATCCGAGCCTGAAGCCAATCCTGGAGGAGACCTTCGCCATCATCGTCTATCAGGAGCAGATCATCCGTATCCTGACGGACATCGCTGGATACACAGCCGCGGAGGCCGATCTCGTCCGCCGAGCCGTGGGCAAGAAGAAGAAGAGGGCGCTGCTGAAGCACCGGGCCACGTTCATCAGAGGGGCCGTAGAGCACAGCGGGGTGCCTCGAGAGACGGCGGAAGCGATCTTCGGCGACATCGAGTATTTCGCTCGCTACGGGTTCAACAAGAGCCACGCGGCAGACTACGCAGTCCTCACATGCCAGACCGCGTATCTCAAGGCGAAGTACCCGGTCGAGTACATGACCGCCCTTCTGACCGTCGAGCGTAACAACACAGACAAGATCAGCCGTTTCATCGAGGAGTGCCGGAGGCTGAACATCGAGGTGCTGCCACCGGACATCAACATCTCGCAGCTGGGCTTCACCATCGAGGAGAAGACGGACGAGAAACCCGCGATCCGCTTCGGAATGGGGGCGATCAAGAACGTGGGAGAGGGCCCGGTCGAGGCGATCCTGGACGCACGGCGCGAGGGCGGACCGTTTGAGGACCTGGACGATTTCTGCCGCCGGGTCGACCTGCGGCAGATCAACCGGCGCGCTCTGGAGAGCCTGATTCAGGTGGGAACGCTCCGCCCGCTTGGCAAGCGATCCCAGCTGCTTCCCATTGTGGAGCGCGTCATCGGGCTCAGCTCCAGCGTCCATCGGGCCCGGGACATCGGCCAGCTGAGCATGTTCGGCAACACCACCGGCATCCACCTGGCTGCCGAGGAAACCATTCTGCCCCCCGCCGACGAGGTAGCGGAGGTTCCCCGAAAGAGAATCCTCGCCTGGGAGAGGGAATTGCTGGGCATCTACGTCTCCGAGCACCCCCTGGCCCAGGTCATGAGCCGCCTGGATGACGTGCTGACCGGTTCCGTCGGCACGCTGGATGAGGAAGCCAGTGGAGAACAGGTGACGGTGGCCGGGATGGTGCAGCGCATCCATCGCCACACGACGAAGCGGGGCGACCAGATGGCATTCGTGACGCTTGAGGATATGCGAGGCAGCTGCGACGTGGTCGTCTTTCCGGGCGTGTGGCGGCAGACGAAGAAGATATGGCAGCCAGGGCAGATCGCGATCGTCAACGGCAGGGTTGACTCCAGCCGACGCGACGAACCGAGCCTCCTGTGCAGCTGGGTCAAGCGGCCGGAGGAGGTCACGGCGGGTTCGGAGTCATCGGCCAAGGGCACAGACCAGGCACCGAAAACGGCACGGCCCGCACCGCTGCCGGCCGAGGCAGACTCTGTCGACCGACCGAGGGAATCGCCAGAACCAGCGAGGGCGGAGCCTCGGACGGTTCACGTGACGCTGACGCGCACCGATGAGCAGTCCCGGGACAAGCACCGGCTGCGCCAGGTACACGACCTGCTGACGGCCGAGGCCGGGCCTGACCGCTTCGTCATCCGGCTGCGCGGCGGGAGCAACGGGGACGTAGAACTGAGATTCCCAAACCAGTCCACGTCCTGCTGCTCCGAGTTGCTGGCGGAGCTGCAAGCGCTGCTCGGTGAGAACGCCGTACGCGTGGAGGGCGGATGAGCAGCGGAGGGTATTCTGAGGAGACACGGAGTGCCGGAGAATCAGACTGTAGAGCCCTGTGGAATCTGAACCAAGGAGGAGAGTATGAGTGACAGGTCGAACAGGAAGAAGGTCGGAATCATCGTCAGCGGCGGCCCCGCACCGGGGATTAATGGGGTGATCCATGCGGCCACAATCGAAGCCTGCAAGAAGGGCTACGAAGTCATCGGGATTTATGACGGATTCCAGCACCTCATGGAGGGTGAACTGGTCGCCACCCCCCTGACGATCGATGACGTGAGTCGCATCTATACTAGAGGTGGCTCCATCCTGCGCACATCGCGAGCAAATCCCACGCTGGAGCAGGAGCACCTCCGGCTGTGCGGCAAGACCCTCATGGAGGCAGACATCGGCTATCTCCTGGTAGTCGGGGGAGACGACACGGCCTACGCTGCCTATTCGGTGGCGTGCTACGCGCAGGAGCACATGGGGACGGACATTCAAGTGGCCCACGCGCCGAAGACAATCGACAACGATCTCCCGCTGCCCGAGGAGATCAACACGTTCGGGTTCGAGACCGCGCGCCAGATCGGGACCGACATCACCATGAGCCTCATGGAGGAGGCGCTGACGGGCCTTCGGTGGTTCGCCGTGGTGACGATGGGCCGCAAGACCGGACATCTGGCCCTGGGCATCGGGAAGAGCTCGGGGGCGACGATCACGCTCATCCCGGAGGAGTGGGAAGGACGCGTGATTCGCATGCAGGAGGTCGTCGACGTGCTCATCACGTCGATCCTCAAGCGAATGGCTGAGGACAAGCCTTACGGCGTGGCGCTGATCTCCGAGGGCGTGATGGAGCATATGTCGCACAGCGACCTGCGTGAGCTGGAGTACGTGGAACGGGACGCCTTCGGCAACGTGCATCTGTCCGAGATCAACTTCTCCGATATCCTCAAGCACGAGTTGGACAGTGAGCTGGACAGACTGGGCATCCCGGCTCGCATCAGCAGCAAGGACCTGGGGTATGAGCTGCGCTGTGTGGATCCCGTCGCGTTCGACATCGATTACACCCGCAGCCTGGGCGAGGCCGCCGTCGGTTTCCTCCTGGACGGTGGCACGAATGCGACCGTCACCATCCAGGGAACGCGCGTCGTTCCGATCCCCTTCAGTGAGATGATGGACGCGGAGACCGGACGGACCGAGATACGAAAGGTGAACCTCGACTCCTTCATCTACCGCTCTGCCTACAAGCTCATGATCCGTCTCAAGCCGCAGGATGCCGAGGACGACGAGCTGCTCAGACGAATGGCAGACCGTACGAAGCTTTCCCCGGACGAGTTCAGGTCGCGCTTTGGGTATCTGCTCAACCTTGAGCCGCGGCCGTTCTAGGGCGCCGGCGCGAGGAGCTACCGCAAGTCCAACCACACCTTGCCTGTGGCAAGCAGCGATCTAGTGTCAGCAGCCAATGGGAGGTCATCATGGATCGAATTGCCGTTCTCACCAGTGGGGGAGACAACCCGGGGCTCAACCCCTGCATTCGGGCCGTCGTGCGCATGGGACTCCATCTGGGCCTGAAGGTCATGGGCGTCCACCGGGGCTACGCCGGTCTGATAGGTGGGGAGATCAGAGAGATGGATGCCCGCTCCGTGGCGGGGATCCTCGGTCGCGGAGGGACTATCCTGGGCACCGCCCGTGCCCCGGAGTTCGCGGAGGTTCAGGGAAGACGGAAGGCCCTTCGCATGCTCAACCGCTTCGACATAGACGGACTGGTCGTCATCGGGGGCAACGGCTCCCTGACCGGAGCGCTGGAGCTGCACCGCATGGACTTCCCCGTCGTCGGCATCCCCAGCACGATTGACAACGACATCAACGGCACCGACATCTCCGTCGGCGTGGACACAGCGCTCAACACCATCCTCGGGGCCATCGACAAGATCAAGGACACGGCGTCCTCACACAATCGGGCCTTCTTCATCGAGACGATGGGGCGCAACTCCGGGTATCTGGCGCTGGCCAGCGGCGTCGCTGGCGGGGCGGAGCTGGTCCTCTGTCCGGAGATAGAGACGACGTTCGACGACATCGTCAGCACCGTTGAGGACTCCTACATCCGAGGCAAAGCCCACTGCATCATCGTGGTGGCTGAGGGATGGAAGCCAGGCGCCGATGAGATGGCCCAGAAGCTGCGCGATCGAAGCGAGGAGTTGGGGTTCTCCGTGCGGGTCACCCGGCTGGGACACGTGCAGCGCGGGGGCTCTCCCAGCGCCTTCGACCGGCTTCTGGCCACGCGGGTCGGTGCCGCTGCGGTACAGGAGCTGGTGGATGGGAACAGCGGGTGTATGGTAGGCTGGATTCAGAACCAGGCCAAGCCGACGCCCCTGGAGGAGGCGATCGCCTATCAGAAGGAGATCGATCCGGAGCTGTACGAACTCTCGCTGATCATGAATAAGTAGGCCGACGCCAGCAGCGAGTGGCTAGACGATCATCGGTTCGCGGTACAGGCCGAATACCTCCCGGAAGACGTCCATCATCTCCTGAAGGGTGGCATAGGCCCGCACGGCATCCATGATGTAGGGCATGGTGTTCTCGGTCCCCTGGGCTGCGATGCGCAGCCGGTCAAGCGCCTGGCCCACGGCGCCGCTGTCCCGCTCCTCACGCACCTGTCTCAGCCGAGCACACTGCCTCTGGTACCCTTCAGGGTCCATGCGGAGTATGGGGATCCGAGGAGGGGCCTTTTCTTCATACGCATTCACCCCGACGACGACGCGCCTGTGCTCGTCGATCTCCCTCTGGTATCGGTAGGCTGCATCGGCAATCTCCTGCTGGAAGAACCCCGCCTCAACGGCCGGGATCACGCCGCCCAGGGTCTCGATTCGTTGGAAGTAATCGTAGACCTGATCCTCGATTCGGTCGGTGAAAGCCTCCACGGCGTACGCCCCTGCCAGCGGGTCGACCGTATTGGCCACGCCGCTTTCGTGGGCGATGATCTGCTGGGTGCGGAGCGCGATGGTGACGGCGTGCTCGCTCGGAAGCGCCAGCGCCTCATCCATGCTGTTGGTGTGGAGGGATTGGGTCCCGCCGAGCACCGCTGCCAGCGCCTGAATGGCCACCCGGACGATGTTGGTCTCCGGCTGCTGTTCGGTGAGCGAACAACCCGCCGTCTGGGTGTGGAAGCGCATCCACCAGGAGCGCGGTTCCTCCGCCCCGAAGGTCTCGCGCATCTCCCGCGCCCAGATGCGGCGCGACGCCCGGAACTTGGCGATCTCCTCCAGGAAGTCGTTGTGACAGTTGAAGAAGAAGGAGAGGCGCGGGGCGAAAGCGTCCACGTCAAGCCCCCGGTCGAGCGCCCAGCGAACGTACTCCATCCCGTCCGCGAGGGTGAAGGCGAGTTCCTGTGCCGCCGTGGAGCCAGCCTCGCGGATGTGGTATCCAGAGATGGAGATGGTGTTCCACTTGGGCAGCTCCTGGGTGCCGAACTCAACGGTGTCCGTGACCAACCGCATAGAGGGCTCCGGAGGGAAGATGTACTCCTTCTGGGCGATGTACTCCTTCAGAATGTCGTTCTGGATCGTGCCTCGCAGCTTCCGCATGGGCACGCCCTGCTTCTCTGCAGCAGCGATGTACATGGCCCAGATGATCGCCGCCGGGCTGTTGATGGTCATCGAGGTGGTCACCTCGTCCAGTGGAATCCCGTCGAACAGCACCTCCATGTCCCGGAGCGAGGAGACGGCCACCCCACACTTGCCGAACTCCCCCTCTGCCTCCGGCGCATCGGTATCGTAGCCATACAAGGTTGGCAGGTCGAAGGCCACCGAGAGACCCGTCTGACCCTGCTCCAGCAGGTACTTGAAGCGCTCGTTCGTCTCCTCGGCTGTGCCGAACCCGGCGAACATGCGCATCGTCCACAGCCGGCCGCGATACATGGTGGGATGGATCCCCCGGGTGAAGGGGTAGGCACCAGGGAACCCCACGTCCTCGAGGTAGTCCCCCTCGAGGTCCAGGGGCGTATAGAGCCTTTTCACGGGCTCGCTGGATGTGGTGATGAACTCGTCCGCCCGTTCTGGATGGCGCTGCAACGTCTGCTGTAGCGTCTCCGTCTCCCAGCGGTCACAAGCGTGCTGTAGCTCTCTCTCATCAAGCTCCATCGTGTTACCTCCCGATCTCGCGTTCCTCCAGTCCGTCGGTTTAGCCACCGCCAGCCCCGCCAGACTGCCCGCCACCACCGCTGAGCAGCCACTGTGAGAACTCACGGGCCTCGCCGGCGGGCTCGCCATTGCTCGCCAGGTATAGTTGCCGCCAGAGAGGGTAACTCCCGTCAGCGATGGTCTGCTCCGTCGGCAGGACCCCCTCAACCTCCAGCACGTGCACGCCGGCGTCCAGCCACTCCGTAGAGACATACCCAATGGCACCCGGCGTGTCCGCCACGTACTCAATCATCGACTCGTTCGAAGGCGTCACCACAGCATTGAGCGTGGTGCCCTCGCCACCCAACACAAGACTCTCGAAAGCAGCTCGAGTGCCGGACCCTTCCTCGCGACTCACCACGGTGAGCACCACGCCGTCCCACTCCTGCAACCGTCCGAGGAAGATCTCACGGAGTTGTGCCACCCCGATCTCCACAAGAGGGGATCCGGGATGGACGACCACCGCAACGCCATCCCGGGCGACGCCCTCCGTCCACAGTGAAGGCTCACGCCCCTCATCCTCCTCCCACACCCAGGACAGCAGACCGACGTGCGCGCCCTCCTCGCGCAAGACCTGGTCCGCCACCGCCGTGTCGAAGACCTGGGGCTCCACGGTCACCCAGGGCCGAGAGGCCTGGTACCCACTGACCGCGTCCCGTAGGAAGGGCTCACAGGAATCGGCGGCGACCACCCGCAGCGTGACCGGCTCCCGCGTGACCGTCACCGGCTGGGGTGCGCAAGCGGTGATCAGCAGGAAGATGCCGGGCAACAGAAGCAGGTGGCGCATCGACCTATGGCGCGGCCTGATGGTGACGACCTCGGCGCCGGGATGGGATTATGCCCCGCCCCTGCGCTGCAACCCACCGCGCGGTACAGCAGCATGGCCTACCGCACGACCCAGACCAACAGAGAGAGGACCCCAAAGAGAGCACAATAGGCAGCGAAAGGATAGAGACGGCGACGCTGGAGATACTGGAGCAGGAAGTGAATGCACCCGAAGCCCACCGCGGCAGCAGTCGCGAAGCCCGCGGCCAGCATCGGCGCCTGCGCGGCGAGCCCTCCCACGCGTCCCAGCTCCACCACCTTGAGCAGACCAGCCCCGAGCACGATCGGGGTGGCAAGAAGGAAGCTGAAGCGGGCAGCCGGCTCTCGCCTCATACCCTGGAACAGGCCGGCCGCAATCGTCGCACCGGAGCGGGAGATGCCGGGGAAGATGGCCAACGCCTGCCCGATCCCGACCAGCAGCGCGTCCACCCAGCCCAGCTCCCGAAGCTCGCGCTCGCGGCGCCCCAGGCGCTCCGACGCGGTCAGAAGCGCCGCCGTGACCAGCAGGAAGCCGGCCGCAGCAGCCGGTCGCGCAAACATCCTCTCGAAGAAATCCTCAAGGAAGTAGCCGGCCAAGACGCCTGGTATCGTCCCCAGCACGATCAGCCATACCAACGTCCGCTGCGGGGAATCCTCAGCGTCACCGACGGCGCCTCCTCCGGAGGATCCGAGATCGATCAATGAGCGCAGCGCAGCTCCAACGAGCGAGACCCAATCCTCCCAGAAGTAGAGGATGACGGCCAACGCCGTACCCCAGTGAACCACGGCGTCGAAGGCCAGTCCCGGCGATTCCCAGCCCAGCAGCCACGGCACCAGGACCAGGTGACCCGAGCTGCTGACCGGCAGGAATTCAGTGGCGCCCTGGAGGACGCCCAGGAAGAGGGC
This sequence comes from Anaerolineae bacterium, assembly GCA_041687115.1. Lineage (GTDB taxonomy): Bacteria > Chloroflexota > Anaerolineae > B4-G1 > B4-G1 > SKLM01. The sequence goes on from JAWLCP010000061.1 coordinate 11,621, forward strand.
CTGGATCAGGTTCACGATGTCGCCTCCCACAGATGGCCGCGTTGAAATGAGGCGTCGGGAGGTGAGATCACTGGATCACCTCCAGCGTCACGTCGTCCCAATAGGCATCGTTGTGTTTGAACGGCCACAGCGTGCGAGAGCGGAGGAAGACCGTCACGGTGCTGTTCCGGGCCTTCACCTCGACCGATGGGACCTCGTGGTAGCAGTTGTAGATATGCGCTCCCCGTCCCCACACCACCGTGTCGGCGTGCGGGTCGCGCCCTCCGGTCGGGTCAATCCCGACATCGAACGTGAAGTTGCGCCAGTCATCGTTAGGCGCTTGCCCCTCGATCACGAAGCCGCAGTCGTAACCGGGTCCTTCGCTCCATAGAGGGTCGTCCGTGTGCGGGCCGTCCTGCGAATTGCTCCAGGCATGGGCATAGGCTGAAAGGGTTAACCGTGCACCGGGATCGATCCTCACCTGCTGGAGAAAACCTCCCTCATGTCGGCGGTAGAAGGTGAACATCAACATCCCCTTCTCGCCCTCGTGAACGCGACGCGGGTCGGTGCTCCTCCACGCGTCACGCACCTCCGGTTGATCCCACGTGCCTGCGTCGTGATAGTACCACGTCAGCCAGCCGGGAGGGGTGAAGATATTCCCGACATTCGCCTCGTACGGATCGCCGTCCGCCGGAATGACCAGCACGCGGTGCGATTCCTCGTCGCCCCAGTCCGCCTCAAATCCGCCATTCTGCAGATCCGCCGGCACCGGTGTCCCGCCCGGCGTGGGCGAGGGGGTTGCAGTGGGAGTAGGCGTGGGGGTGGGTGTGGGCGTCGGATCCCTGCGCAGGAGTGGAAGGTACACCAGGTGAGGTCCGCGTACCTCCAACACCACGTCGTCGACGAAGGCACCCCAGCCGGAGACGCCGTCGCCGTCGCTGAGGAAGCGAAACGCAATCCAGATCGACTCGGAGAGGCCCATCTGTCCTCCCACATAGTCGTCCAGCGGCAGCGCCGCACGGACCCAGCTGCCCGTCGAGCCGGACACGTACGTGCACCGGGCGCCCCTGAGATCGCCCTCCTCCGTCAGGATGCACCAGCCGAACCAGTCGCCCTCCTGCGGCGTCACGTTCACCTGCTCGAGAGCCCGGGTGGAGGGCGATGGCGCTTGAACGCCCGCACCGACGCCGGTCTCGAGCCACCACTTGAACCGCAGGCGTGCGGCCAATGCACCGGTCAGGTCGATGGGCCCGTGGATCAGCCACGCATCCACGTTGTCGGGATACGTGTCGGTCCCAGCAACGAGGTCACCACCGTCCCCACCCCCTCCCACACACCACGCACTGCGGTCTGGAGGACTGGACACGAACGCGTCCGTGGCTCCCCAGGTATACTCCCCACCGTCGCGGTGGCTTTCGTCGCGCGTCGACCAGCCAACCCCGATGCCATCCTGGAAGCTCTCGTGGAAGGCCGTCTGCCAGTCTGCTCCGGCCTGCCGCGGGGCTCCCTCCGGGGCCCTGGCAACCGAGACGATCACCACGACAGCCCCGACCAGAGAGACGCCAAGTGCGAGCCTGCGCAGCCAGGAGGCCCAATCGGGGCTCATCTCACGAAGATCGTTCACGGGTGACCCCTCTCGGCTCCGCACGTGCGCGCGATCACTCGCCTCCCCTCCATCAACCGGAACAGGCTCCCATCATACCGCAGGTTCCGCGCCCTCGCCCCGCGGACGCGATGCCGCGCGAATCAGCTCTATCACCAGCCCAATCTCCGCAGCAGACTCTCCCACAGCGACGGGCCAGGGCTCAAGCCATTCTCCCGATCCCGGATCTCGATCATGTACTCGACCAGACCGGGATACACCCGCTCGTAGTCTGTGTGCCACCACTGCCCCGTTGGACCCAGGGTGAACGGGCAGCTCGCCCAGAAATAGTGATCCTTGCTGGCCTCCCCGTCGTACCACGTGACGGCATAGACGAGCGTCTGCGTAGATGCTGAGGCCTCGTCGCCGCAGTACCACTCGCTGACAACGAGCGGGATTACCTGATCCCGCTTCTTGAGGAGGTGGTACAGGTAGCGGTAGCGGAAGTTCATGTTGCCGGCTCCCTCGACCTCGGGAGAGCCGGGAATCGTCTGCCCCCAGCCGCTCGTGGGATCGTGGGTGTCGAACGTCCCTTCGTGCAGCGCCATGATGTGCCCGCCCTCCTTCGCGCGGGCAAACACCCCCGTCTCCACCATCGCCTCCATCTCGTCCCACTCGGGCGTCCCGGCGTTCAAGGAGAACAGGGCCAGCTTGAGGCCGTATCGCTCCGCCTTCTCCATGCACTTGATCATCAGCTCGGCCAGCCGCTGGTAGCCGTCGGCACCCGGTGGATCGGGCTCGTTGGCCACCTCCCAGTACGCCACCACCCCTCGCAACCGCGCGTCGTAAGTGAGCTTGTTGAGGATCAGGGACAACAGCCCATTGGCCATCTCGTCGAGATCCGTGTTCGGATGCTCCACGTTCGGACATCCCTCCAGCTCAAACGCGCTCACCCGAGCGAGGACGATCGTCTCGGGGCTCCCTTCCTTCACCCCGGCCAGCCATCCCAGATCGTCGACCGCCTTGACCACGGAGAAGCGCGTTCCACCGGCCACCAGGTCCTCGCTGAACGCCCCGACCCGGTTCGGCAGGATCGAGTGGACGCCGATCCGGCTCCCCCGGTCGATGGTCGGGTACGGCCACCCGGACGGGTCGCCGCCGCCGTCGACCGCCGCCAATCGGACCCCGTCCCAATACGCGTGGTTGTACTGATAGGCCCACGACGTCGTCGAACGGAGGAAGACGGTCACGCGGTGCGTCTGCGCCTCGACCTCCACCTCGGGGACCGGGTGGAAGCAGTTGTAGATGTGCGCCCCTGCACCCCACTCCACGCTGTCGGCGTAGGGGTCGACGCCGCCCGTGGGGTCAATTCCCACCGAGAAGGTGAAGTTGCGCCACTCCTCATCGGGGGCCTCTCCCTCCAACCTGAAGCCGCACTCGTAGCCCGGCCCCTCGCTCCAAAGGGGATCGCCCGGATTGTCCCCGTCGTGCCAGTTGCTCCAGGCGTGCGCCCAGGCCGAGAGCCTCAGCCGCGTCCCCGGCGCCACATCCACCTGCTGGAGCAGTCCGGCATCGTGCTTGCTGTACCGCGTGGAGACCTCGAGACCCCTCGAGCCGCTGTACACCCGGCGCGGCTCCTCTGTTTCCAAGACCGCTCCCACGCTGGGCTCCACCCAGGTCGCGGAGCCCTCCCGGAACCACGCCAGCCAGCCTGGAGGTCTGACGACCCTCCCTCTGTCCTCTTCGCGCGCGCCGCCGTCATCCCGATAGGCTGCCGCGCGGTGGGTTCCCGTCTCTTCCGTCCAGCTCACCTCGAACCCGCCGTTCTGCAGCAGGTTCTCCTCATCGGGAATCGGGGTGGCCCGCGGCGTCGGGGTTGGCGTCGGCCTGGGGTCCTTGCGCACCAGCGGAAGCATGATCCTGTGCCCGGAGAAGAGGCCTTTGACGACCAGCGGCAGCGCCACCCGATAGCCGCTGCGCGCTCGCACGACCACGTCGTCGACGAACGCCCCGCGACCTCCGCCCCCGTCCCCGTCGCTGACGAAGTGAAAGGCAATCCATACGCCCTCCCCCTTCCCTCTCCCTTCGTCCAGCGACATCACGCCCCTCGACCATGCGTCGATCGCACCCGACACATACTTGCAGGTGGCGTTCTGGAGGTCATCCTCGGCGGGCAACACGCACCAGCCGAACCAGTCGCCTTCCTCCGGCGCGGAAT
>JAWLCP010000062.1:0-15071 GCA_041687115.1 Anaerolineae bacterium
CATCAGGAGCGCGTGGGCGGCCCACTTGATGGAATTAGCGAGAATCAATCCATTCAGCGTCAAAGGGCCGAATAGTGCCGGCGCCAAGGCCAAGATCACGTACAGCAGAACGGTCACCACGCCCACCAATGCCGGCGTCCAGGTGTCCTTGCGAGCATAAAAGGAGAAGATGAGGGGCTGATCTACCGCCGCGAAGATGAGCCCAAGAAGATGGAAGCGCAGTGCCCCTACCGTGGCGACTGTGTCGACGGACGTGAAATCACCGTGCTCGAAGACCAGCTGGACGATTGGCGTCGATAGCACCCACAGGCCAACGGTCGCGGGCACCATCAGCGCGACGACGAGGCGCAAGCCCTGAGCCAGAGTCGCCTTGAACCGGTCAGAATGTCCGTCGTTCGCCTGCCGGGAGAGCGTCGGGAGGATGGCGATGGAGATCGCCGTACCGACCAGCCCCAACGGGAACTGGATAATGGTGGCGGAATACGTCATCCAGGACGGGGAGGCGGCACCCGTATGAGAGGCCAAGCGGTAACTGAGCAGCTCCGCCACCTTATCCACCGCGAGTCCAGCCAAGATCGGCAGGTAGAGACGCCCAATGCGGCGGAGCGCCGGGTGCTGAAAGCTGAAGACCAGGCGAAAGCGCGCATCGCGAAGCCCAGGCAACTGGAGAAGGACCTGCAGAAACGAGCCCACCAACAGCCCCAGGGCCATGCTGTGCACGCCCCACCCATTTCTGCCGAGCGCCACAGCGACCACAACCATGGCAACGTTGAAAATAGCGGCGGTAAGGGCAGGAAGCGTAAATCGCTTGAGCGCGTAGAGAGCGCCCGACAAGACGCTGGCCAGGCTCAGAAACAGCACCCCGGGCAGCATCAGACGAAGCAGACTCGTCGCCAGCTGCTGATCGGCACGGGGGAGCCCACCGGCAGAGAGCCAGACGAGCTGCGGAGTCAACAGCTCGGCCAGCACGACGAAGCCAGACACGACAACGGTGACGAAACCGAGCAGAAGGCTGAGCAGGTGCCACAGCTCCGCCCGGCGCTCCGGGGCGGCGTAATCAGAGAGCACGGGTATGAGCGCGGAGTTAATCATGCCGCCTATGACGAGGGCGTAGATGATCTTGGGAAGGGCCATGGCGGTATCCAGGGCACTCACGTTGCCCCCGGCCCCGAAGAGGTTCGCCTTCACGATCTCGCGAACCAAGCCCAAGACCCGACTGACCACATTGCCCACTGCGATGATGGTCGCCGCCTGTGCGACCTCGACACCGTCTTGCAGAAGGGTCTTGTCTGCGTCGCTCAAGCCATGCCTCCGTTGGTGTCGGTCTCGGTGGCCTGTATAACGAAGCGCGCCAGTTGACCACCAAGATGAGCGGTTGATTCTACCGTGATTTGGCCAGGCCCACAAACCGGTCCCCGCAGAGGGAGGACGGCGTTCCCCGGGCGAGCTTGCGTGGAGCGCTCAATCGTGGTAGAATTCAGATGTCGCGTTGATAGAGATAGCCAAGGAGGACGTTGTGTCGCTGAGCAAAGGCGAAAAAGAAGCGATTATTGAGGAATACGGATGTGGTCCGAATGACACGGGGTCGCCAGAGGTACAGATTGCGCTGCTGACGACTCGCATTAGTCAGTTGACGGAACACCTCAAGGAACACAAGCACGACGAGCACTCTCGCCGGGGCTTGATCAAGATGGTGGGCCAGCGGCGTCGTCATCTCAACTATCTTAGTCGCAGGAGCCCGGAACGCTACAAGGAGATTATCAAGCGCCTCGGGCTACGTCGATAGTCTATCGAGAAGCAGAGTGAATCAGGCGAGTAGATCTGAGTGGATTCAGTCATCTACTCGTTTGGCGTTTATAGCAGGAAGACCAGATGCAGGGCCAGGAATTGGGGGGTGGAGCGTAGTGAGGCATTGGCTACGAGGCACCCCCCAGTCCCTGAACCTCTGCGTCTGGTCCTAGACAGGGAGGTACACAAGTGAATAGTCACACGTTCACCACGAAGTTGGGAGAGCACGTCCTAACCATAGAGACGGGCAGGCTAGCTCAACAGGCAGGTGGTGCAGTTACAGTCACGTCCGGGGACACGAAGTTGCTGGTCACAGCGACCATGTCACGGGACGTACGCGAGGGGATCAGTTTCTTCCCCCTTACGGTCGATTTCGAGGAACGGCTCTACGCGGCAGGCCGGATCCCTGGCTCTTTCTTCCGCCGCGAGGGGCGCCCGCCCGAATCAGCCACGCTGATCGCGCGACTCACCGATCGTCCACTCCGCCCCCTCTTCCCCAAGAAGATGCGGAACGACGTGCAGGTCATCATCACGCCGCTCTCGCAGGACGAGAAGCATGAGGCGGACATCCTGTCCATTATTGGGGCATCCGCAGCGTTGACCATCTCTGACGTCCCGTTTGACGGTCCAATAGGGGCCACTCGCGTGGGCTATATCGATGATGACCTGGTCATCGACCCGACCCTCCCAGAGATGGAGGAAAGCACACTTGACCTGAGGCTGGCCGGCACAGCCGACGCCATATTGATGGTGGAGGCGAACGCCAACGGAGTTGAAGAGCAGATCCTGGTGGAAGCGCTTCGCTCCGGATATGAGGCGATTCAGGACACCATCCGCACGCAGCAGGAGATGCGGGAAGCGGTAGGCAAGCCAAAACGAGAGTACAAACTCTACGGCGTTGTGCCCGACGAACTGGTCGATATCGTGCGCCGTGAAGCCAGCGACAAGATCACAGAGTCGGTCTGCGGAACTGAGAACAAGAAAGAGCGGGACAACCGTGTCCGCGCGCTCCAGGAAGAGATGGTGGCACGCCTGGAGGAGACCTGGGATGGAGGCCTCATCAAGGAGGCTCTCGATACGGTGATGCGCGACATCATCCGCGAACGGACGGTTGGCGAGGGGGTGCGCGTCGACGGTCGCAGGCCAGACGAGATCCGCGCGCTGTCGGCCGAGGTGGGGCTGCTTCCCCGAGCCCATGGCTCCGGTCTGTTCACCCGTGGCGAGACGCAGGTTCTGTCTGTCGCCACGCTGGGCACGCCCCGAGAGGAGCAGATGATCGACGATCTGTCGCCGCGGGAGAGAAAGCGCTACATGCACCACTACAACTTCCCGCCCTTCTCCACCGGCGAGACGTGGCCGCTGCGTGGTCCCAAACGACGAGAGATCGGGCACGGCGCCCTGGGTGAGCGCGCCCTCCGGCCCATGCTGCCCGACGAGGACGAGTTCGCCTACACGCTGCGGGTTGTGAGCGACGTGCTGAGCTCCAATGGATCCACCTCGATGGCGAGCGTCTGCGGGAGCAGCCTGGCGTTGATGGACGCCGGTGTGCCGATCAAGTCGCCGGTGGCAGGGATCGCGATGGGCATGATGAAGGAGGGCGATCGCTATCAGATCCTGACAGATATCCAGGGTCTGGAGGACCACATCGGCGATATGGACTTCAAGGTCGCGGGCACTCGAGAGGGTGTTACAGCGCTGCAGATGGACATCAAGGTGGGGGGAATCTCCTACGAGCTGTTGGAGGAGGCCCTAGGCCAGGCACGCCAGGCACGGTTGCAGATTCTGGACGTGATGAGCGACGCGATCTCGGAGCCACGCGTGGATCTCTCGCCCTACGCACCGCGAATGACCATTATGCAGGTCAGTCCAGATAAGCTGGGTGCTGTGATCGGTTCAGGTGGAGAGACCGTTCGCTCCATCGAGGACCAGTGCGATGTCAAGGTCGACATCGAGGACGACGGCACGATCTACATCGCCGCGACCAGCGGACCCTGCGCTGAAAAGGCAAAGGCCATGATCGAGGCGCTGACGGAGGAGCCAGAGGTCGGCCAGATCTACACCGGACGGGTGGTGCGCACCGCGGACTTCGGTGCATTCGTCGAGATCCTGCCCAACACCGACGGGATGGTCCACATCTCCCAGCTCTCCAACGAATACGTCGAGAGTGTCGAGGATGTGGTCCAGATCGGAGACGAGATCATGGTGATGGTGACAAACATCGATCGCGATGGGAAGATTCGCCTCTCACGACAGGCCGTGCTGGAAGGATGGACACCTGAGGAAGCGCGCGCTGCCGACAAGCCAAGCGGTGGACGAAGACGGCGGTAGCCGACGCCAGACGACGGAGTGGAAGAGAGCCATGGAGGAGATAAGCTCGCATCCGACAGCTGAAGGGGAACCGAGCTCGGGCCACCCCGGAGCTCGGTTCCTGGGCTGGCTGCTGAAAGCCGTGCGGGAGATCGGGGAGACGGTCATCCCTGCCGTCGTCATCGCCCTGTTTATCAATCTCTTCCTGGCTCAAGCTACCCAAGTCCTGGGGCAGAGCATGGAGCCAACCCTGCACAGTTCACAAAGGGTGGTGATTGAGAAAGTCACCTATCGGTTCCACGGCCCCCGTCGAGGTGACGTCGTGGTCATCGATTCTTCCGACCAAAGTGAGATGCTCATCAAGCGCGTAGTCGGCTTGCCCGGCGAGACGGTTGAGGTGAGAGATGGACGGGTCACCGTCAACGGCGAACAGCTTGAGGAGCCGTGGGCAGTAAAGCCAGGCGGAGGGCAATACGGACCGCAGACCATTCCTCCGCTGCACGTATTTGTGCTGGGGGACAATCGGGGCGCGTCCAACGACTCCCGAAACTTCGGTCCTGTGTCGATTGAGGACATCGTGGGACACGCCTGGGTGACGTATTGGCCTCCGCAAGACATTGGATTCGTGGAATAGAGCGATCACTGAAGGAACGACAAGGGCCAGGCGAAGCGATTGCCTGGCCCTCTTCTGTGTGCCGGCCATGTGTGCAAGCTAGAGGAACTCGCTCAGATCGTGCTTGACCGCGTACGCAGCAGCCTCCGTCCGATTTGAAAGACCGAGCTTAGTGAGAATACTGCTGACGTAGTTCCTCACGGTCCCCTCGCCCAGGTAGAGTTCCTCGGCGATCTCACGATTCGTCCTCCCCTTGGCCACCTGAGCCAGGACGCGCATCTCCTGATCCGTCAGCTCGACGAATGCCTCGCCGTGCTCCCTGCGCGCCGCCTCCCGAACCCGATCGAACACCCGCTGGGTGAGTGCCGGATCCAGGAGCGCCTCCCCTCTGGCCACGGTCTCCAAGGCGCGAATCAAGTCCTCGTTGCCAATCTGCTTAAGAACGTAGCCACACGCACCTGCGGCGATGGCATCGAACAACATCTCATCCTCCGCGTAGGAGGTGAGCATGATCACCTTCGTCTCCGGCGCCTGGCCCACTATCTGCTCGCAGGCGTCAATACCACTGCCCCCCAGCAGGCGAATATCCATCACGACGACGTCAGGGCGAAGGAGCAACGTCTCGCGCACAGCATCCTTGACGGTGGCCGCCTCACCGACCACCGAGAAGCCCGAGTGGCTCTCAATGAGAGTACGCAGACCGAGCCTCACCACCTCGTGATCGTCCGCAATCAACACTTTAAGCGCCATAGGTTGACCTCACACTACCCAGAACCCGTCCACACCGCGTGCGAGAGCAGGCGCAGCGGAGAGCCTACAGCGAGTGCCCGGCGGAAGCTGGGGACGCTTGCTCTGCCCCGTCATCGCAACCGCCGTCTCCGCGAACGGGCAGGACTATACGCTGCTCATAGGGCACGCTGAGGATCAGGCGCAGTCCTTCCTGGGGCGTGGTGTCGATATCGAGCATCCCGTTGAGCAACCGAGCTCGCTCGCGGATGTTGCGCAGCCCTTGCCCATTGCTGCTCGGCGGTGCCGAGAGCCCCACCCCATCGTCGGAGATACTCAGTTGGAGCGCGTTGGCCCCGTAGTTCAAATGCACCCGAACACTCCGAGCGTGAGCATGCCGAGCCACGTTCGTCAGGGCCTCACGTGCAATCTGGAAGACGTGCTGCCGACGCTCTGCGTCAATCCGCCTGATGCCGTCTCCGTTCACCCTGAACTCTGTCTCCAACAGGGTATTGATGCGGAAATCCTTCAGAATCTCCCGCAGGCCCGTCTGCAGATCATCCTGTGGCAACTCACCCCGGAGATCGAATATGTAGCGGCGGATGTCCCGGATCGTCCTGTTCAGATTCTCGATGGCGTGCGTCAACTGATCTCGCGCCTGACGCGGGTTCTCGGCGATGTTCTGTCGCGCGCCCTCGAGAATGAGACCCGACGCGTAGATCGACTGGATAATCCCATCGTGCAACTCACGTCCGATCCGTTCCCGCTCGTCGACCAGAGCGTGCATCCGCTCCACGCTCTCGAGCCACAGCTCGATTTCATTCAAGACAGCGCTCAGCGTCTGCACGACGCTCACGCCAAGCGCAACACCTGACAACGCACGGAGAAGGGCCACCGGAACGCCTGTGAAGCTCAGGAGTAGATCCTCGTTGATCAGATTGGCGGGGAAGAACGGCGCAGCGGGCCCGATAAGCCCACCGAACAGAGCGAAACTGCCGAGCCCGAGTGCGCCGATACGGACAGGTCCCTTGACCAAGGCCAGGCGCGCCGGTTCAATCGTCCGATACATCTCGCGGCGGAGCCCCCATGCGCCAAGCAAGCCCCCAGGCAATGCGAAACCACAGCGGGCTGCGATCTCTCCGACGAGCCTCATCCGCCCTTCCGGGATTCCGCTGAACCCAGCGACAGCAAGCCCCAGCCCCCACGCCAGAAGAAGCCCCCCGGCGGCCAACCAGCGCTGCCGATCTCGCCTATCGGCCGGCATGTAGACCTGCAACGCAAAAGAGAGCAGCAGAGCAGATCCGAGAGCGAGAAGGACGAGCCGGCACCAGGCCAGCCACACCGGTGATGTCCCCGCCGCACCGAGCCAGGCCGTAGCCCAGGCCACGGTGGCCTCACAGAAGCCGAAGGCGGCCAGAGGGGCCAGCTCGCCCGCGAGCTCGAGCCGAATACCTCGGCGCGTCAGAAGCAGGACCGACAAGCCCAGCACGAAGAAGGCCTGACCGTGGAGAAGCGCCAGCATCACCTGATGAGATGCGAGAACGCCTCGCACCCAAACCACGTCACCCAACCTTTCCTTTACCTGTTTCTAGTCTATTATACCCACAGCGCGTCCTGGCAGCAACTATCGTGTGGCACACACCGGAGCCCCCCTCCCCGTGGGCAGGACCTGGCACTCGATTGCGGAATCAACTCAGACATCAAGCAGCCGGGCGAAGTCCTGGGGCGTGACGCCGGGGCTCTCGATACCGTGCTCCTCGTAGAACCGTTCCACGGCCTGCTCCACGTTCTCCAGAGCCATACCGGTCAGCGCAAGCTCCAGATCCGCCAGCCGCTCCTCCGGGTAAAAGAAGAAATCTCCAGATATTGAGACCATCGCCAGCACCCCTTCGCGCACCTCCAGGACTGCTCGGAGAAGACCACCGGATGCCTTGCGCATACGCTCAAGCAGGTTGACCCCTGCGCGGATCCTCACGTTCCGACGGGCTTGAGGATGTCGTTTCTGATAGAGCCACACATCGCTGGTGAACCGCTCCGCCAGCTCCTCGACCCTGGCCCGCCAGGCTGGGTCCACTGCCGTCTGAACCTCCAGCGAACCGAGAACCTCAGCGAACTCCCGCGCCAGCAGCGACCAGAGCTCCTCCCGCGGTGGGGCACCGCCGAGCTCCCGCTTGACGGTCGAGAGATTCTCACGGATCGTCTTGTAGACCTTATCGCGGAACTTCTCGTCCGGGACATTCAGCACACGGGCCATCGTCCGGTAATCGAAGTCGACAATCAGATTGCCGACGAGCACGTAGTAATCCCCGATCTCCGCCGCCCCACACCCAGAGATTTTGCGCCCATTGACGACAATGTCGTTGACCTGGCGGTACTCGGCGGGGATGCCCAGCGCGCGATAGGCCTCGATGGGTGCCTGGAGGAACTTGCGGTAGAAAGCCAGCTTCCCGCCCTCGGGGATCAGCGAGTTATTGCGGTGGATGATAAGCTGGAAGAAGAGCTGGTCACCATCGAGGTAGACGGCTCCTCCGCCGACCTCGCGCCGGAAAACAGGGATGCGATTCTCACGGCAGTAGGCCACGTCCACTTCCTGTTCCAGGTCCTGGAAGTAGCCGATGCACACGTAGGGCGTGGCCGGTGCCAGAAGATTCAACCCTTCGCGACCCAGGCGCGGCTGCGCGTGGTAGAGAAGCTGAGAGTCCTGCCAGGAAACGGTCTCCAGACGATTGAGTCTCATGGCCTCAACTTCTCGCCGACCCTTGCGTCCTCGCTCACCGGTGTGCGCAACAAGCTCTCGATCTGGGCCAGGATCTGTTCGTCCGTGAAGTGCCAAGCCGTGATCGCCCCAGCGGGGCAAGCGGCAACACACGTACCACAGCCCTTACACAGCGCCTCGTTGACCCGTGCCACCCCTTCCGCCTCAACGAAGTCGATGGCACCAGACGGGCACAGTGATAGACAGGTCTTACAGGCTGAGCAGAGCTCCTCGTCGACAGCAGCGACCAGCGGCGAAATCGTGACCACACCCCGGTTGAGAAGCTCCACGGCTTCGTGCGCGGCGGCGCCAGCGTGGGCCACGGTGTCTGGGATGTCGCGCGGCCCCTGACAGCATCCGGCGAGGAAGACCCCTCGCACGTCCGTGTCGACAGGGCGCAGTTTAGGATGGGCTTCGGCGAACCAGCCGTCAGACGTACGACCGATGCCGAAAAGCGAAGCGACGTGATCGGCATCCTGGTGCGGCTCAACGGCCGATGCAAGGATCACCATATCGACGTCCACTGCGAAGACCCATCCCAAGTCGGCGTCCTCTCCTTTGACGCGCAACCTGCCATCCGGCAGGACCTCCACCTCGGCACCGTGTCCGCGAACAAACGTCACATCCTCACGCTGCAGACGCTCGTAGAACTCCTCGTAGCCCTTACCGAACGTGCGCATATCCATGTAGAACTCGTACACCTCGGCACCCGTCTTGTCCCGCACCAGGTGGGCCTGCTTGAGCGAGTACATGCAGCAGAAGCGGGAGCAGTACTCATGAGCATTGTGGTCGCGGCTGCCGACGCAGTGTATGATGGCGACCTTCTCGGGTTCTTTGCCCTCGGCGGTGAGAATCTCGCCTCCGGTGATGCCGCCGGAGTTGGAGAGCCGTTCAAACTCCAGGCCGGTCATAATGTTGGGGGACTTCCCGTAGGAGTACTGGGACAGCGCATGAGGGTCCCACATCTCGAAGCCAGTGGCGACGACGATCGCGCCCACGTCCAACTCGACGATCTCGTCCTGTTGGTCAAAGTCGATCGCGTCAGCCTCGCACAACATCTGGCAGGCCTGGCAGGCGTCCACGATCTCGCCTTCGCTGCGATCCATTTGCCGGAAGTGAATACAAGCATCTGCATCGATCACCGGCACCTGGGGAACCGCCTGCATCGAAGGCACCCAGACAGCGCTGGTCGGCCCCAGCGGCTTGGCCCCGTAGACCGCCACGTCCTCCAGGACGATCTCAATGGCGCCGGTGGGGCAGACGACCGCACAGGCCCCGCAACCGATGCACTGACTGCTCTCCTCCAAGAAGGGAGGTCCAACCCGCCGGTCGATCCCCCGCTGCGAGAAGTTCAGGACATCCGCTTTCACCAGCTCGTGACACGTTCGCACACATAAGCCGCAGAGGATGCACTTCCGTTCCGGATCTTCCGGCGGGAAAGGGGGTTCCGTGACACCATACTGCCGCGCGAGATCCTGGATGGCGGGCGCCTCAGGACAGCGCGCCAGCAACAGGCCCAGAATCATCTTACGCGCCTCCTTCACCGGAGGCGAATCGGTCTTTACCTCGATCCCATCCCAAGCCGGATAAGTGCACGCCGTCTCCAATTGGGAGCGCCCGTGGCGAGTAATCTCAACGGTGCACAGACGGCAGGCCCCGTACGGTTCCAGAAGCGGGTGGTAACACAACGTCGGTATCTCAATCCCGTTCTCTCTGGCAACCTCGAGGACGGTCTGCTCCTCTTCGGCATGTAATTCCTGTCCATCAATAATCAGTGTTGCCATATCGCGCTCCTGCCTATTTCACGCCCACCGCGTCGAACCTGCAGACGTCGTGACAAATGCCACACGTAATACAGAGCTCCTGGTCAATAACGTGCGGCTCTCTCTTCTCCCCGCTGATCGCTTCCTGCGGGCACTGGCGTCGACAAAGCCCACACCCAGTACATGCATCCGCGATGATGTAGTACTCAATCAACGCCCGACAGACCCCCGCCGGACACCTCTTATCCTTGATGTGGGCCTCGTACTCATCGCGGAAGTACCGTAGTGTGCTCAGCACTGGGTTGGGCGCTGTCTTCCCCAGACCGCACAGCGAGGCGTTCTTCACTGTCCTTGCTACGGCCTCTAGGGTGTGCAGATCAGCCATCTCTCCCTCGCCCTCAGTGATGCGCGTCAGGATTTCCAGCATGCGCCGAATGCCCTCGCGGCAAGCCGAGCACTTGCCACACGACTCTTCCTTCAGGAAATCGAGGAAATAGCGGGCGATATCGACCATGCAGGTATGATTGTCCATGACGATCATACCGCCGGAGCCCATCATCGACCCGGCTTCGATCAAGCTGTCGTAATCGACCTGCAAGTCAAGCTTATCGGCCGGGATGCAGCCTCCCGACGGCCCGCCCGTCTGGACGGCCTTGAATACGCCGTTACCGGGCACGCCGCCGCCGATGTCGTAGATAATCTCGCGCAGTGTGATGCCCATCGGCACCTCGATCAACCCGGTGTTGGAAATCTGGCCTACCAGGCAGAAGGTCTTGGTGCCTTTGCTCTTCTCCGTGCCGATCGAAGCGAACCAGTCGGCGCCGTTGTTGATAATCAGCGGGACGTTGGCCCAGGTTTCGACGTTGTTGAGGGCCGTGGGCTGATCCCACAACCCGCGTTCTGTGGCGTGATAGTGCTTGGGTCTCGGTTCGCCGACCTTGCCTTCTATCGACTGCATCAGCGCGCTCGACTCGCCACACACAAACGCCCCTGCTCCGCGCACGATACGGACATCAAAATCGAACTCGGTGCCCAAGATACCCTCACCTAGCAGGCCGTACTCTTGCGCCTGTTCCAAGGCCAAGCTTAGGTTCTTGACTGCCAGCGGGTACTCATCTCGCACGTAGATGAAGCCCTCGTACGCGCCAATGGCGTAGGCGCCGATGATCATCCCTTCGATGATGGCATGAGGGTCTCCCTCCATCAGACTGCGGTTCATGAACGCGCCAGGGTCGCCCTCATCACCGTTGGCAACGACATATCGCACTTCGCCTTCGGCTTCACGGGTCGACTCCCACTTACGTCCAGTTGGAAACCCAGCTCCACCGCGCCCGCGCAGCCCTGACGCCTTAATCTCCTCAATGATCTCCTCGGGTTTCATCGTCGTTAGGGCTTCACCCAGCGCATGGTATCCCCCGGATGCAATATACTCGTTGATCGATTCCGGGTCAATCATGCCACAGTTGTGCATCACGTGCCGCAACTGCTTGCTGTAGAAAGGAATCTCCTCGTATTCACAGACCTGCTGGTGCGTGTCCGGCTCCCTATACGTCAACCGCGAGACGACGCGCCCCTTGACCACCGTTTCCTCGACGAGTTCGGGTACGTCGGAGGGTCTTACGTCGGTGTAGAAAAACCCTTCGGGCTCGACGAGAATCACCGGACTCATCGCGCACATCCCCCGGCAGCCCGTTTCCACGACGTCCACCTCACCGGTCAGCCCGCGGCGTTCAACCTCCTTTTGGAGCGTCGGTACCAGGTCTTCACAGCGGTCGTGGAGGCAGCCGACGAGAACACGTACTTGATGTCGTTCAGCCACTTGAAGCCTCCTGCGCCGCTGCTATTCGGCCAACAACCCACTCATCCACGACCTGACCGTTCACCAGGTGCTCCTGGATGATGCGCGGCACCATCTTCGGCTTCACGTTGCCGTACGTGATGCGGGGTTCGTGTCCCTGCTGGATATCGAGCAGGGGCTCCTTCGAGCACATCCCGATACAACCGACACTGGTGACGCGGGCGTCAATACCTCGCTCTTCCAGCTCATTCAAGATCGCGTGCATGACCTCGCGAGCGCCGGCCGAGATGCCACACGTGGACATCCCGACCGTAATCGTGGTGCTCGTCTTGGTGCGCATGCTTAAGTCCTTCTGCAGTTGATCCCGCAAATCTTCCAGTTCTTCCACACTCTTGAGCTTTGGCATGTCTCGTCTCGCTCAGTCTATCCCGCGGGCAGTACGGTCGAGAGATCGATCGCTGACCGGACAGGCGGCGGCTCGGCCGATGATCCCTCCGTATCTGTCTCACCCTCGCTGGCGGCTATTCCCCTGATCAGTTTGGCTGCTCTGTCGGGCGTCATATGGGCATGGGGTTCTTCGTTGACCACAACGACGGGTCCCAGGGCGCAGGCGCCGAGGCAGCGGACCGCCTCCAGCGAGAATTTCCCGTCGGACGTCGTCTCGCCAGCCTTGATGCCGAGCTCCCGCTCCAAGGATTCCAGGATGCGCGGGCCGCCGAGCACGTGGCAGGCAGTCCCCAAACAGACCTTGCACACGTATTCGCCCTTTGGATGTAGGCTGAAGGACTTGAAGAACGTCGCCAGACGATAGATCTCGCCTTCCGTTACGCCCAAGCGTTGTGCCGTCTGTTCGAGCGCCTCCCGTGGCAAGAAGTTGTGCTCACGCTGAATGTCCTGAAGGATAGCCAGCGCGTGCATTCGCTCTGCACCGTAACGATCGACAATCTCGTTGACTCGTTCCTGGTCAACCCTCATCGCTCTCCAGCCCTCCTCTCCCCAACAGTGATGTCGCCCATCTTGATCTGCTTGTCGCGCGGGATTCGCCGGGTAAAGCACTCGTTCCAGCATATGCCGCAGCCAGTGCAGGCAGTCTCATCCACGTAGCGGGCCTTCTTGCGCACTTTGACCTTGAAATTGCCGACGTATCCGGAGACCTCCTCGACCTCACTGTAGGTCAGGAGGGTAATGTTGGGATGCCGACCGGCATCCATCATCTTGGGTCCCAGTATTCAGGTACTGCAGTCCAGAGTGGGGAAGGTCTTGTTGAGCTCCGCCATTCGCCCCCCGATGGAAGGCTCCCGCTCCACCAAGTAGACGTGGTACCCCATGTCGGCGATCGCGAGGGCAGACTGGATTCCGGCGATGCCTCCCCCCACGACGAGAGCTGCCTCCGTCAGTGGCTCCTGGCGTGCCTCTAAAGGAGCATGCAGCGCCACACGAGCGACGGCAGCACGGATCAACCGGTAGGCCTTCTGGGTCGCCTTCAGACGATCCTCGATCACCCAGGAGACGTGCTCGCGGATGTTGGCCATCTCAAAGAAGTAACGATTGACACCAACCTCCTCCAGCGCACGCTGGAAGGTGGGCTCGTGCATGCGAGGCGTGCACGAAGCCACAACAACTCGATTCAGGTTGTAACGCTCGATCTCCGCTTGAATCATCTCCTGCCCGGATCCTGAGCACACGTATCTGTGACCACGAGCGACGACCACCCCGGGCAAGCCGGCGGCGAAGTCCACCAAGTCGTCAACTTTCACCACGGCTGAGATGTTACCGCCGCACTCACAGACAAAGACGCCAATGCGAACGGGTTCCACAGGCAACTCCTTTCTCACCTCTCCGCTGTCTGGATGGATCGCCAGAGCAGATCCACTACGTCGACAGCACGAATGCGAATGCGATTCCGCCGCGCTCCTTCCTGGAGCGTACGTTCGCACTGCTGACACGCTGAAGCGACGTATCTGGCACCGGTCGCTTCCACCTGAGCCAGACGCCTTGCCGCCACCGCAGCGGGGACGTCGGGGTCCACCGTTTCCACATCACCGCCGCCCCCGCAACAGAGCGCGTCTCTCCGGTTCATCGCCATCTCACGGAGTTCCAACCCGGGGATGGCACGCAGCACCTCCCGCGGTGCATCATACACACCGCACTTCCGTCCGAGGTCGCAGGGATCATGGTACGTCACGATCTCCTCCACAGGCCCCAGTACGAACCGATCCTCGCCCAGCAACTCGCTCAGGAACTCCGTGGCATGTAGCAACTGGAGGCCTGATGTGTCGGCCATCTCGGGGTAGAGATGCGACCAGGCGTAGTAGCACGAGGGACAGGTGAAGACAACCTTCTTGGCGCCGACTGCCCGCACGCTTCTCACGTTGTGCTGCGCTAAGCCCATCATCTGGTCACGCATCCCGGCCACGTAGAGGGGATAACCACAGCACCATTCCCCTCCACCGAGAGTGGTGAACTCCAGCCCGGCCCGATCCATTACCTGGACCAGTGCCTGGGGAATGGAGTAGGTCCGGGGGTAGAATGAACTGACGCACCCGACGAAGTAGACTGTCTCCGCCGACTCCCGGAGTGGCTCCACGCCCAACGGCCGCTCGAGCAGGTTCTCACTCCAAACGAGACGGGTGGCATTGTCGTCGCCCGAGATGTTATGATAATCGAGAACCGTGTCCCTCAACACTGCCAGCCTCTCGGGAACTTCAATGTCCTCCCGGATGGCCCATTCCTTGAGAGCGACCATCGCATCCTTGATGTCAATACCACGTCGGCAGCGGACCTGGCAGGACGCACATACCGTGCAGAGCCAGAAAGTCTGACTGTTCAGCACCTGCTCCACAAACCCCAGCTGCAGCAAACGCCACACCTGGCGGGGCGTATAGTCCATGGCATAGGCAGTGGGGCAGGAGGTGGAGCAAGTACCGCACTGAATACACTGCCTGATCAGCCGGCTCGCCGGCGCGAAACGGTCCACAAAGGTGGGATCCCGGTCCGCCGTGCCCAGGTTGATCATCTCAGAACTCGTCAAAGGGAACCTCCAGCTGCAATGACTCTGCCCACAGAGACAGGTCACGGTGAAGACAGTCGTCCCAATCGATCGCGACGCCACGGGCGCTTCGGGATCCCCGCCGTCCCGCAGCAAAGGAGACAGGCATCATCTATGGGGAATCCTCCACGTAGCCGAAATCGAGGGGGCAGACTCGTTGATCCAGCCTTGCGAAGACGGCAACTCCAAAGGCGGTAGTCCCAAATGTGAGTGGCATCCGAGGGAACAGTCAATCGATGGGGATGTGAGAATCACCGACTGAGCCGGGCATC